>CAYWCJ010000312.1:0-5791 GCA_964456595.1 uncultured Gemmatimonas sp. | reverse complement strand
GGCTTGCGCGATGCCACTGACGCGGAAGTACCCGCCGCCCGAGCCGTCGTCCCAGAACTCGTAGGCCGCGATCGAGTCGCCGTCGGTGTCGGTGACACTGAACAACGTGCTTGCGGTCGCAGCCTGACCGCGCAAGATGTCCGAGCTCGACGCAGATGCCGTTGCGACCGGCGCCGCGTTGGTGAGATGCGGCCAGGAGTTCATCGTCCAGCTCTTCCACTCGCTCCAAAGCTCACCGTCGGAGGCGCGCACCCAAACGAGGTCCGAGCCCGGCGCCGAGGCTGCGTCGAACGTCACTGTCGCCAGATTCGCGGCATTCACTGCAATGGCGGAATTCACCGCCTGCTCGGCACCGCCGACGCTGAAATGCCCGTTGCCGGCCGTGGAGTCCCAGAATTCGTAGCCTTCGACGGCATCGCCGGCATCCGCATCCGTTACCGAAAACAGCGTCCCCGCTGCCACATTCGTGCCGTTGATTGCGGTTTGAAGGGCTGACGCGGAAACAATCGGTGCCGAATTGGCGCCCGAAACATCGAGCGTGAAATCCACCGATGCGCTGGCGCCCTGCAAGTCGCCGGCAACCGCCTTGAGCTGGTAGCTACCCGCTACGGCGCCGCCGGCCGCCGCGCGAATACCTTGCGCATCGGCCAGCAGCCACGCCGGGGCCGCGCTCCCGTCCGCGCGCGTGACCGACCAGGCAAGCGTGTCGCCCAGGTCGACGTCCGCGAACACTGCGCGCAGGTCGAGAGACCATCCCGCGCCCTGGCTCGCGGATTGCGTGACGATCCCTGCTACCGCGAACGGCGTGTCGTTTACGTTCTGCACCACGACCGAGAATGACGCGGTCGCGCCAGCGCCGGCATCGTCGGTCGCGGTCACCGCGAGATCGTGCGTCCCCACGTCGGCATTGCCCGGGGTGCCTGAGAAAGTGCCCGTGTCCGGATCGAAAGTGAGCCACGACGGCAGCGCCGAACCGTCCGCGCGCCGCGCATCGAGTGCGAGCGGCCCCGTCTGGTCCGTGTCGCTGAAGGTGGCTGAAGACAAGGTGTACGCGAAGGACTGCCCCTGGATTGCCGCTCCAGCCTGCGGCGGATCCGTGACGACCGGCGCGTCATTGACCTCGGCGATCGCGAGTTCGAACTCCACCTGCGCCTCCGCGCCGAGCGTGTCGGTCGCCGCGACGCGCAGCGTGTACGTACCCGCGTCGCTGACCCCGGGCAGGCCCGAGAAGGTGCGCGTTGCCGCGTCGAGGTTGAGCCAAGCGGGCAGCGCAGCGCCCGAAGCGAGCGAGGCCGTGTAGGTCAGCGTATCGCCGGTATCCGGGTCGGAGAACGTGTCTTGGGAGAACGAGAATGAGATCTCCGTACCCTCGGTGCCGGTTTGCGCGTCGATCGCTTGCACCAGGACCGGCGCACCGTTCAGGCGGCTCTCGCCAACACGCGCCTGCAACTCCGCCGCGCTCCAGGCCGTATCGAAGAACTGCACGGCTTCGACGGGTTTGTTTGCCTGATCGAACCAGCGCATCGCGATCCGATCCGCGCCGCCCAGCATCGTCACCACTAGATCATTGCCTTCCTGCGTGACGGTAACGCCCGAGGAGGTCGCGTCCACGTAGAGCGTGTCGGTATCCGTTGCAGGCCCGGATTCGACAATCCGGTCGGCACCCGATCCCGTGCGCAGGTAGTAGCTGTCGCTGCCTTCGCCGCCGTAAAACCGGTCGGTCCCGCTCGTGCCTTCGAGATAGTCGTCGCCGGGGGTGCCGTCGATGTCGAAACCCCGCGCCACGAGTTGCGCGAACGTCATGCTGGTGGCGTCGGCGAACTCTAGGGTGCCGATCATGGAGGTTGCGACCGGATCGCTCGATGTCGCGCCCGCAATGAGCATGCCGTCTCCCGCGGCACCCACGCGCATCAGAACGTTTTCCTGGTCGAGCGTCAGTCCAACGTCGTCGGAGGTGATGCCGG
Source organism: uncultured Gemmatimonas sp. (assembly GCA_964456595.1). Lineage (GTDB taxonomy): Bacteria > Gemmatimonadota > Gemmatimonadetes > Gemmatimonadales > Gemmatimonadaceae > Gemmatimonas. The sequence goes on along the minus strand of CAYWCJ010000312.1, from coordinate 3,827 downwards.
CCCCGAATCGCACCGTATCGGTAGCGCGGCGCGATGTCTCGGAGGTGTCGATTCCCGCATACGCGAAATAGGCCGGACCGCCATAGGACACATCCGTATAGTCGTCGTAGTCGGATTGGATCAGCGAGAAATAGTCCTGCACCACGTCGACCCCATCGCCGAGCGAAAACTCGTAGGTGTCCGCGTTGATCGTGCCGTACAGCCGGTCGCCGCCCTCGCCGCCTGCATAGGTGTTTCCGGCACCCCAGAACTCGATACCGCGCGCGCCGAGCTTGTCGTCCCCCGCGCCGCCCTCCATGCGATCGGCCGCGAGCCCTCCGAACAACTGGTCGTTGCCATCGCCGCCGCGCAGCGTGTCGTCGCCTTCGCCGCCTAACAGCCAGTCGTCGTTCGCGCCGCCATCGATCGTGTCGTTGCCGCCGGCCCCCCACAGCACCCCCGAACCGGAAAACGTATTGTCGGCGGCGTGGATGTTCGTGTCGTGCGCCGGCGCGAGCGCCAGCAGCTGGGCTCGCGTGAGAACCGTCCCGTCGGCGAAGCTGAAGCGCTCGATGCCTTGTCCCGCAGGGTCGTCGGCCTGCGCGATTGGCGTTGTAATGACATCGCCAGCCCCGTAGCCGATCTGCAGATGCGCATAGACCGACTGTGCCTGGCCGGGCTCGTTGGTGAAGAAAAGCCCATGCCGCTGCGGGTCGTAGTACAGCGCGGAAGCGACGGTATCGGTCCACGATAGGGTCACTGCGGCGAACGCCACCGGGACATGAATCGTGTCGGTCTGGATCGAATCCGGCGAGAAGACGGCCGCAAAGCCGTCCGGCTGGAAGCCGCCGGCCGTCTGGCCGAGGTCGTGGACCCTATCCGCGCCGTCGCCCGCGAAAAACACGTAGTCGTCCCCGCCGTCCGCTCCATCGAGCGTGTCATTGCCCGATCCGCCGGCAATCACGTCCGCGCCGCGGGACCCGGCGACGGTATCCGCGCCGGCTCCAGCGGCGTAGAACTGTCCCGGTGAGTTCGTCGGACGCCCGTCGTCGTAGGTCTCGATCGTGTCGTCGTCCCCGCCGCCATAGGCGAGCGTATATCCCTGACCCACGACGATGTAGTTCGCGGACTCGCCCGCCGTGATCGTTTCCAGGACGAACGTTTCGTCGAACGACGAGGTGGTGACCGTCCGCGTGGTGGGCACCTGCGGGGCATTCGCGGGATCGAAGTTGGCCGGGTAGATGTAGTACCCGGTCAGGTTGGGTGTGAATGCGCCCGTGAAAGGATCGCGTGTATTACCGCTGTAGACCGGCACCAGAACGGAATCGAGCGGGAATTGCACGCCGTTGGCGCCGCCCGAAAGGTCGAAGTAGTACGGGCTGGAGGAACGCCCACGGGCGGCGAACCGGGCCGGAGTTTGATCGTTCGCCGTCCAGACGATCGACTCGCTGCCTGACGAAAACGCATACTGCGTGGTGCTGGCCGGATTCGTCCGGCCGATGACGGGGTCGTCCGAAACCTGGATTACCTCGGAAAACCCGCGAGAGTCGTTCTGAACGCTGCGGAAGGACTGCGAGGCGCTGGTGATCTGCCGGTGCCAGCGCAAAGCCGCGCCGTAGGTATAGCCGTCAGCGGCCCACCGCCCGCCCTCGTAGGCCTGCACCTGACCTCGGTAGCGATCGGCCCAGGCCTGCACATCCGGCGTTGGCGCTGGCGCGGACAGCGTGGCGAGCCAGTCCGTTGCGGCAACGGTGCTGCCCCCGGCCAGTTTCACCGACCACCGCGAGGGGTCAGAGTAGAAGCCGGCTATGCGCGCGCCGTCCACGATGGAATCGCGCGTGTTGAAGACAAGGTCGTCGCCGTCGCGCCGCGCGCTGAATGCAGCGTCCGGCGTGCCGCTCTCCAGCACCAGCGTCGAATTGCCACCGCTGTCCGTGATCGTGTCGAAGCCCATGCCGAGGCCAAGCAGGAACGAATCGCTGCCCGCGCCGCCTTCGAGAGTGTCGTTACCGGCATTGCCCGCGAGAAAGTCGTCGCCCGAGCCGCCGTCGATCACGTCGTTGCCCGCCTGCCCGGCGAGGAAATCGTCGCCCGCGCCGCCCGAAATCGCGTCGTCGCCCGCGCCTCCCACAAGCGTGTCGCCGAAACGGCTGCCGGCAAGGCTCATCGCATTGGAGTCGTTCCATTCGAAGCGGATCGCGTCGCCCAGCGTGGCCTCGAGAAAGCTCGCGCGGTCGAACACCGTGCCATCCTCGAACGCGAAGCGCTGCACACCGCTGCCGGTGATGCCGCCCGTGATCAGTGCGCCGACCGCACCGCCCACCTGCACCGAAACGAAATCGGTGCCGTCCGTCCCGCCGCCCGACAGCGAGACCACGTCTTCAAGCCCAATGCCCGCGCCGAACAGCAGCGTGTTGACGCCCTCGCTGTCGGCGATCACCTTTGCGCCTTCGCCGGAATTCAACAGATAAGTGTCGTCGCCCGCCCCGCCATACAACCGGTCCAGCCCCGTGCCGCCCGCGAGAAGGTCGTCGCCCGCGTCGCCGAAAACCCGGTCGTCGCCCGCGCCGCCGTAAAGAGTGTCGTTGCCTTCGCCCCCGTAGACGAAGTCATTTCCGCTCTGGCCGTCCAGCGTCTCATCGTCGCTGCCGCCATTAATCTCATCGCCCGCGCCCCCGCCGAAGCGCGTGGGGCCGTCGATGACGTCTTCCGAGCTTCCGAAGAGCGTCACCGGCACGGTGAGGCGCTCCATCATCTGCGCGTGCGTGAGCGTGGTGCCGTCATTGAAGCGGTACTCGTCCACGTTGCCCTGCGCGCCGCGAAGGATGGTGATGCGATCACCCGCGCCGTAGGAGACATAGAGGTGCGTCTGCGTGCCGAAGAACTCCGGCAGTGCCGTGACCGTCACCGCCGCCGGATCGATGCCCGCGCCGAACTCGACCACGTTCAGCCCCTCGTAGTCCTCGATCGTGTCGAAGCCGTCGCCCACATTGAAGACGTACGTATCCGCGCCGTAGCCGCCGCGTAACACGTCGTTGCCCGCGCCGCCTTCGATGCGATCGTCGCCGGTGCCGCCTTCGACGAGCTCTGGGCCGGTGGTGCCGGCAAGCGATGCCCCGGGGCGCTGCGCGAGCTTGAGCAGGCCGGTGATGGAGTAGGCCGAGCCGTCGGCGAATTCGTAGCTGTCGCCCGCGCGCGTGAGCCCGCCGAGCACGAAGAGGCGGTCGGTACCTGAGGAGATCAACGCCCCTTCGCGGTTGAGCGTGTCCTTGGCCTTGGTGACCGTGAGGCTGGCGGGTGCGAACCCCGCGCCGAAGCGGATGGTGTTCGCACCCGAGTTATCGACAATGCTGTCTTCACCGTCGCCCGGATTGAAGAGGTAGGTGTCGTTGTCCGCCTCGCCGTCGAGCACGTCGTTGCCCGCACCGCCCGCGAGGAGGTCGTTGCCCGCGCCGCCCGCGAGGCTGTCGTTGCCCTCGCCGCCCGAAAGGGTGTCGTCGCCGGCATCGCCGAATAGGATGTCGCCCCCTGCGCCGCCCTCGAGCGTGTCCTTGCCGGTACCGCCCTGCAGTTCGTCGTTGCCCTCGCCGCCCTCGAGCCGGTCGTCCCCCGCTTCGCCGAAGAGCACGTCCGCGCCGTCACCGCCCTCCAAACTGTCCGCGCCCTCGCCCCCCTGCAGAAGGTCGTTGCCCGCACCGCCCTGGAGCCGGTCGTCGCCCGCTTCGCCGTAGAGCCGGTCGTTGCCCTCGCCCCCGTCGAGGCTGTCGGCGCCCGCGTTGCCCGTGAGGTCGTCCGCGCCGTCACCGCCCTGCAGGGTGTCGTTGCCCTCGCCGCCAAAGAGCTTGTCG
>CAYWCJ010000311.1:0-5802 GCA_964456595.1 uncultured Gemmatimonas sp. | reverse complement strand
GTCGAAGGGCCGGCTGATCGCGCGAAGGTGGGCAAATCCAACACAGGCACGGTACGTCTCTCCGCATATCACGCGTCGGGCAATGTCGTTGTCGAATTGATCGACGACGGTCGCGGTCTCTATCGCGAGCAGCTCGTCGCCAAGGCCATCGAGAAGGGATTGATCGAGTCGGACAAGAACATGTCGGACAGCGATGTCTTCGCACTTATCTTCGCCCCCGGGTTTTCCACCGCCGAAAAGGTGACCGACATTTCCGGTCGTGGCGTCGGCATGGATGTGGTGCGACGCAACCTCGAGTCCATTCGCGGCCGCGTCGACATCACGTCGGCGCCGGGCCAGGGTACGACATTCGCGATTCGTCTGCCGCTGACGCTCGCGATCACAGATGGCATGATCGTACGCGTTGGTCAGGAACGCTTCATCGTGCCGCTCACGCACATCCACATGAGCTTCCGGCCCGAGCCGTCGATGCTCAGCACCGTGGTCGGACATGGTGAAGTGGTGCTGCTGCGCGGCGAGCTGATGCCGATCGTGCGCCTGCACCGTCTCTTCGACGTCTCGGATGCCGTGCAGAGTCCGCTCGAAGGACTGCTCATGATCGTCGGCGACGGAAACCGTCGCACCGCGTTGCTGGTGGATGAACTGCTGGGACAGCAGCAGGTCGTGGCAAAGACGCTCGGTGCGGCACTTGGCAAGGTGCCCGGTGTGAGCGGCGGTGCGATCCTCGGCGACGGTCGCGTCGGACTCATTCTCGATGTGAACGAAACCGTGGCGCTGGCCCAGACCGACGCGATCACGCCGCTCACGCGTGATCGCGACCGACAGCGCGACGTCGCCGCCTGACGGTTGCAGACAGACATGCTCCGCCGACGGGGCACGGACTACCGGGATGTCGGCACCAATCGGTGCCACATCCAACACCATTCATTGCAGAGCGAGCCATGAGCATGCACCACGACACCCCGATCGCCACGTCCTCCCGTGCAGGCAAGTACCTCACGTTCTTTCTCGCCGGTGAAGAGTACGGACTCGAGATCCTCAAGGTCAGCGAGATCATCGGCATGCAGCCGATCACGCGCGTGCCGCGGATGCCCGAATTCGTGCGCGGCGTGATCAACCTGCGCGGCAAGGTCATCCCCATCACCGATCTGCGCAAGAAGTTTCACATGGAGCCGGAAGGCAGCGACGACAGTTGCATCATCGTCGTGCAGATGACGGGCGTGCAAACGGGCATCGTCGTCGATCGCGTCAGCGAAGTCGTGGCTATTGCCGGAGCCGATATCGAGGACGCGCCGAGTTTCGGCGCCGGCATCCACACCGAATTCCTGCTCGGCATCGGCAAGGCCGGTGGTCGGGTGAAGCTGCTCCTCGATATCGACAAGGTGCTGGTCACCAGCGAGCTCGAAGCGTTGCAGGCTGCGCAGTCGCACGGCGCGTAGTGCGTCAGACCCGCACTGTCATGCCACCGATCGCCGCACCAGGCGGAATCTTTGTCGAGTGCGACTTGACTCCGGCGCAGTTCACCCGGATCACCGACATGCTCTATGAGCACGCGGGCATCCGGATGCGCGAGGGGAAGGAAGGACTCGTCCGCGCACGGCTGGCCAAGCGGCTACGAAAACTCGGTCTTTCCAATTTCAGTGCGTATCTCTCCTTCGTGCAGTCGGAGCCAGGTCGTGCCGAGTTCGCGGAGATGATCGACGCGCTCACCACGAACAAGACGAGCTTCCTGCGCGAAGTCTCGCACTTCGACTACCTGCGCGATCAGGTGCTCCCCGATCTCCGCGGCCCGGTGCGGATCTGGAGTGCCGGTTGCTCAACCGGTGAAGAGCCGTATACGCTGGCCATGCTCGTGAATGAAGCAATGGGCGCCGACACACCACGTCGCGTGAAGATTCTCGCGACCGACATCAGTCACCGCGTACTCGGCCAGGCGAAAGCCGGTCGATATCCTGCGGAGACGATGGCCGACGTGCCCTCGTCATGGTTGCAGAAGTATTGGACTCAGAAGACGGATGACAGCGGGCGCGAAGTGTCCGACGCCGGACCTGCGCTGCGTACGCTGGTGCAGTTCGCCAAGCTGAATCTGATGGAACCTTGGCCAATGCAGGGACCGTTCGACGCGATCCTCTGCAGAAACGTGATGATCTACTTCGGGAAAGCCACGCAGCAGACGCTGGTCGAACGCTACTGGGCGCTGTTGCGTCCGGGCGGCCATCTCTTCGTCGGACACAGTGAAAGCCTGACCGGGTTGACGCACCGTTTTCGGTACGTGCAACCTGCCGTCTACGTGAAGTAACGTGACCATGATCGCGCCGGTCCGGTTAACGGACCGCGTCGTGGGAGTTGCCGATCTCAAGGTCTCCGCTGTGCCAGGAGAGCGACTCATCACGTACGCCCTCGGAAGCTGTCTCGGTATCGTGATCTACGATCCCGTTGCGTCAGTTGCAGGCATGCTGCACGTCATGTTGCCCACCGGCACCATCGATGCGCAGAAGATGCAGGAGAAGCCCGCCATGTTCGTGGACAGCGGCGTGCCCCTCCTGTTCAAGGAGTGCTACAAGCTCGGCGCGAAGAAGGAGCGCATCGTCTGCAAGGTGGCGGGTGGTGCGCACGCCGGTGCCTCGGAGGAAGCCGATCGCTTTCAGATCGGGAAGCGCAACATGATTGCGTTGCGCAAGCTGTTGTGGAAGAACGGCGTGCTCGTGCAGGCGCACGACACGGGCGGGATACAGACATCCCGCACGATGTGGGTGGAGGTCGCATCCGGCGACGTCACACTCAAGATCAACGGCATGGAACGCAAGCTTTAACCGCTGCACACGGAAACCAACATGGCCTTCAACGTTCTCGTGGTGGATGACAGCGCTGTCATGCGACAGATGGTCGTCCGAACCCTCAAGATGAGCGGCCTTCCGCTGGGCACGGTCCTCGAAGCCGCCAACGGCGAGGAGGGGCTCTTCGTGCTCCAGGATCAATGGGTCGATCTGCTGCTGCTCGACATCAACATGCCGGTGATGAACGGCGAAGAGATGTTGCGCCGCATCCGCTCGACACCGGAAACTCAGGCGCTGCCCGTCATCGTCGTGTCCACCGAAGGAAGCGAAACCCGTCTTGCTGCACTGCACGCGCTGGGTTGTGAAATCGTCCGCAAGCCGTTCGCGCCGGAGACCCTGCGCGATACCATCATTCGTGTTACGGGAGTCACCGATGCCGAGTACTATGGATCTGTCACTGTCGCAGACGACAGCGGCGACTTTTGAGGAGCTCGCGCTTCTCTTTCCGGAGCACGAGCCGTCGCCGGAACAGGAAGAAGCGCCGCTCGATGTGACGGTGTCCGTGGATTTTCGCGGTCCGTTCACCGGTCGTCTCGTGTTGAGTGCGAGTGCAGTAATTCTGCCGATGATCGTGTCGAACATGCTGGGCGACGCAGGCAGTCGTCAGCCACCGCTGCAGCGTGATGCACTCGGCGAGCTCGCGAACGTGATCTGCGGCAACCTGCTGCCGGCCATCGCTGGCGCGGAAGCCGTTTTTCATCTCAGCGCGCCGCGCATGCATGACGTGGGCGAATCTGCGTCGCGAGAGGCCGACTCGCCGTCTGCGCGCGCCGTCTTTGGTGTGGAGGAAGGACGAGTCTCGTCGACGCTGTACGTGTTCGGCGCGGCCCCAGCACTTACCACGGTCGCGTGAGCGCTCCTGTGCGTCCCTTGACCGCGACGACGGCGCCTGTCGTGCGCAAGCCGGGTGTCATTCGCGTACTCATCGTGGACGACTCCGCACTCGTGCGGCGTATCCTGTCGGACGCGCTTTCCAGGCATGCCGATATCGAAGTGGTGGGCACCGCGACCGATCCGTACGTCGCGCGTGAACGCATCGTGCAGTTGCGTCCCGATGTCATCACGCTCGACATCGAAATGCCGCGCATGGACGGGCTGTCGTTCCTGTCCAAGCTGATGCGGCATTTTCCGATTCCGGTGGTGGTGGTGAGCTCGCTCACGCCACAGAACAGCGACACGGCGTTGCGCGCACTCGCACTGGGCGCCGTGGAAGTGCTGGCGAAGCCAGGGTCGTCATTGGCGGCGGCGGATGTTGCGGACGAACTCGTGCGCGCGGTGCGAGCGGCATCACACGCGCGCGTCGCGAAGCGCGCCGAACCGACCGAAGCCGGGCCAACGATCGCACGTCCGACGATGGCCACGCTCGACGCGACGCACAAGATCATTGCACTCGGCGCTTCGACCGGTGGTACGCAGGCACTCGAGCAGGTGCTCCGTCGCTTTCCGGTGGACTGTCCCGGCACCGTGATCGTGCAACACATGCCGGAGCACTTCACACTGTCGTTCGCCAAACGACTCGACAGTGTCTGTGCGATGCGCGTGCAGGAAGCGCGTGATGGTGACTACGTTACGCCCGGACTCGCCCTCGTGGCGCCGGGTGGCAAGCATCTCATCCTGCAGGCGAGTGGCGCACGCTGGGTCGCGCGCGTGAAGGACGGGCCAAAGGTTCATCACCAGCGGCCCGCCGTGGACGTGCTTTTTCAGAGCGTCGCCCGCTGCGCCGGTCGCAATGCGGTTGGCGCACTGCTCACCGGCATGGGAGCTGACGGCGCCAAGGGAATGCTGGCCATGCGCGACGCTGGTGCGTACACGATCGCGCAGAACGAAGAAACGTGCGTTGTGTACGGGATGCCACGCGAAGCGGTGAAGCTGGATGCGGCAGTGGATGTGCTGCCGCTGGACCGGATTGCGGACGCATTGCTGAACGCGTTGAGGCCCGTGCAGGCGGGGCGATAGCGGCGCGAGGGGGATGACCTCAAACCACCAACTGCAACCACCAAGTGTTGGGCTTCGAGTATGGGTGATGGGCTTCGAGAGCGTGCCGTCGCGTCAACCGGAAGCTCAGAACCCGAACCCGAAGCTGGAAGCTTGGTGGTTGCAGTTAGCCGTTCGGCAGCCAGAGCGAAACCACCGTCTCCTCGCCGTCGCGCTCACGCGTCAGCCGCCCGTTCTGCGCGTGTGCGTACGCTATCGCGAGCGTCAGTCCAAAACCGGCCCCGCGTACGCCGTCCTTCGTGCTCACAAACGGATCTTCGGCGTTCGCGCTGACGCGGTCCGCGAAGCCAGCACCGCGGTCGCGCACCGACACGACCGTGTACTCACCGACCGAAAGCTGCGTCTCGCCGTGATACTCCGGGGACGCGAGCGACACCGATCGACGCGTGATCGTCACCACACCACCCGCCGGCGATGCTTCGCGCGCGTTCTGCACCATCTCACGTACGACATCGCTCAGCCACGTGCGATCCGTCGTGAGTGGTGGTGCCGTGGTACCGGCCGCCGTATCGATGCGCACCAGTGGTGTGCCATCGGGGGTGGCGAACGACGAAACCACGTCGCTGATGACGAGATCCGGATCGACCGGCACCGGCCGCATGCCGCCCGCGCGAGAGAACCGCGCAATGCGCTGCACGTAGGCGACCATCGCATCCGCCGCACGATGAATTTCCGCAACGTCGGCGTGCGGGGTGCCATCGGTCGGCAGCTCCGACAGCAGCAACTCGCTGTACGTGCGGATGACCGTCGCGAAGTTGTTCAGGTCGTGCGCGACCTTGCGGGCAAACAAGCCGAGCGCTGCCTGCCGCTCGAGTGCGGGATCCACGACGGGCTCGTGCGTCGGCGCGGATACGTCGGCGTCCACGCGGTCGTCATTGGCGGGCGGGTGCGCAGGGGCAGTCATGGTCGCATGGAAACAATGACGCGACGGCTCGATTGACAACTGCTGTTGCATGAGATCGTATAGATG
>CAYWCJ010000310.1:0-5817 GCA_964456595.1 uncultured Gemmatimonas sp. | reverse complement strand
CATTGCGGGGTGGGTGACGAAAACGCCGGCGCTCAGCGCGATGTTCATCGTGGGCATGGGGCTCTTGCTGGTCGGCTTCGCGTTCAAGATTGCCGCGGCGCCCTTTCACCTGTGGACGCCCGACGTGTACGATGGCGCGCCGCTGCCGGTCGCCGCCTTCATGGCCGCCGTCGTCAAGACGGCGGCGTTCGCGACGTTCGCGCGCGTCATGATTGAAGCACTCGCCGGCGCCTCCATTCGTTGGCATCCGGTTGTCTGGTGGCTGGCCGCCATCACCATGGTCGTCGGCAACGTGCTCGCGCTCTCGCAACGCAACCTGGTGCGCTTGCTGGCCTACTCGAGCATCGCACACGCGGGATATCTGCTCGTCGGTATCGTTTCGAATTCGAGCGCCGGCGTGAGCGCGCTCGTCTTTTACGTGGTGTCGTACACACTCGCCACGATGGGTGCGTTCGCCGTGCTCATCACCGTCAACAACGGACGCGATCGTGCGCCCACGCTCGATGACCTGAACGGCCTCTGGCTCGTGCGCCCGGCACTCAGTATTGCGATGGCGGTCTTCTTCCTCGCCTTCCTGGGCATGCCACTCGTCGGCGGCATGGGGTTCTTTGCCAAGTGGTATCTCCTGCAGGCCGCACTCGGCGGGAAGACACCGCAAACCACGCTGGCCATCATTCTCGTGCTCTCGAGCGTCGTGTCCGCCGCGTACTACCTCACGGTCGTCTCGTCGATGTTCATGAAACCGCGCACGAAGGGCGTTGCCGTACCCACGTCCACGCCAATGTCGCAGGGGCTGATCGCATTCGCCGTCATCGCGCTGCTCGTCCTTGGCGTCTATCCGACACCGATGGCGCGTCTCGCGCGTCGCGCCATGCCGCAAAGCCTCGCTGAAGCGCTTCGCCTGCCAGGTGCGGGCGGTGCGCGTCCACTGAACACGGCGAGCTCCGTTCGCTGATTGTTGCCGGTGCGTGCCGACTGCGTGTCGGCCGACACTGATCTCGTCTTCCTGTTCGCGCCCGCCATGTCCATCAGCCAGACCATTTTTCGTCAGTACGATGTCCGCGGTATCGTGGGACACGACCTCACCGTTGATGTGGCCTATGGTATCGGACGCGGGTACGCCGCGTACCTGGCCGACAAGGGCATTCGCGGAGCCGTTGCCGTAGGACGCGACAACCGCCCCAGTGGCGACATGCTGCGCGACGCGCTGGTGCGTGGGCTGCGCGAGTGCGGCGCGGATGTCGTCGACATTGGCATCGTGCCCACACCGCTGCTCTACTGGACGTTGCATCACGAGGCTGTGATCGGCGGCATTCAGATCACGGGCTCGCACAATCCCGCCGAATACAACGGCTTCAAGATGTGCGTGGGAACGGGATCGCTGCACGGTGCAGAGATTCAGAAACTCTACCAGCTCATCATTGCCGGAAAGTTTCCGACGGGCGCGGGTCAGCTCGCGCACGTCAGTGTCGTCGATCGATACGTCGCGGACATTGTCGCGCGCATTGGTCCACTCGCGCACGCCGATGGCACGCCGCTTCGCGTGGTCTACGACTGCGGCAACGGCGCCGGCGCACTGGTCGCGCCGCAACTTCTGCAGGCACTCGGCATCGACGGCATCGGCTTGTTCACGGAAAGCGATGGCACTTTCCCCAATCACCATCCCGATCCGACCGTCGCCGAAAATCTGGTCGACCTCATCGACGCGGTGGGCCGCGAGGGCGCCGAGCTGGGTGTTGCGTTCGACGGCGATGCCGATCGCATTGGCGTGGTGGACGCGCACGGTACGATCATCTGGGGCGATCACATTCTGATTCTGTTCGCGCGCGATGTGCTGGCGCGTACCGGACGGGGGCAGCCGATCATCTTCGACGTGAAGTGTTCGCAGGCGCTCTCCGACGAGATCGAGAAGGCTGGCGGCGTGCCCGTGATGTGGAAGACGGGGCACTCACTCATCAAGGAGAAGATGAAGGAGATGCACGCGCCCATCGCGGGTGAGATGTCCGGGCACATGTTTTTCAGCGAAGGGTTCTATGGCCACGACGACGCCCTGTATGGCGCGGCGCGGCTGCTGCGCATCATCGCCGATTCGGGGAAGCGCCTCGACGAGCTGCTGAGCGACGTGCCGCCGTTCGTCTCAACGCCGGAACTCCGCATCGATACCGACGATGTGGCCAAGTTCGCGATCATGGAGAAGGCCATCGCGCACTTCAAATCCACGCACGACGTCATCGAGGTGGATGGAGTGCGCGTCCTCTTCGGTGACGGCTGGGGACTCTTTCGCGCCTCCAACACGCAGCCCGTGATCGTGGCCCGCTTCGAAGCGCGCAGTCAGGACCGCCTCGACGCCATTCGTGGCGAGATGGAAGACTGGATGCGCGCACAGGGCGTGCAGCTCTGATTCCGCGCGGATCGCTCTGACCATGCGCGCACGCGGCTGGCTCGTCGTCGGCATCGCCACCGCCGCCGTGTTGCTGCTGCTTGGGCGCGCGGTGACGACGCTCGTCGTCGAACATGCGTGGTACACTGCGATGGGCGTGCCCTCACTCTGGTGGGAGCGCGCCACCGACAGTGTGTTGCTCCAGGGCGGCGCCTGGATCGTGGGCTCGCTCTTCGCGTTCATCAACCTGCACGCGGTGCGCCGGACGATTCTCGCCGTCGCCGTACCGTCGCGCGTCGCCAACATCGAGCTCACGGCCATGATCCCCGGCCGCCGACTGCTCTCCATTACGATCATGTTGGCCTGTCTCATCGGTCTCGCGCTCGCCGCGCCGCTCACCGACTGGACGCAGGTCGCCATGGCACGACATGGCATCGCCTTCGGCGAGATCGAAGGTTTCCTCGATCGCGATCTCGGTTTCTACGTCTACTGGTTGCCATTGGAGGAGACGCTGTACGTCTGGGCGCTCGTCACGGTCATCGCCGTCAGTACAACGGTGATCGTGCTCTACGCGCTCACTCGAAGTCTGCGTCTCGACGGGCGCCGTGTTTACGCCTCATCGCACGTGCGACGACATCTCAGTGCACTCGGCGCACTCGTGCTGGTGCTGCTCGCTTGGAGCTATCGACTCGACTCGTTTGACTTGTTGCGCAGCGGCAGTGGCAACGACGGGCTCTTTCTGCGTGTGGATCACGTGGTCACGCTGCGCGTGGATCTGTTCATGTCGTTCCTCAGTGGCATCGCTGCGCTGTTGCTGCTGCGAGCCGGTTGGATGGCACAGCTGCGTCTCGCGTTTCTGACGCTGTCGGTCGTGCTCGCCGGCGCCCTCGGCCTGCGTCATCTGCTGCCGGCCTTGGCGGTGCGCGGGAGCGTACTTGGCGAGCCCGCCATTCGCGATCGCGACTACTTGGGCACGCGTACGCTCGTCAGTCGGCGCGCCTTCGATGTCGATGGGATCCGCTCGGCGGGACAGGACTCCGTGGCTCCACTCTCCACGCGCGTCCGGCACGAGGCGCTTGCGACCGCCGTGAGCCTGTGGGATGTCAGTGCGCTCCGTGCGCGCACCAGTGACGATCCGCAGGGAGCGACGATGCCGGCACACGCGGCGTGGACACGAGGTGAAGACGGACATCTGGCTGCATTGATCGTGCGACGACCGCTCAACGGCGGTGAGCAGTGGAATGTCGCAATCGCCGATGCGACGCAGCCGGTGGTGCGCGACAGCACCATCAGCCTCACGTCCGAGAACGACGACGGTGGCACATCGACCGAACCCGCGGTCGCACCGGGACTCGTTGGTCATCGGCTGATGGATGATCCGCGCGCCGCGATCCTTGGCACGACGCTGCGCACGGTCTCACTCCGCGTCGCGCACGCCTGGGCCGCGCGCGATCCGGCCTTGCTCGAAGCCACGCCGGCGGGTGACGGAATTCCGGTCTTCGTATCGCAGCGCGATGTGCGCGAACGCGTCCGGTTGCTCGCGCCAGTGTTGGCGCAGGGCGGTGAGGTGCAACCACTGGTGCATGACGGCACGCTGTACTGGACGCTGCAACTCTACAGCGCGTCGGATAGCTATCCACTCAGTCAGCATTGGCAGCTGGCCGGTGAAGTGCGCAGTTATTTCCGACTCGCCGCCACGGCATTGATCGACGCCAACAGCGGACGCGTGCGATTCATCACGGTCGAACGCCCGGACCCGATCGCCCGCACGTGGATGGCGCGCGTACCGGCGCTCGTCGTCCGCGCCATCGATGTGCCGAGCGATATCATCGACCGTCTGCCACCGGCCACCGATGGGGCGATTGCGCAACTACGCACCTTCGCGCGATATGGCTCCCGACTCGAAGGAACGGTCGCCCGCCGATTGGCCGACAGCGTCTTCGCTGGCGATGGTCCACCCGGACATCTGGCAACGGTCGGCTCCGGCAGCGCGGTCGCGTGGAGTGCGCCGCTGCTCGACAGCGGCGATCAGCTGGGCGGGATCATCACCGCGGTTGGTGGTCGATTTCGTCGCACGTACTGGGATAGCACCACCGTGCCGCGCCCCCGCTGGAGCGTGGTGACCGAACAGTTGCGGGCCACGCTCGACAGTGCGCGGTCGCTGGTGCCCGACGGAAGTCGGCGCGAACCGCGCATGCGTCCCGGTCGCGTCCAGGTGCTCATGAGCGAACGCGGCCCGGTGCTGATGCAGACGCTGCAGTGGAATCGCGCCGACGGCTCGTCGGTGATCAGCCAGGTGGCGGTCGCTGAAGAAGGGCGCATCGGAAGCGGCAATACGCTGGCAGAGGCGTTGGCACGATTGGGCGCACCGCGCGCGGCCGTTCGACCGCCGGGAAGCCCACTCCTGTTTGACGCGGAGCCGCGGGACGCAGCGGCAACGCGGTTGTACGAGTCCATGCGTCAGGCAATGCGCAGTGGCAATTGGACACGGTTCGGTGCGGCGTTCGACAGTCTCGGCCGGTTGTTGGGCAGGCCGCCGCAGTAGTATTTATCGTCACTCTCACTTCGATTCGGAGAACGCGTGAACCTTCACGAGTATCAGGCGAAAGAGTTGTTGCGGGCGGCCGGTGTGCCGATCCCGGCCGGCGACATCGCCACGACGCCGGAGCAGGCGGAATCCATCGCGCAGCGATTGGGTACGGCGGTCATGGTCAAGGCGCAGGTGCATGCAGGTGGACGCGGCAAGGCAGGTGGCGTGAAGTTCTGCAAGACGCCGGCTGATGCACGCGAGAAGGCGACGGCCATTCTCGGCATGACGATCAAGGATCTCATCGTCGAGAAGGTGCTCGTCACCACGGCTGCCGACATCGCCTCGGAAGCGTACGTCGGCATCATTGTCGATCGCGCCACCAAGAAGCCGGTGTTCATGGTCAGTGCCGCTGGCGGTATCGACATCGAGGAAGTCGCGGCCACCACGCCCGAGAAGATCCTCTACCATCCCGTCGACACGCGCTACGGCCTGCTGCCGTTCGAAGCGATGCGCATGGGCTTCTTTCTGTACAAGGACGTCAAGCTCGCGCGTCAGGCGGCAAAGATCATGTCGCAGCTCTACACCGCGTTCATGGCCGCTGGCTGCTCGCTCGCGGAAATCAATCCGCTGGTCATGACGCCCAACAACGAACTCATCGCCGTCGACGGCAAGATGGTCATCGATGACAACGAGCTCGATCGCCTGCCCGCAATCGCCGCGCTGCGCGATGAGTCGTCGGAAGCGCCGAGCGAAGTCGATGCGCGCAACGCCAACCTCACGTTCATCAAGCTTGACGGCAACGTCGGCTGCGTGGTGAACGGCGCCGGTCTCGCGATGGCCACGATGGATCTCGTGAAGTACTACGGCGGCGATCCGGCCAACTTTCTCGACATCGGCGGCTCGTCGA
>CAYWCJ010000309.1:0-5834 GCA_964456595.1 uncultured Gemmatimonas sp. | reverse complement strand
TCCCAGAGCGAGGCCAGTTGTTTCTGATCGCGCGCGCGACGACGTCCACATGTTCCATGCTCCGCATGCAGCGTGGCGGTGGCCCATTGGAACAGCGGCGGCGACACTACTCACGGCCGCCGCATTGTTCATGTTCATCCGTCCCCAGCAACAACCGGATGTACCCGCGCCCAGCCGCGTCTCCGGAACCATGCCCGGGGCGAACGCGTATCCGGACAATGCTGCGATGGGTAACGCGGCGCGGCTTGCGTCGGACCGTGCCCGGGCCGAGTTCAAATTGCTCGACGCGGCCGCGCGTGAAATCGAGGACGCGTTGCAGGCGTCTCCGGATGATGCAGAACTGCGCGGCTACCAATCGGTTGTCGGCGCACGACGTAGCGAACTCACGCAACGAGTGAAAGAGGCGACGTCGTGAAGACGCGACCGTTCCGAGCCGATCGACAGCACGGCCCGGCACCGACGAGTATGCGTGCGTCTGCGTATACGCATGCGTATGCCTGTGTGTGGGCGTTGGTGTTGGTCGCACTGCCGCTCCTCATCGGCGCGCAAAAAAGGCCAGAAGCAGGGACATCATTGTTGCCACTCGCCACACGCGTGCAGCCGTTTCACCGCGGATACCCCGCGACGCCCGACGTGTCCATGCGGGTGTATGTGCCCGTCGGACGTGTCCGCGTGGTTACCTGGGCGCGCGATTCCGTCGACGTCACCGGTACCCTCGGCGCCAACGCCAGCGTCTTTGGCGGGGGATCCCGCACGCACCTGAAGCTCGGCGTCGAATCACTCGTCGCCGCCGATTCAACGATGCCGCGCGCAGACCTCGTTGTCCGCATCCCTCGCGCGGCGCGTGTGTGGATCAAAACCATCGACGGCGACATCGACGTGCGCGGCACGACAGGAGAACTCGAGGCGTACGCCGTGCGCGGACGCATTGCCATTCGCGAGGTGCGCGGCGTGGCCGTGATCGAGTCCATCGACGCTCCGGTGCATGTGGAGTACGCCGAGGGCGACCTGCGAGTGCGCGGTGGCAAGGGCGATGTGTCGCTGGCCAATGTACGAGGGACCGTATCGGTGGCGACCATCAGCGGAGCCGTCACGCTTACCGCTTTCACCGCCGACGGTCGCGTCGAAACGATCGGCGGTACGGTGACATTCGGCAGCGGCGTATTGAACGGCGTGCAGCTCGACGTACAGACACACTCCGGCGGAATCGCGATAGCGGTGCCGGCCACCCGCAGTCCCATACTTGAGCTGTCGAGCCGTGCCGGTGCCACCGCATTGCCGACGTTACGGCAGTCGCCCGCCAATGGACGCATTACCGCCCGCTCGTTCAAGGGGCGCATCACCGTGACCGCGCGGTGATCGCGGCCGTGCACGCCGCATGACAGGGACATTAAACGGACATTGAACCCCCCGCCTACGAGCGGTATCGAAGCAGCACAGTAGATGGCGCGGTGCGTGCCATACTCTTCTTCGTACCTTCCGTACCGGAGCTTCGTATGTCATGGCTTCATTCGCTCACGGCCGCTACACTCCTCGCCGCGCCGACGTTTCTGGAGGCTCCGCGCCTTTCTATCCGAGACACCTCCGTGCGCGACATTGCACGCGTGGATACCGCGGCGACGGAGATCCGCTGGAAAGGGACGAAGTTCGGTGGGCGTGGCGCTCACAGTGGCACGCTGCGCGTGCGGAGTGGATGGATCGATGTACGCGGCATGCAGCTGCGCGGCGGTCGAGTACTTCTGGATATGCGATCCATCGCCGTCACGGATATGCCGCGCAGCGAGAGTGTCCCGCGCCGAAAACTGACGGAGCATTTGTTGGGTGAGGACTTCTTTGCGGTCACGCGCTTCCCCACGGCGGAGTTCACGATCGACCGCAGTGAGCATGTGGGTGCGAACGTCTTTCGGGTGAATGGGCGACTCACTCTTCGGGGCGTCACGAAGGCGGTGACGTTCGACATGACGCTCTGGAGCTACGAGCCGACAGCGATGCGTGCCACGGCACGACTCACCATCGATCGCATGCAATGGGGCGTCGCGTTTCGCGGGTCGCGTATTACTAACGACCTGGTGGATGACGACGTGCAGCTCGAATTCGATATCATCGCACGGCAGGGGGGATCGTGACACATCGCTCTCGTGTAGGCGCGTTCGCGTGCTTCATGCTGCTGCCCGTTGTGGCGCGTGCGCAATCCGGGCCCGATGATCCCGCGTGCGAGCCCCCGCAACCGGCACGCACGGCGGTGCTGACGAATCGCGTTCGCATCGCGTCGACCGGTGAGCCTGGCGAACGCATGCGCATTGTCCTGCGCTTCGCCGATGAGCGGGGAGCGCCGCACGCGGGCATGATGGTGTATGCCTACCACACCAACGCTCAGGGACACTATCCGGTGGGCGCTGGCGCAGTGGGATGTTACCGATGGCACGGCGCGCTGCATGCGTTCGCCCAAACCGGGAGAGACGGCACGGTTATTTTCGAAACCATACGACCGGGCCCATATCCAGGGCGCACGGACCCGCAGCACGTACATGTGGTCGTGCAGTTCCCTGAAGTGCGAGGCTTCTACCTCAATGCGCTGGTATTCAGCGACGACCCACGCGTCACGCCGGCCTATCGTGCCTCCGAGCGGGACGCTGGGAGCACCGGTATCTCCACCGCGCAACGCGACAGCGCAGGCACGTGGCAGGTTAATCACACGTTTCGCTTCCCTCGCCCGCGCAGATAGCCCATACGATCCGGCGCGGCCCCCGATGGAATCACGCCCTTCCGCGAGCGGGTTGTGGTTTGCCCATCGGCCAAGTGTGTCGCACACACTGTTACGCCGCCCTGACCGCTCCTGACCCCTCCTGCCCTCTCACGCCCTCTGTCTCAGCGCCTCGCTATTCCTAACGAATCAGCCTACCTGTTCGGTGTGCTGGCGTTGTTCACGCATCTCGGCTGCGCCATGTACTGGCGCGCGCAGTCCGCCGGCCGAGCGGCTCCGTTGTACTGGCTCGGCATACCGATCGCGGTCGGTGCGTTGGTGGGAGTGATCATCGTCAGCGCGCTGACCGGCGCCTTCTACCCGGTGGATGTACCCTCCGAGTACCGGGCGCCCTTTTCTCGCGTGCGTGACGGCCCATGAACCGCTACTCGGCGCGGCGCTGACGATAAACGCGTTTGCGCCATCGGCCTTGCGCGGCGCGCCGGTGCCGAATGGCCAGGTCGAGTTGGTGGGCGGTCCCGACGCCGATCGCTGGCTGAGCTCACCGTGCGCGTAGCTCCCATCGATGCGCGCCGACCTGCACGCGCGCCGTTACCGCCCCACTCGCGTCGCGTGTGATGTCGAGGGGGTAGAGTCCCCAGGGCGTGACGAGCGCGTACAGGTCGTCTCGGAACGCGCGCAACGGCAAACGATCGCTGGTGACTCCGCCCGCGCTCGAGAATCGCGCCCGTAGCTTCGCTGGTGTGCTCACCCAGCCTGTCTTACCGGTAATCGCCCACTCTCCCTGCACGCCGGCACTATCGAGTGATCCAACCCACGTGCCCGTGACGCGCATCGGGCGACGCCCGGGTGCGGAGTTGAACAGCGCCTCGGCGAACATGTTCGCTGTACGATCCATTGATGCTGTCCACTCGACGTTCGTCATCACCGCCACACTGCGTCCTTCGTTGCGACGCATGAGCACCACGGATCGTGCACCGGGGTTCACCCCTGCGTGATGCGCCAACGGCCGCCCACGCCAGTCATTCGCTACGCGCCACACGAACGCGACACCAGTGGGTGTGCCGTCGGCGCGGACCTGCTCGGTGAACGCGGTGGACAGCGTGGCGGAAGTAAACGTTCCGTCGAAGTAGGGCCGTGTCATGCGCACGAGGTCGACGGGTGTCTGCAACAAGCCGGCACCCGCCCAGGCATAGCTCAGATTTCGTGGACGCGTAAGAGGCCGCAGCGAATCGCGATTCCGCTCGTAGAACCGCGCCGCGTTGAACGATACGGAATCCACGAAGAGCCCGCCTGACGACGGCATATCGAACGGTTCGAAGACCTCGCGCTTCAGCAGCGCAAGAATGGGCAGCTCGCTACGCTGCTCCATGACCGCCGAAAGCAGCGTGATGCCATGGGTGCTGTACACCGACTGTTCACCGGGTGCGCCAACGCGCCGTGCTAACGCGAACTCATGAAGCGCATCACGGGCCCACACGTGGCGACGATCGCTGGGCATCGAACCCGGTCCATAGTGCGGAATTCCGCTCAAATGTGCCGCCAGCGCACGAGGTGTGATTGCCGCAGCCCCTGGGAAACCGGGGAAGTGTCCGGATATCGGTTCGTCGAGGTCGAATCGTCCGTCCTGGAGCATACGCAGCGCCGCCGTTGCGGTCACTCTTTGGACACGGAGGCGGAGCCGAAGCGTATACTGCTGTCAACGGGCATCCGCCGCTCCACGTCGCGGTAGCCGACTCCTTGGGCAAAACGGACCCGCCCGTTGGACCATGCGGCCACGCTCAGACCGGGAAGGCGGGCCACCTGCTGCAGATCCTGCATGAGCGCCGTGGCCAGTGCCGAATCGGGAGCCAGCGTTCGGAGAGGTTGCGACAGTATGGCGGTGGGACACCTCATACAGGCCAGCAGGACGAGCAGAGCGAACAGCAGAGAGGATCGAATATGCATGGCAGACACGTGAGGGTTCGGCGACACGAGGGAACGGGCCGGCAACGGTGCCGGGCCGAGCTCCACAGGTACGTTTCCGTCCGTCCTCGTGACAGGGAATGCCGGTGAAGGAGGGTGAAGCCTCGGTGAACGTCGCGTCTAATGCCCTTTTGTCGGACTCGGTATCCGCAATTGTGTGCAGCGCCAACAGCGTCTGCTGATCGGGCCCACGGGCACGTCGGTCGTGATTCCGTGGCTCACCGCGCAGCTGTTGGCTGCCTTGTCCGAGCAGTCCCCGCATTTCGTGGAGGCCAAACGTCTGCAGGCTCTGGTGTGGCCTGACACGCACATCAGCCCCGACGCACTCAAACAGCGCGTACGACTCGCTCGGCAGGCATTGCGAGAGGCGGGCTACGACGCGGGGTTGCTGGACTCCGTGCGCGGTGAGGGCTACGCGCTGCGGGTGCCGCTCCGGGAGCCGCCGGATGCGGCAACGTCGGTCGACGTGCTGACTGCCAACGTGACGCCATCACGATCCGGCTCGACGCATCCGACCTCATGGTTTCGGCGGTTTCGCATTGGCATCGTCGCGGCGCTGACAGCGACAACCGCACTGGTAGCCGTCGGTTTCTGGCCCTCCCTTCTTCCGGGCCGGGGCGGGTCGCGTGGG
Organism: uncultured Gemmatimonas sp.; assembly: GCA_964456595.1. Taxonomy (GTDB): domain Bacteria; phylum Gemmatimonadota; class Gemmatimonadetes; order Gemmatimonadales; family Gemmatimonadaceae; genus Gemmatimonas. The sequence goes on along the minus strand of CAYWCJ010000309.1, from coordinate 534 downwards.
ACCGTCATCCCGACGCCAACCATACCGTTGATCGGGTCAGTCCCTCTTCGTGCCATGCTGGTCCGGGATGTTCACACCGACCCTTCAGTGGACGCGGCACTCGATGCGCTGCACACCAGCACGCGTCGCGGCCTGGGCGAACATGTCAACGTGCTGTTGGTGCCTCTGTCCAACGGAAGTGCATGTGGCAACAGCCCGCCGGCGCACCTCTGTGCGCGCATCTCTGGCTCGTTGCGCCAAGTACGGCTAGAAGTGACGGAGCGGCGAAGCGGCGGCGCACTCGTGCAGGGCGAGCGGCCCACCGAGCATGCACCCGACACGCTCCTGTCAAACACGCAGATTGCGGCGCAGTTGGCAGTGCTGCTCTCGCCCGGCGCCTTGCGCTGGATCGGCGAACCGCGCGGCCGCGGCGATCGCGAGTTCGCCACGATTTTGAACGCGGCGACGGCCGCCGCCAGCTGCGACGTAGAGGCGTGGCGCGAAGCCCGGCGCACGTTGGATGACACGGCCGATCGCGCGCCGCAGTTCCAGGTG
>CAYWCJ010000308.1:0-5845 GCA_964456595.1 uncultured Gemmatimonas sp. | reverse complement strand
GTCGCGAACCAAGAGTCCGACTGCCTGGCCGCGGCACAGCGGGTTCGTGCTGGTGGCGGCGACGGACGCCGCAGTGCAGTTGGCGAAGTTATCGGGCGGGGTGTAGTTGGGCGTCGAGGTTCCGCCTTCGAGACGGAGGGTCTGCTGGAAGGAATTCGACCCCGCGCGACCCTTTTTGGTGATGATCTGGATCACGCCGGCGCTGGCGTCGGCGCCATAGAGCGTCGCGGCCGCCGGTCCTTTTACGACCTCAATGCTCTCGATCTCTTCCGGATTCAGGTCGTTCATGCGATCGAAGGCCTGACCGCTCTGTCCCGAGCCGATCTGGCCTTCGTTGATGCGCACGCCGTCGATGAAGAGGAGCGGCTGATTGGAAAGATTGATCGACGAGGCGCCGCGGATGCGGATGGTGGTCGCCGTGCCGGCGGTGCCGGACTGCGAACTCAGCGCGACGCCCGGAATGCGCGACTGCAGCAGATTCGCGACGCTGGTGATCGGCGCGTCCCTGATGATGTCGGCGGCAGACACGGAAGCGACGAGGGCAGCCTGCGCCTTGCGTTCCTGATTGCCGGCCGTGCCCGTCACGACGAGTTCGGAGAGGGTCACCAGACTGGCGGTCATCTGGATACTTGACGTCGCCGGCGCGCCGGTGGTGACGGTGATCGTGTCGGACTTGGTCTTGTAGCCGAGGCGATACGCCGCGACGATGACGGTACCGGGACGGACGTTGAGGAGACGAAAGTCTCCGTCCTTGTTGGTCTGCGTTTCAGCGGCGGCTCCCGAGAGCACGACACGAACGTCTGAGATCGGGAGTTTGGTGGCTGCGTCAGTGACTTTGCCGACGATGGTTCCCGTCTGCGCGAGCGCGGCACTGAACGGGGACAGCGCCAGCACGCCAACTGCCAATGACAGCAGCCTGCGGGTACGTGCGAGTACGATCATCAACGACTCCTTGGTCCGGCGGGAGGACAGGCGGGGATTGTGCTGCGCCCACAGGGCGCGCCGTGCATGGAGGCTCAGAACTGAGCGATCCGAGCGCGAACCTACGGAGCGAACGTAAGGGGACCGCTCAACATGTCAACAATGAACGTTACCGGCCCGTCACAAGATCATTCGTCCCGTGACGTCCCGGAGGGGTTCGTCCTCGCGACAGTGTGAAATACTCACGCCGGCATCACGCCCGCGAACGGCGCTGCGGCGCCAGCGCGGAGCGCCTCGATGCGCTCTTCGACAAAGGCGACGAGTTCGGCCATCGTCTCGGCGTCGAAGACGAGTTGCACACCGGCCGCTGCGTACAAGTCCGGGAGCGAGCGAGTGCCCCCCAGCGCGAGGAAGCGCTTGTAGTTGGCCACCGCTTCTGCGGGATCACGCACGGCGTTTCTGAAGACTTGCAGCGCGCCGAGTTGGGCGATGCCGTACTCGATGTAGTAGAAGGGCAATTCGAAGATGTGCAGTTGCCGATACCACCGGGAGATGCGTTGGTCTTCCAGTCCGGTCCAATCGACCCCCTGCTCAAATTCGGCGCGAATGTCGAGCCATTTGGCGTCGCGCGCATCACGATCGGCGCCATCGGGATGGGTGTAGATCCACGCCTGAAACGCATCCACGCTGGCGATGTGGATGAGACTCGCCAGCACGTCTTCGAGGTGCTCGAGCCACGCGACGCGCGCCTGCTCTGGGGAGTAGTAGCCGTCGGGGGTGACGAGATACGGCATGGCGAGCAGTTCCATGCTCATGGACGCGAGTTCCGCGGCCTCGTGTCCGGTGCGTCGCTGCCAGGTGAACGGCAACGCGTGCGTGGCGAAGTCGTGGAAACAGTGTCCCGCTTCGTGTACGAGCGTCTGCACATCGTCGGGCACACCGACCGCGTTCATGAAGATGAACGGGCGACCGCGGAAGGAGAGATCGGTGCAGTAGCCGCCGGGCGCCTTACCGGGACGACTCTCCAGATCGAGCAGTCCTTCGTCCTTCATGATCCTGAACTGCTGGCCGAGTTCTGCGTCGACGCGAGTGAAGATGCGTTCAGCGCGATCGACGAAGGTGGCGACGTCGGCAAAGGGCATGAGCGGCTCGGTCGTGCCGAGGTCGACCGTGACATCCCAGGGGCGCACGGCATCGATGTCCAGCGCCGCTTGGCGATGCGCCATCAATCGCGCGACGGCCGGTGTGACGGTGGTTTTGACCGCGTGGTGGAAGCCGGCGACGTCTTCCGGGGTGTAGTCGAAGCGATGCTTGGCGGCGAAGCAGTATTGCTGGTAGTCGGCGAATCCGGCTTCGTGGGCGACGGCCGTGCGGAGCGCGTACATGCGATCGAAGAGATCGGCGAACTCGGTGCGTTGTGCGAGATAGGCGGACGCGCCCAGTCGGAAGGCGCGTTCGCGTTCGTTGCGATCGGCCGATTTGAGGTACGGCTGGAGTTGCGGGATGGTCTTGGCGCTGCCGTCCCAGTCGACGCTCATTCCGCCGGTGATCTTTTGGTAGGCCGCGGAAAGTTCTTCGATTTGGGCAAAGCGTTCGACGTTGGCTTCTCGAAAGATTTCGATATCGCGGCGGAAGCGTCGGACCGTTGTGGCGAGGTCCGCGCGCGACGGTGCCGATTCGACCAGTCGGCGCGCGAGTCGGACCTGCTGCTCTTCCATCTTCGGAAAGACGTCCATGGAAAAGCGCAGGTACGCCTGCTCAGCCGCGCTGTCGGCGGTGTTCGCCGTGTATGCGATCATGGCGAGTGTTCCCGCTTCCCCGACGAGCGTGTCGAGCCGAGACCAGATGGTGAGCCACGATTCGACGAGCGCCACATCGGCGTTGTCGAGGGCGACTGTGGCGAGTTGTTCGTAGTACGGGTGCACATCGTCCCAGGTCGCGTCGCGGAACGCGTCCGGAGAAGCGGGAAGTTCGATCATGGATCTTGAAGAAGGGTCAGTGAGCTATTCGCCATATGGAATCCAGATGTTCTTCACCTGGACGGCGCGACGGAGGAATTCCCGACCCTCGCCGACGCGCGGATCGAGCCACGCGCGCGCGGTCCATTCCGTCCAGGTGCGCTTGAGATTGGCTGCGGAGGCTTTCTCGATCGCGGTGGCACCCTCATGTGATCCGACGAACCAGACGGCGGCGACGTCGTCGTGATCGGCGAGGACGCGCGCGAGCGCGTTGCGGGGGCCGGTGACAATGTTGACCGCGCCGGCCGGCAGATCAGAGGTTTCGAGGACGGTGTAGAAATCGGTGGCGAGGAGCGGGAAGCGTTCGGAGGGAATCGTCACGACGCGATTGCCGGTGGCGAGCAGGGGCGCGATAAGCGAGACGAGACCGAGTAGCGGGTACGGATCCGGGCATGCGACGCCGACGACGCCGATCGGTTCGTGCATTGCGAGCGCGACGGCGCGCATCGGCACGTCGTGTACCGCGCCGTCGTGTTTGTCCGCCCATGCGGCGTACGTGAAGAGGCGACTGACGCTCGTATCCACTTCGAGTGAAGCGGCGGCGAGATCCTGGCCGGTGAGCGACGCGATGCGACGCGCGAACTCAACGTGACGAGCGGAGAGATTCTCTGCGATGTAGAAGAGGATCTGGGCGCGCTGATGACCGGCGAGTTTGGCCCAGGCGCTACCGGCGTGTGCAGCTTCGACGGCGTTGCGGATGTCTTTCCGATTACCGTCGCCCACTGCGCCGATCACGTGTCCGTGCGTGTTGTGTACGACGCGTGTGTAGCCGGAATCGGGGCGCGCTTGCTTGCCGCCGATAAAGAGCTTGGCCGTACGATCGATGGCGGGGACGGTTCCAAACGCGCTCGATGCAGCGTCGATCCTGTCGTTGGAGCCCTCGGTTGTCGCGTCGGATTTCTGATGCGGTGCGATGACCGGTAACGGCGCGTCCGACCGAAGATGCACCGGTTTGAGATACTCCCACATCCCTTCGCGCCCGCCTTCCCGACCGAATCCTGATTCGCGGTAGCCGCCGAAGCCGGCGCTGGCGTCGAGCAGATTGGTGCTGTTCACCCAGACCACGCCGCACTTGAGCTGTGGAGCGATATCGAGCGCCAGATTGATGTTGTCCGACCAGACACTGGCGGCGAGACCGTAGGGCGTGTTGTTGGCCAGCGCGACTGCTTCTTCGGGCGTGCGGAAGGTCATGGAGACGAGGACGGGACCGAAGATCTCGACCTGCGCGATGGTGGCGGACGGTGCGACGTTGGTAAACAGGGTCGGCGGATGGAACGCGCCGTCGGTGGGCACGGTCCATGACGGCTGCCAACAGGTGGCGCCGTCGGCGATACCTTGCGCGACGAGCGATTTGATGCGTTCGAGTTGAATTGGCGCGATGATGGCGCCCATGTCGACAGATTTGTCGAGCGGCGCGCCGACACGTAGACGCTCCATCCGGTCCCGCAGCTTTTCCGTCAGTCGATCGGCCACCCCCTCCTGCACCAGCAGTCGAGAGCCGGCGCAGCAGACCTGACCCTGATTGAACCAGATCGCGTCGACGACGCCTTCGACGACGCTATCGAGGTCGGCGTCTTCGAAGACGACGAAGGGGGACTTGCCGCCCAGTTCGAGGGAAAGCCCCTTTCCGGTCCCTGCGGTGGCGATGCGGATCGCGCGTCCGACGTCGGTGCTGCCGGTGAAGGCGATCTTGTCGACGTCGCGGTGCGCAACCAAGGCTGCGCCGGTGCGTCCGTCGCCCGTCACGAGGTTGAACACACCCGGCGGCAGGCCGATCTCGTGCATCAGTTCCGCGAAGCGGATCGCGGTGAGCGGGGTGAACTCCGCGGGTTTCATGACGACCGTGTTACCAGCGGCCAGCGCCGGTGCGACTTTCCACGCCAGCATCAGCAGCGGGAAGTTCCATGGGATCACTTGTCCGACCACGCCGTGGGCGTGATGGTTGGGGAACTCGCTGTCGAGGAGTTGGGCCCAGCCAGCGTGGTGATAGAAATGGCGCGCGACGAGTGGGATATCGATGTCGCGGGTTTCCCGGATCGGCTTGCCGTTGTCGAGTGTCTCGAGGACGGCGAAGTGGCGAGCATGCTTCTGGATGCCGCGCGCGATCGCGTAGAGCCAGCGAGCGCGCACATGCCCATCGAGTGCCTGCCACGCCGGGAGCGCGGCACGTGCCGCGGCGACCGCCGCATCGATGTCGGCGTCGGAACCCTGGGCGACCTTGGCCAGTGGACGCGCCTTCGCGGGATCGTGTACTTCAAAGCTCTCGCCCGCGGTCGCACTGGTGAAACGTCCGCCGATGTAGTGGCCGAAGGTGCTGCCGTGCTGGTCGAGCCACGCGCGAACGACGCCGTCGCCCTCGGGCGCCGGGCCATAGCTCATGCTGTCGAAGAGCGCGCGCACCGAGACGGGTGCAACGTCGGGGGTCGTTGTCGTGGCCATCAGGTCAGACCATGGGCATGCGATGAGCCGCGGCGTAGCGACCCGTCACGAAGTGTTCGAGCTGACGCTCGATGTCGGTCAGCAGTCCGCTGGCGCCGAAGCGGAACAGGTGCGGTCGGAGCCATCGATCTCCCAGTTCTTCCTTCATCAGAATGAGCCAGTCGAGCGCCTGCTTGGCTGTCCGAATGCCACCTGCCGGTTTGAATCCGATCTCGTGTCCGGTGCGCGCGCCAAAGTCGCGAATCATGCGCGTCATCACGAGTCCGACAGCCAGCGTCGCGTTGGTCGATTCCTTGCCGGTGCTGGTCTTGATGAAGTCGGAACCGGCCATCATGGCGATCTGGCTGGCGCGGGCGACGTTGGTCAGCGTGGCGAGTTCGCCAACGCCCAGAATCGTCTTGAGATGCGCTTCCCCGCACGCGTCGCGAAACGCACGCACTTCGTCGTAGAGCGCCTGCCAGTTGCCG
>CAYWCJ010000307.1:0-5847 GCA_964456595.1 uncultured Gemmatimonas sp. | reverse complement strand
CGGAGCTCATCGTGGACTGCGCTTGATAAAGCATGTTCCCCCAGCTCGCCGTCGGCGGTTGCACCCCGACACCGAAAAAGCTCATCGCGCTTTCGAGCAGAATGCCGCGCCCGACGGCGAGTGTGATGGCTACCGCGGCCGAAGGCAGCACCCCGGGAAGGATGTGTCGCAATACGATGCGTACCGACGTTGCACCGCCCGCGCGCGCCGCCGACACGAAGTCGCGTGCACGAAGTGACTGCACTTCACTGCGCATCACGCGCGCGGTCTCCATCCAGCCGAGTACACCAACAAGCAGAATGAGCGCGGGAACGCCGGGTGCGAAAACGGCGGCCGCGATCATCAGCAGTGGCAGTCGCGGCACCGACAGCATCGCCTCGGTGAAGCGCATCAGGATCGCATCCATCCAGCGCCCCGCGTAGCCAGCGGTGGCGCCAACGACGACGCCGATGAATGCGCTGACCGTCGCCGACAGCAGCCCGATGGCCAGTGAAATACGCGCACCATACAACACGCGCGTCAGCAGATCCCGCCCAAGTTCGTCGGTGCCGAACCAATGCGACCAAGACGGCGCCGCGCGCCGATGCGCCAGATCGAGTGCGTCGGCCGCATACGGCGCAACGATGGGCGCGCCAACCGCGCAGACCAGCAACAAGAGCAGCGCCGCCAATGCCACGGCAGCGCCCGTCGGTCGGCGCGTAATCTGTTCGCGCAGCCCGACGTTCATTCGAGGCTCCGCGTGCGCGGGTCGAGCGCGCGTACGACGACATCGGCGAGAAAACTGAGCGCGATGACGGCCATCGACGAACACATCAGGAATGCCATCAGCACCGCGTAGTCACGCTTGGCCAGCGCCTCGGTGAAGAGACTGCCGATACCTGGCCACGCGAAGACGCTTTCGGTGACGACCGCGCCCGACGCCATGATGGATGCGTCGAGCAGCACGACGGTGACGAACGGCAGCAGCGACAGACGCAGCGCATGATGCAGCAGGATGCGCACTTCCCCGATACCCCGTGCACGTGCAGCACGGGGAAGCGGTGTCGCCATCGCCGCACGCAACGAGCCGCGCAGGTAGAGCATCCAGCCGGCCCAATGCGCCACGGCCAGCACGGCGGCCGGCATCACCAGATGCAACGCGCGGTCAGACAGACTGCCGTCGCCAAATGAGGTTCGCCCCGAGGACGGCAACCAGCCAAGCCAGTTGCTGAAGAGCAATTGCAGGACCAGACCCAGCCAGAACACGGGCAGTGAGATACCGGCGACGGCAAGCACGCTGGACACGTGATCGATGTGCGTGCGCCGCACGCTCAGGAGCGCCGTGAGCAGCGAGACGACCACGGCGGCGATGGTCGAGACGCCAACCAGCTGCAGTGTGGCGGGAATGCGCTCGATCATGCGCGTGCTGACGGCACGTCCGTCCGCGTAGCTGTAGCCCCAGTCGCCGCGCACGAATGACGTGAACCAGGACCAGTACTGCACAACCAGCGGCTGATCGAGCCCCATCGCGCGGCGCAACCGCTCGATGTCCTCCGGACGCACGTTGGGGTTCTCGAGGTAGAGCGAGAGCGGGCCGCCGGGCACCGCGTGAATGAGCCCAAACACCAGCAGCGAAACCACGAACAGCAGTGGCACCGCTTCGGCCGCGCGTCGCACGACGAATCGCAGCACGACGGCTCAGCGCATGCGCCAGGACAACATCACGAACGGCGGGACGCGGCACGCGGCCGACGCGCTCACTGTGGCGGCGCCAGCTCCCACTCGTGCACGTTCCAGAACGGACCGGCGTTGGTGGGGTTGCCCTTGAAGTTGCGAAGCGTCGCGGGCACCGCGTCGATCTTGGCCGTGTTGTAGAGCACGATCTCCGGCACCAGCTCAGCCACACGCCGCTGCGCCTGCTGCAACAGGAGTTTGCGCTTGTCCTGATCGGCGGTGCGATCGGAGGCGTACAGAATGCGCGTCAGCGAATCGTCGGCGAAGTAGTTGATGTTGCGACCGTTGGGCGGCGTGCGATCGGAGGCAAAGAAGAGGGTGATCTCCGGATCGGCGCCCGACTGCCACCAGTGCAGCATTGCGTCGAAGTCACCGGCAAACCACACACTGCTGATGGACGTGCCGTCGATCAACCGCACACTGACGTTCACACCGACATCCTTGAACTGCTGCTGCAGTACCTGCGCGATGTTCTCGCGAATGGCAAAACCCGCCTGCGTGATGAGTGTGAAGCTGAGCGGCGTGCCGTTCTTGGCACGAATTCCATCGGGGCCGGTCTTCCAGCCGGCCGCGTCGAGCATGGCGCGCGACTTGGCCGGATCGAAGGCATAGCTCCGCACATTCGGCTCGTACGCCCACGACAGCGGCTGAATGGGTCCGTTGACGACGGACACCAGCGTATCGAGCATGGAGTTCACGATCTGTTCGCGATTGACGGCGTGCGCCAGTGCGCGGCGCACCTCCAACTCCGCAAACGGCGGAAAGTGCTTCTCATTCAGCGTGACATGCTCGTAGCCATTGCCGATGACGCGATTGAGACGCACCGCAGACGCACCGCTCAACTCACGGACCTTGTCCCACGGCACGAGTGCCACCAGATGCACCTCGCCCGACTTGAGCTGGTTGATGCGTGTGTTGGTGTTGCTGACAAAGCGGAACAGAATGCGCTCGATCTTCGGATACTCGGCGCCCCGCCAGTAGTTGGGTGACTTCTCCAGCAGCACATGTTCGCCCGTCTTCCATTCGACCACGCGATAGGGGCCGGTGCCCAGCGGCTTGCGGTTGTAGTCGGTCGCCTTGTCGATATCGCGCCCTTCGAGCACATGCTTGGGCAACGTGCCACGCGCAAACTGCATCTGGTACGGCGCGTACACCTCCTTGTAGTGCACCACCGCCGTCAACGAGTCCGGCGTGTCCACCGAGGAGATGCGATCGAAGCCGTCGGTGCTCTCGGGCTTCCAGTCGCCCTTGATCATCGCATCGACGGTGAACTTGACGTCTGCCGACGTGTGGGGAGTGCCATCGTGCCACTGCACACCGGGCCGCAACTTCCACGTCACGTCCATACCGCCATCGGTGCGCATGATGACGCCGCCGTTTTCGACCGTCGGAATCTCGGCGGCCAACACGGGAATGATGCGCATCTTCTCGTCGTTCGTCACCAGCCCTTCGATCACGCACGTCTGAATATCTTCGAGGATGTGCGTGGCGTACCGGTTCATCGTGTCCGGCTCGCGATCGTAGCCGACGATGAGCAGCTCGGATGACGCGCTCGTTGATGTGCCAGCAGTCGCCTCGGCTGCCTTGTCGCTGCCACCACACGCGGCGACGAGCGACAGCGCAGTCCAGGCAACTGCCTGCGTGAACCTGGTCGCGCGCATCAGGTGTCACCATCCGTCATCAGCTGCGCGATCAGCGGCATCGGAATGGATCCGTAACCGAGCAGCGTATCGTGAAACGTCTTGAGGACGAACGCATCGCCGAGTCGTCGTTGCATGGTGTCGCGGAGCTCGAGAATAGTGCGAGTGCCCAGCCAGTACATGATGGCGGTGCATGGAAACATGCTGTTCTTGACCACTTCAGCACGTGCAACATCGGCGGACATGCCAACTTCCCCGACGTAGAATCGGATCGCGTCATCGAAGGACATCGTCCCCTGATGCAACTCGATGTCGACGATCGCGCGCGCCAGAAATCGCGTCTGCGAATGCTGTTCGGAGAGTTGCTCCAGCGGATTCAGGAATCCGAGTTCGTCCATCAGCACGGTAGCGTAACACGCCCACCCTTCCGCCATCGTCCCGGCACAGAACATACCGATCCGCGTCGCGCAATCCACGGCCGCGACCTGACCGATGCGCGTTGCCGCACGATGATAGGCGTGCCAATTCTGCACGTGATGCCCGATGGCGCCGTGATGCACCACGTGATTCAACGTGACGACCGTCTGATTCCAGGCGCGAAGATGCGTTTCCGCTGCGGCATCGTCGGCCGGGATCGGTGGCACCACGTAGTCGTACACCGTGTACGGATCGAGCGGGGCCGGCGCGCGATAGAAGAGATAGTACAGGTACGGAGCCGCCTCGCGCGTGCTCTCGGGAAACGAGACGTATCGGATCGGCCAATCGGGCCACGTTACCACATCGTGCTGTGCTGCGTGTGCGTGGCAGCGACTCCACGTCTCCTCGAAGCTGCCCAGATAGTTCCGACTGGTGGCGTGATGCTCCGCCATCATCAACTGCGCACGTTCCCATGTGCCCGTCGCACTCTCCGTCATCCGCTCGAGCTTCGATTTCGCCACGCGAAACTCCGAACGCGCATCGGCGAGCAGTTCGCGACGCGACTGCAGGCAGTGATGTCCGCGCTTGAGCAGCAGGTCGTACTTGGCAGTGCCACACGAGGACATTCCATCGACCCCGGCAGGGCGCGAACGCAGCCACTCGGCGAATCGCTCGAACGCCGCCGCCACGGATGCCGCTGCTGCGAGCGCGGTCGCCTGCACGCTGTCATCCGCGATCTCGCGAACCCACGCCTGCACGCCGGCTCCCAACAGCCGATCGGCGCCGTCGCAATCCTTGAGCGCCCTGGCGCGCCATGCGTCGGGAATCGGCGCGCGTGCGAGCACCGCTTCCGCGTCCCGCAGGAACGCAGGCACAGCCTGCATGCGCGCGACGGCCGCCGTCACGCGCTCCCTCACCGGCGCGAAGTCACGGATCATCAGCGACACGACGGCAAATACCGCTTCCCCGCTCCAGAGCGCAGGGTTACCGCGCGGCCCGTGGCGACTGGCGTATTCCGTGATTTGTATGGCGAGGAAGTCACGCGCGAGGACGGCATCCAGCAGCTGCGGATGTTCGCGCACCCGTGCAGCGTCCGCGACGTCGGTTGCCACGGGGAGATGTTCGGCGGCGAGCAATCGATGCAGCTGCGACGACAGCATGTGCATCTCCGCCTCGAGCGTCACCAGCCCGGACTCACTCCAGTCAGGCAGCTGCGTGTCGTACGCATGCATACCCGTGAACGTTGCGTTGACCGGACGCCGCTTGTAGTAGTGGTCGAAGAAACGATCGAGTGTGTCCTTCAGCGCGTTGTCGCGCTCATTGTCACTCGCGTCATCGCGCGCCGCACGATCTCTCATGCGTCGAGCGGAATGGAGACCCAGCGACGCTCGCGGAACGATCGCTCCACGGCATTGATCAGCTCCTGCACGTGCGCGCCGTCTTCGAAGTTGCCTTCGTTCTCCGGACCGTCGCCGAGGATTTCCGTGATGAACGAGCTGACAAGGTTCGCGTAGAACAACGAGCGCCACGACTCGCGCTTGCTGCCACCGGGCGGATAGAAACGCTCCGGCACCTCGAGCTCGCGGAACTCCACCTGATTGGCTTCCGCGGCCTTGAGCGACTCGCAGATGCCGTTCTCTTCGACCAGGCGGCAGATCAGCGCGCCCTTGCTGCCGTACACGCGCGCCTCGATGCCGGGATAGTTGCCGACCGTGACGAAGCTGGTCTGGATCGAGCCGATCGCACCGCTTGCATACTCGCCGATGAAGATGTCGCCGTCATCGATGTTCATACGCATCATGGTGCCGGTGGCACGCACCATGCGCTCGGGGACGAAGTTCTTCATCGTGCCGACGACCGAGGCGAAGCGACTGCCCATGAACAGGTGCCCGATGTCCATGATCGGCGCACCATACCCTTCGAGCGAGGAGACCTGAATGATAGACTGATCGGCCTCGTGATCCACCTGGCGCAACGGGTTCTGCGGATCGAGCCACTGCGAGTTCTGCTCGTAACCGTTGAAGATGAACGGCGTGCCCACGAATCCCTGCTCAATCAACTCTTTCATGTACTGCAT
>CAYWCJ010000306.1:0-5864 GCA_964456595.1 uncultured Gemmatimonas sp. | reverse complement strand
GGCCACCGATGTTGCCGAACGGGTTCTACAACAACAACTACACCATCGTGCAGACCAAAAATCACGTCATGATCATGACGGAGATGGTGCACGACGTGCGGATCATCAAGCTGGGCAAACCCGTGCCGAGGTCGCCGCTGGTTCGGCCTTGGATGGGCGAATCGTGGGGACGGTGGGAAGGGGACACGCTCGTGGTCGAGACCACGGGCTTCTATCCGCTGCAGGAACTCTCGCAGTCGGTCGGACTGGGCGGCGCGTGGGGGGCCAACGACAGCCTGCGCGTCGTTGAGAAGTTCACGCGTACCCGCGACAACGTCATCCTCTATCGCTTCACGGTCCACGATCCACTCAACTTCACAGCGCCGTGGAGTGGTGAGTTGCCCATGATCGCGATGGAAGAGCAGATCTACGAATACGCCTGTCACGAAGGCAACTACGCGATGTCGAATGTGCTCAGCGGCGCGCGCTCCATGGAGCGCGAGGCCGCCGCGAAGAAGAAGTCCAACCCTCCGGAGTGATTCCATGCGCACCGCACGAATCGCAGTAGTCGCCGTCGGCCTGCTGTTGACGGCCACCGCGCCGCTGTGGGCCCATCACGCGTTCGGGGCGGAGTTCGACCCCAACGCCCCCATTCGCCTGCAGGGCAAAGTCGTAAAACTCGAGTGGGTCAATCCGCACGCCTGGATCCACATCGAGATCGTGACCAAAGCCGGCACCAAGGAAGTCTGGATGGTCGAGGGCGGGACGCCCAACACCCTCCTGCGTCGAGGCCTCAAGCGCGAGTCGCTCAAGTTCGGCACCGAATTGATCGTCGATGGCTATCAGACCAAAGACCACTCGCTGAAGCGCGCCAACGGACGTGACGTCACGTTTACCAACGGACAAAAATTCTTCCTCGGCTCATCAGGCACCGGTGCGCCGAAGGACGGTCGCGATCCGACCGAGATGCCGGCGAAGAAGCCGCCTACGGACCGTTAGGTACATGCGATCGCTCGCAATCGCGTTCGCGTCGCTCGCCACGCTTCCATCACCCGCCACGGCGCAGGGCGCGGCCCGCGTGCAATTCACGAAGGCGCAGGTCGACGCCGGCGAAGCCGTCTACGCCGAAACCTGTTCGTCGTGTCACGGCACTCGGCTCGACGACGGGAACGCGATCCCGCTCATTGGGCCGACGTTCGCGCAAAAGTGGGCCAATGGGAGCAAGACGCTCGACGACCTGTATTACATCGTGCGGACCACGATGCCCAAGAACAAAGGTCGCACGCTCCCGGACGCCGACTACCTCGCCGTCACCGCCTACATGCTGCAGCGCAACGGCTACTTGGCGGGCGACACGCCGCTGACCGGTGAGCAGGCACAACTCGCGCAGGTGCGCCTGCCCGCCCCGCCCGGTGCGGCGGCGGATGCGCGCTTGGCCTCAGGCGCACGGCGTCCCGCGCCAGACTTCGTTCGCGGTGGCGATAGTCTGACACCCAAGGGTATCGGACCCACGCAGCAACAGCTGCTCTCCGCGGCCAGCGATGGACGCAACTGGCTGTCCCATACCCGTGACTACGCCGGCACGCGGTACTCGCCGCTGGCGCAGGTGACCAGCGCGAACGCGTCTGCGCTGCGGCCGTCGTGCCTGTTTCAGGTCAATGAGCCGGGCAGCTTCCAGACCGGTCCCGTCGTCCATGACGGCGTGCTGTATCTGACCACGCTCTACGCCACCATTGCCGTCGACGCGGCCACCTGCCGACAGAAGTGGCGCCATGTGTGGAAGCCACTCGCGCCGGAGATCCCCGTCAACAACCGCGGCGTGGCCATCAAGGACGGTCGCGTGTTTCGCGGCACCACCGATGGCTACCTGCTGGCACTCGATCGGGAGCGAGGCACGGTGTTGTGGGCGCGACGCGCCGGTGACGCCACCAAGGGCGAGACGTTCACGATGGCACCGCTGGTGTACGACAGCCTCGTGTTTCTCGGACCGGCGGTGAGTGAGTTCGCCGTACGCGGGTGGGTGGCGGCATTCCGGATCGACAACGGTGAACGCGTCTGGCGCTTCAACATCGTACCGGCACCGGGCGAGCCGGGCGCGGAAACGTGGAAGCAGAACTCGGAGTTGCCGCTTGGTGGCGGCGCCGTCTGGACCCCGCTCTCGCTCGACGTGGCGAACGAATTGCTGTTTGTGGCGGCCGCCAACCCGGCGCCCGATTTCCCCGTGGCCATGCGCGGCGGCACCAATCTGTACACCAACTCCATGCTCGCGCTGCACCTGCGCACCGGCAAGCTCGCGTGGCACGACCAGATGGTGCCCAACGATGATCACGACTGGGATCTCACGCAGGTGAGTCCGCAGTACCGTGCGTCGGTGAACGGTTCGATGCGCAACCTCATTGCCACGGCCGGCAAGGACGGTTTTCTGCGCGTCGTCGATCGCGATTCGCATGCGCGCGTGTTCGCCACACCGCTGACGACACTCGACAACATCGAAGCGCCGGTAACGACCAAGGGGACCCACGTCTGCCCCGGGATCTTCGGCGGCGTGCAGTGGAATGGGCCGGCGTATCATCCCGCCGCCAACGTCCTCGTCACGCCGTCGGTGGATTGGTGCACCACGTATTTCCTCGACGATACCGTGCGCTACGTTCCCGGCCAGCAGTACCTGGGCGGGCGCGTGAATACCGATCCGACGTGGAAGGGTTGGCTCACCGCCGTCGATGCTTCGACCGGCAAAGTGCGCTGGCGGTATGCTTCGCCGTCGCCGATGATCGGCGCCGTGACCACGACCGCGGGCGGACTGGTGTTCGCCGGCGAACTGACGGGCGATTTTCTCGCGTTCGATGTGGCCACCGGTGCGGAGCGGTACCGATTCAATACCGGCGGCGCCATCGGCGCGGGCGTCGTGACGTACGAGGTCGGTGGCACGCAGTACATCGCGGTCGCGTCGGGGCGACCATCGCCGTACTGGTCGAAAGCACTCCCCGGCACGCCGACCATTGTCGTGTTCTCCCTTCCCAAATCGGCACCGGCCAAGTGATGCAAAGCGTTAGCCCTGCAGCGCGGCGTGTGCGGCAACACTGCACGGCCGTCACCATCCTGATCGCTCTCGCCGCGTGTACGAGTGAGAAGCCGAAAGCCGCGTCCACCGCAGAAACACCACCGACCACTCCGGTGCCCCTGGCGGCGCCGATGGCTCCCGTGGTCACCATGAAGCAGCTCATGGATGAAGTCTTTGAACCTGCCGCCGACCACTACTGGAACGCCGTCGGCTCCACCTCCGACAAGAACGGCACGGTGGACCATGCGCCCAGGACCGACGAGGAGTGGGCGGCCGTGCGCAATCAGGCCACGGTTCTCGCGGAGGCGGCCAATCTCATGATGATGGACGGACGCGCGGTCAATCGAGCCGAGTGGATGACGTTGTCGACGGAGATGCGCACCGCGGCGACGCGCGCGCGCGATGCGGCGGCCGCGCACGACCGCACCCGCGTGTTCGACACCGGTGCGGAGCTGTACGACTCGTGCGTCAACTGTCACTCGAAGTACATGGTACAGAAGTACCCGATGCCGGATGTGACTCCTGCCAGGTGATGGACTGACGGACGTCACCGGGATGCCGCTCGTATCGTGGTTGACCTGGCTCGGTGAGACGCCGTGGAGCATCGCGCTGCACGAATCGCAGTACATGTGGCCGTTTACGGAATCGCTGCACGTTTTGACGCTGACGATCTTCGCCGGGACAGCCGCCGTGCTCGATCTGCGCCTGCTCGGACTCGCGCTCACCGGGGTCCCCGTGACCGCGCTGACGGCGCGTCTGCTGCCGTGGACGCGATTCGGGTTTTTCATCATGGTCGTGACCGGTGTGATGCTCTTCTATGCGACGCCGCTCACGTACTACTACAGCATCTTCTTCCGCATCAAGCTGATCCTGCTTGGGCTGGCGGGTGTCAACGTGTTCGTGTTTCACGCGCGGACGCACAAGTCTGCCGAACAATGGAGCGCGGATGTGTTCCCGCCTCGTGCCGCGCGCGTGGCCGCCGCCGTCTCGCTGTTCGCGTGGGCGGGGGTCATCGTGAGTGGGCGGTTGATCGCCTACAACTGGTTCGAGTGCGACCTGCAGCCGCAGTCGGCGTTCATCAACTGGGCGGCCAGCTGCCCCGTAACGGCACCCTGATCGCGTGGACTTCCTGCCGTGGTTTGAATGGGGTGAAGCGTCGTGGCTTGGGCAGCTCGTGCGTACATCGGTGTGGATGTTTCCGGTGGTCGAGGCGGTCCACTTGCTCGGGCTCTCGATGCTGGGTGGCCTGATGCTCATCGTCGACCTGCGCATGCTGGGCATCGCGTTGCGTGACCAGCCCATTGCCACGCTGGCGCGCGGGGTGCAGCCGTGGCTGGTGCGAAGCGTGGTGCTGATGCTCGCGACCGGCTTCCTGCTCTTCATTTCCGAAGCGGTCAAGTGTTATCACAACCAGGCGTTCTGGGTGAAGATGGCGACACTGCCCGTCGCGATCGCGTTCACGTTCCTGGTGCGTCAGCGCGTTGCGTCGCGCGAAGGTTTTGCCACCGGCTGGCGGAGCCGAGTCATTGCCATGGCATCCATGGCACTGTGGACGACGGTCTCGGTCGGCGGCCGCTGGATCGGTCTTTCATCGTGACCGGCACGCGGTTGCTTTCCTCAGATTGATTGTCACATCGATCCTCACACCGATCACGGAGCTCCTGTGCTTCCTATCGTGCTGACAGCCGCCGGTTTCGCACTCGCGTTGACCACCACGACCGGTCACGTACGCGCCGCTGAGCCGGAGTACACGACGATCAAAATGGAGATCGTCGTCAACAGGCCCGCCGCCGACACGTGGTCGAAAGTTGGTGGCTACTGCGATCTCGGAAAGTGGATTGCGACGGGCCGAACGATTCCGTGTGCCGTCACCAGCGGGGACGGCGAGATGGGGTCCGTCCGGTCCATCAACAACGGGGCGGTGCTCGAGGTGCTCACTGCCAAGACTGATCTTTCGTACGGGTATGCCCAGCCGGCCAGGGAGGGACAGTTCTACAACCTGTATCACGGGTTTCTCGAAGCGAAGCCGGTGTCCGCGACGACCTCCAAGTTGATCTATACGCTGCTGTACGACGTGTCGAATCTGGCCGACAAGGCCGCCAAGGATGCGGACGTTGCGCGTCGTCGGAAGCAGTTCGAGGCGGCCTTGGTGAACATGAAGAGCATCGCTGAGGCGCCGTGATGGTCAGCGGGGTGATCGGCTAGGGGCCCCGTCGCACGGGAGCAGCTTTGGTGTGCCGACGAGCGACAGCGCTCCAAAATGCGCATTTCGACGAACCGAAAAATGTTCGACGTGCCATCACGCGATGCAACAGCGCCCGAAATGGCACGCCGGCACGATGCGCTTCGTCGCGAAGACGAGTAAGCAGGGAGTCGAGGAACCACCCACCAGCCGTCCCGCCGCCGGGCATCGAGGCGATGAGTCCAACGTTTCGGTGAGGTCGAGTTCTCGTGCTGGTCTGACGGATGATCGACGATCGCGAGGACATCCGCGCTGTCGGGATCCGCCCCGCGTTCAGTTTTTTGCTCCGACGCACTCCTTTCGCCTCCTCCATTCCCGCGTGACTCTCCTCTCCTGCTCCAACATCGGGATCTCCTTCGGAGCGACCGAACTCCTCAAGAACATCACGTTCACCGTGGCCGCGGGGGAGCGGTGGGGAATCATCGGACGCAATGGCGCCGGCAAGACCTCGATCTTCAGCATCATCACCGGCGACCTCCAGCCCACGACGGGGGCCGTCGCCCGCAAGCCAGGACTTCGGCATGCCCTGCTCGACCAGCACCGGGCCTTCGAAGGCGCCACTACCGTGTGGCAGGCGGGCGC
>CAYWCJ010000305.1:0-5867 GCA_964456595.1 uncultured Gemmatimonas sp. | reverse complement strand
TCCGTGAGCGAATTGCGGGTCTTCGTCGCGAAGCGTTTGAGCTCGCGCGAATGGCGCAAGGCGCCGCCGGCGAAGCACGAGCAACCATCAGCGCGGTGCTGCATCTTTTGAAAGGTCAGCCACTGTTAGGATGGGAATCCAAAGTGAGTCGGCTTGAGACGATCATCCCGATCTTCCGTGGAGAGAATGCACGTTCGCGCGGGTTGGACCCCGCAAACATTCGTGCCTTCGATGCGGCGCCTCAGCTTCAGCTGCCGCCGCTGCAGGAATTCGTCAAGCTGGAAGAGCCGGGCGAATTCGCACGTCTGCGTACTGAAATCGCGGAACTGATGGCAAAGTCGGCAAGATTATCGCCTAGCGCAGCATCAGATATGCCCTCGGGGAGCGGCCTCTCGTGACGTTGCGATTTCCAAGCAGAATGGTGTGCGCGTCGCTCGCATTTTGCGCGAGTGCAATGGCGTGTGCCGACGCCCCTGCGCCTGAAGCGGGGCCTCGTAAGCCGGCGACACAATACGTGGTCGGTATTGATATCTCGGGAAGCCGCACGGTGACGCAGTTAAAGGAGGCCGAGCGCCTGCTCGAGCAGCTCATTGGCCGGATGAGCTATGGCGATCGGATCGTGTTGGTCGAGACGTACCAGACGAATTCTGATGCTGCGGAGCAATGGGATGACTCTGTTCCACCGCTACGTCGGCCGGGTACGGCCTCAGGGAGCGAGCGAAATCGTCTCGCTGAGTTTCACGAGCGTGCGACGACGATGGCGGGCACATTCTTCGACACAACAAAGTCGAAGACCGTGAAGTCAACCGACTTGCTGATGATGCTCGCACGTGCAGCGGATTACGCGACCGCATCGGGTGGCCGGAAGACGACGCTGCTAGTGCTCTCGGATATGCTCAATTCGACGCCTGAAGTAAACATGGAACGCGTGAGCAACGTGCCGACCTCTCCATGGATTGCCGCACGGAAAGCGGAGCAGCGCTTGCCCGACTTGCGCGGCGTCTGCGTTTTCATCGCGGGTGCGGACGTGACGACGCGACGCGGAGCCAAAGTTCGCGCGTTCTGGTCGGAGTATCTGTCTGCTGCGGGCGCAGAGCTCGCCTCTGGTGGCTACCGGAATATGCTACCAGACGCCAGCGAGATTCGCTGCTCGGGAGCGACGGACTCCCCGACGGGGCAAACAGCCGGACCGTGAAGCAATGGAAGTTCAGGGCGGAACCCGTGCTGTTCGCGGACGTGCGGCCCATCGTAAGGCGACTCACCACGATCGGACTCATATTCCGCCAAGGTTAGGCAATTCTTGGTGGTGAAAGTGCGCCGTTCCCGGTGGTGATTCGAACACGCGCGGATGCCGGCTGGCATCTCCGACGACCAACGACGCCCCGGCACTGTCAGACCCCCCGCGTATCGTCGAGGTATGAAGCTTTTCATGCCTCCGGTTCCTACGATCGTCCATGAGAATACGCGACTAACCGTCTGGCGCACGCTTGTCGCCATCGGCGCCGCCGTGCTTTCGGCGTGCGACTCCGCTACGGAGCTGCCACCCATCGCCGTCGCCAGCTGCATCGTCACCCCTCGGGCGCCGTCGCTCGCCATCTCCGACACGCTAACACTCTCCGCCGCGGCACTCGATGCACGCAGCGACACTCTGCGCGATGTCGTGGTGTCGTGGCGATCCCTGTCGCCGACCGTGTCCAGCATCGACGCCGACCGCGGCGTGTTGCGGGCCGTGGGTGTGGGCACCACCCAAATCACGGCGACGTGCGGTAACCGCAGTACCACCGTCAACGTGACCGTGACGCCGAGGCCCGTGGTGCGCCTCGAGATGTCGCCTCCCGTTGTTACGCTCACGGAGTTGGATACCGTACGTGTCGGCGCCTCCGCGTACGACGACCGCGGCGCTGTGGCACCCGGTGCCCGCATTACGTGGATCAGCGGCGATGCCACCGTCGCCACCGTCGATACGGCAGGGCGGGTCATTGGCGTGTCTCCGGGCACGGCCACCATCGCGGCGAGTGTCGGCGCCGTGAGCGCGACGGCCACCGTGCGCGTGGTACCGCGTGTGGTCGCCTCGGTCACGTTGGCCACGAACGCATTGGCGTTGCCCCGCTACGAATCACAGTCGATGTCGCTGTCCGTGCGAGACGCGGCCGGGCGCTTGCTGCAAGGGCGAGTGCCTCTGTGGAGCTCGACCGCGCCGGTAGTCGCGAGCGTTTCGGCCGCTGGCGTGGTGACGGCGCTCGCCGTCGGCACCAGCACGATCACAGCGACCGTAGACGGACTCTCGGCCTCGGCCTCGGTCACCGTGATCCCGCCGGCCACGATTGTTCGCGTGGAGCTCACACCGCTTGCCAGCACGCTGCTAGTGGGGCGCAGCCAGCCGCTCGTGGCCACGCCGCGTGATTCGGTGGGGCGTGCGCTAGCGGGGCGTGTGGTGACGTGGAGTTCGAGTGCGCCGGCCGTGGCCACGGTCACGGATGGAACCGTCACGGCGGTGACGCCGGGTACGGCCATCGTCACGGCCTCCGTCGAAGGGCGCGTCGCGACCGCCACCATCACGGTGCTCCCGGTGCCAATAGCATCGGTCAGCGTGTCACTCTCGTCGTTGATCGTACGCATGGGGCAGATGGTCACCGCCGTTGCGGTCGTGCGCGATAGCGCGGGCAACGCGCTGCCAGGCCGCACTGTCGTCTGGAGTAGCAGCAATCCTGCGGTGGCAAGCGTGTCGCTGAATGGGGCAGTGACGGGGATTTCCGAGGGGAGTGCGATCATCACTGCGACACTCGAGGGGCGGAGTGCGTCGGCCACCATATCCGTGACGGCACCGCCGGTTGCCTCACTGGCGATCGTCCCCTCCTTTCCGTCGGTACCACTGGGCGGCACCCGCACCGTGCAGGCGATCGCGTATGACAGCGCGGGTAATCCCATGCCCGGTCGGGTGACGCGATGGTCCACTACCAACGCCACGATCGCCACGGTGAACGCTCAGGGCGAGGTGATCGGCATAGGGCTAGGCAGCACGTCCTTGTTCGCGGAGACCGGTGGCAAAACGGTAAGCACGACGCTCACCGTGCGGAATATCGGCGCGGTGTCGAGGGTGCAGGTCACGCCCGGCTGGACCACGCTGTTGCCGACCCAGTCGCAGCAGCTCACGGTCCTGCCGCTCGACAACAACGGATTCGTCGTTCCGAATCGCACGGTCACGTTTGCCGCGAGCGATCTGACCGTCGCCACCGTGAGCAGCACCGGCATGGTACAGGCGGTCTCACGCGGCTCGACCACGGTTACCGTCTCGATTGACGGCAAGAGCGCGGCGACACGCATCGACGTGGTCACGACCTTCGGTCAGCCGTTCGCCTCGGTTGCCACGACTCCGTCTTCGTACAGCGAACAGGTCTGCGCGGTCACGCGTGATGGCCGTGCGTACTGTATGGGCTCCAACTTGTACGGACAGCTCGGCAACGGGTCCACACGCTCCTCTGATTCGCTGGTGGCCGTAGCTACGCCCCTGCGTTTCGTCTCAGTGGCGGTGGGCGATGATCACGCGTGCGGCGTGGCCATTGACGGCGCCGCGTGGTGCTGGGGAGACAACAGTGCAGGGCAGCTCGGCGACGGCAGTGTGATCAGCCGGCAGACGCCCGTCACCGTCAGTGGCGGCGTACGCTTTGCCACTCTCGTGGCGGCGTCCAACTACAGCTGCGGAGTTGCCACCGACGGTGCCGCGTGGTGTTGGGGGTCCAACGCAACCCAAGGGCTCGGCGTGGGAAGTGCCACCGCCAGCAGTCGTACTCCGATGGCCGTAGCCGGAGGCCATCGTTTTCTTCGCCTCTCCGTCATGAACGGCGGCAACGCCATCTGCGGTATCAGCACCGGCAACGCGCTGCTCTGCTGGGGCGCCCGCGTTCCCGATGGTTCGAGTGTATCGCGCGCCACGCCGGTAGACGTGAGCGACGGACGGCGTTTCACGCACGTGGTAGACGGCTACTACCGCACCTGCGCGCTCGATGTGAGCGGCTCTATCTGGTGCACGAACTCGAGCTTCAGCAGCTGGGCGTGGCGCCGACAGCTGGCGAGCTACACGGAACTGTTCGGCAGCGGCAACGGCAACACGCTGTGCGCGCGACTGTTAACCGGCCGCGTACGCTGCGGCTTCGGCTCCAGCGCCGACGACGAAACCGTGTACCCCGACATGCCGTCACTGCTCACACTCAGTATTGGGCGCTCGACGGGTGCCTACGGCATCGATGCCAACGGACGACTGATGCAGTGGGGCGATGGCTATGGTCCGGCGTTCCCTGGCCCACGCGTGCTCGTGGTGCCGTGACCGCCGGCTCGCGCAGCACTGTCAGACCCCCGCGTCACTGTTCACGTGTGAAACACGACCACACTGCGCGGCCCTTCTTCACGAAACATTCCCCGGAATCGACTCCCATGAAATTCACCATGCACAGCAATCGACTGCGCGTCATACTCCCGCTGCTGGCTGTCTTCGTCGTCGCATCGGGCTGCGCCGGCCGCCTGCACCAGAAGTCCGTCATGGATGTGACGCCATCGTGGTACGCCACCGCGAAGCCGCTGAACAAGGATAAGGCCGCCGCCTTCCTGAACGGCCGTGGTGCCGCCAGCTCGGCCAGCCAGCAGATCGCGATTGATATGGCGAAAATGAGCGCGATGACCGATCTCGGTCGTACGATCGACGCGCAGTTCTCGGGCTTGGCCAAGCAGGCAGTGGAGCAGGTGGGTGCCGGGCGTGACGCCGAAACGGTGCAGCACTTCAGCCTGGCCACGAAAGTGGTGATGGCCGACGTGGACGTGAGCGGCACCAGCATCGGCCAGCAGCTACTCACGCAGGTGGACGGCCAGTACTACGCGTGGATTCTGCTGGAGTATCCGGTGGCCGAGGCCAACCGGAAGTTCATCAGTGATCTCAAGGCGCGCCGCAACACCTACGAGCGGTTCCGCGCCACGCAATTGTACGACGAGATGAACAAGGAGATCGACGCGTACCGCAAATTCCAGTCGCAGCAGGTACCGCGCTGATCGTGATGCGGAGCCTGCGATCCATTCTACCGCTCTTCGCGCTCGTCACCACCGCGTGCGCATCCGCCATGCGCGCGCCGTCATGGGCATCGAGCACGCCGAGTGGGTACTGGTACAACTACGTCACGGGCACCGGAACAGCGTCCAGCGTGTCGAACGCACGCGCGACCGCCATCGAGGACGCCTACCAGACCCTGGTGCGCTCGGCGCCGCGATCATACCAGACGACCGCGTTTCGTCAGGAGTTCGAGGTGGTGGCCGAGGAGGCCTTGGGCGCACGCGGCACCACGCGCTTGGGCGGGACACAGCGGCTCCGCACCGATGGCCGAGTGAACGGCGAGATCGTGGGGCAGGCGTTCCCGCGTCTCGAGATCGTGTCCACCGATGTGCGCACGTGCAGTCAGTGCACGAACGTGACCGCCTACGTGCTGTTCCGCTATCTCAAGCCGGCGGGGCAGCGGCGTGATCCGCCGTCCGGGGCGGGACTTGTGGCGCGCAGTGTCGTGGTGCCCGGCTGGGGGCAGATGGCGAAGGGCGCCCGTGGCAAGGGATGGACGTTGCTCCTTGGGACACTCGGCAGCGCCGGCGTGGCTGGCGCGAGTGAGTGGCAGTATCGCGCGCTGCGCGACAGCGCGGCGCTGGCCACGTCGCAGCGGGATCGGGACGGTTACCTATTGCGCGCGAATCCGCGTCGGAGCACGGCGCGCAGTGCGGCCGCGCTGGCGGGTGGCTTGTATCTGTACGGTTTGCTGGACGTGGCGCTGGGGCCCGTGCGGTTCTATCCGTCGCAGGCGGGGGTTGGGGTTGAGGTGAGAGTGCGTTGGCCG
>CAYWCJ010000304.1:362-5872 GCA_964456595.1 uncultured Gemmatimonas sp. | reverse complement strand
GCTCTGGGCGGAGTCGCTTGGCAAGATTCGTCCGGATGGCTCGCACGCCGGCCCAACGCCCCTCCCGGCACTCGGCGCCACCGATCAGCACTCGCAGGTACAGCTGTTCATGGAAGGTCCACTCGACAAGACCGTCACCCTCATCGCGGTGAATGGTCGCGCGGCGGACGGTCCCATTCCGTCGCGCCATGCCGATGTCCCCGAACTCGCCTATCTCGGCGGACATTCGCTGGGCGAGTTGCTCGACATCGAGCGGCGCGCGACGGCGGGTGCGCTGGCAGCACGCGGCCGCTTCAACGCCACCATCACACTCGATGCCCTGGACGCGTGGCACGTGGGTGCCCTGTTGCAGACCTTTGCGTTGGCCACCGCCTATGCGGGGGCGCTGTACGGTGTCGATGCGTTCAATCAGCCCGGCGTCGAGCTGGGCAAGAACTTTGCATACGCCATGCTTGGCAAGCCGGGCAGCGATGCGGCGCGCGCCGAGTGGGATGCGCTTCCCAAGCCCAATCCGGCGTATTGCATTTAGCCCAGTCGCTGCGGAACTATATTTCCCCGGTGCTCGTTAGCGCCGATTCCCGATTCTTCACATGAAGCCGCCCCGGCCGTCGTCGCGACCGGACAGGACTCGAAGACGAATGCCTCAGACCACTTCTTCCTCGCCCGCACTCTTCGGCGGCGCCGTCTCCGTCGACAGCGGCCATGTGCAGCTGCACGATCCGGCCGCGCTCAAGAGTGCGCATCTCGACGCGCTCGTGCGACAGGCCGTCTTCGGTGACGAAGGCGAACGCACCGTTGCTCGTTGGTTGATCTGGGAGCTCGGTCAGATTTCAGGCGTGCGGCCCGCGTCCATCCACGAGCTCTACATGGCGCGCGGCGAAGGGAAGTGCGCTGGGTTCACCGTCCCCGCGATCAATGTGCGCGGCGTCACCTACGACACGGCCCGCGCGATCTTCCGCACCGCCCTCGCGCTCGATGCAGGCGCGTTCATCTTCGAGATCGCGCGCTCCGAGATCGCCTACACCGAGCAGCGTCCCGCCGAATACGTCGCCGTCATTCTCGCTGCGGCGTTGCGTGAGGGCTACGTCGGCCCCGTCTTCATTCAGGGCGACCATTTCCAGGTGAACCACAAGAAGTACGCCGTCGATCCGATCACCGAAGTGAATGCCGTCAAGGCGCTGGTGCACGAGGCGGTCGCGGCTGGCTTCTACAACATTGACGTGGACACGTCCACGCTGGTGGACCTGAGCAAGGAAACGCTCGCCGAACAGCAGCGGCTCAACTACGAAGTGTGCGTGGATCTCACGCGTCACGTCCGCTCCGAAGAGCCGGCCGGTGTAACGATTTCCATTGGGGGTGAGATCGGCGAAGTCGGCACGGAAAACAGCACGCCGGCCGAACTCGAAGCGTTCATGGACGGGTACAACGCCACGTTGGCTGCGCAGGCTCCCGGGATGGCTGGACTCTCCAAGATCTCGGTGCAGTCGGGCACCTCGCACGGCGGCATAGTGCTGTCGGATGGTTCCATCGCCGAGGTCAAGCTCGATCTGGAGACGCTGGAACTGCTGTCGCGCATGGCGCGAGAGAAGTATGGCATGTCTGGTGCAGTACAGCACGGTGCGTCCACGTTGCCCGACACATCGTTCAACAACTTTCCGCGGACGGAGACCGCTGAGATTCACCTCGCAACCAACTTCCAGACGATGATGTACGATCATCTTCCGGATGCGCTGCGCAGCGAGATCTACGAGTGGTTGCGCGAGAATGCGAAGGACGAACGCAAGGCGACCGATACGGACGAGCAGTTCTTCTACAAGACGCGCAAAAAGGCGATCGGACCCTTCAAAAAGCAGTTGTGGGGTATGCCTGCGGATGCGAAGGCCACACTGGCCGCCGCCTACGAGGCAAAGTTCGAATTCCTGTTCCGTCAGCTGGGTATCGCGGGTACCAAGGCGGTGGTGAGCAAGTTCGTATCGGCGCCGGAGCAACGTCGTCCGCTGCCGACGGGTGTGAGCACCATTGTCGCGGCGCCGGACGACGCGGACCTCAGCGACTGAGGCGACCAGTCTGTCCCCCTCCGTTCTTGTGAAACGTGTGTGAAACGCGTGTGAGCGGGATGGGGCGTTATCCAGACGCAGATCGGCGCGACCAGGGGGTTGCGCCTACAACATTAGCTGTGCAGACGCAGGTCATGGCCGCGATGCGGCAGGAGGGCGTATGGCTCGACAGGACGAGTACGACGATGATCGGGTGGTGGTCGTCGAGCGAGACAGTAGCAACAGCGTGGGCATGATGCTGCTTGGGCTTGCCGTGGGTGCAGGCGCGGCGCTGCTCTTCGCCCCCGCAAGTGGACAGGAGACGCGCGAGCGTTTGCAGCGTGAAGCACGTCGCGCCGGACGCCGGGTCAAGGATGTGACCGATGCCATCGGCGAGCAGGTCACCGACACCGTGGGACGCACGCGCTCCCGCTTCGATGCGCAGGTCGATCGGGCACGGGATGCCGTCGGATCGCGTGTGAGTGCCGTGGGCGATGCGCTCGATGCCGGTCGCACGGCCGCCGACGATACGCGCGCTGATCTCGAGCGCGCGGTTGCCGACGCGAAACGTGCCTACGCGGAAAGTCGTCGCGCGTATCGTGAGGCGCGATTTGCGCACGCACGTCGTTCGTCGCGCCACGACGACGTCTCGCTCGAAGCATCAGCAGCCCCGGACCACGACCAAACTGACGGGACTACGACAGAGGGCTGACGCCTTCGGAGACATTGTTCGCCGCGTCTGGAATCAGGGCGCGGAGGACAATGTGCTCTTTCTTGCGGGCGGGCTGGCGTTCAACGTCCTGCTCGCCCTCGTGCCGTTCACGCTCCTGCTGATCGCAGGCCTCTCACTGCTGCTCGGTAATGAGCCGGGACAGGCTGCCGCCACCGTGACACGGCTCGTGCAGGCGCTGCTGCCCATCGATGCCTTCTCCTCGACCGCCCTGCTGAGTGACGTGGTCAACGAAGTGCTGGCCACGCGTGGCTCGGTCGGCGCCTACTCGGCGATCACCTTCGCCTGGTTCTCGACGCGACTGTTCGGGTCGTTGCGCAGTGTGCTGTCGCTGATCTTCGACGGCACCGATCACGGCATCGTCGCCGGAAAGCTGTTCGATTTCGCCGCGACGATCATCGCGACGGTGGCCGTGGTGTTGTATGTCGTGTTTTCCGCCTATCTCGATCTTGCCACCACACGCGGATTGGCGCTGTTGGTCAGCATCGGACTCCGCGAATCGGCGATGAGTGGCGTGATGTACGTCGTGGGTCGCGTGCTCGCGATCCTGGTGATCTTTCTGCTCTTCTACTCCTTCTATCGCGGCCTGCCACGACATCGTCCTTCAGCGCGCACGGCTGCCCTCGCCGCGGCGAGCGCCACGCTGTTCTTCGAGATCGCGCGCAACGTCTTCAGCATGCTCGTGGCTCGATTTGATCCGAGCTCGCTGTACACCGGCATCATCGCAGCCGTTGTCACCGTCGTTTTCTGGACGTACTACGGCTCGCTCCTCTTCCTGCTTGGCGGCGAGGTTGCGCAAGCGGTGGATCTGCGCCGCAACGCCGAGCTCGCAGCACAGAAGGCGGCCGTGCAGGAAGGCGAACGCATCGCCGCAATGATGAAGCGCAAGCGCAAATAACCGCACACGATTCCCTGACACTCGTCACTCTCGGCATGCTTCACAACGCACACGCGACACCGAATCAACCGCTCGATCTGCGCAGCGACACCGTGACCCGACCATCGGCCGGAATGCGACGCGCGATGGCCGATGCCGAGGTTGGCGATGATGTGCTTGATGGCGATCCGACGACGCGTCGTCTCGAAGCGACGGTGGCCGAGCTGCTGGGAAAGGAGAGTGCGCTGTTCTTTCCCAGCGGCTCAATGGCCAATCTCACGGCGATCTGGTTGCACACGCGGCCCGGCACCGAGGTGTTTGTGGACGCCGAATCGCACATCGTGAACTGGGAGCTCGCCGGCGTGGCCGGTCTGTGTGGCGCGCAGATTCGACCGCTGCGTGGCGCAGGTCTCGTGTACAACGCGGCTGATTTCCGTGCGATGATTCGTCCGCCATCCATTCACGCAGCCGAGCCATCGCTGGTGTGTGTCGAGAACACGCACAACGGTGCAGGGGGCGTGGTCACGTCCCTTCACGACCTTCGCGAAATCGCGGACGTTGCGCACGAGCATTCGCTTCCACTGCATCTCGATGGCGCGCGCCTGTGGAACGCCTCGGCGGCCACCGGAACGTCCCTCGCCGAGTTCGCTGCCTGCGCCGACACCGTGATGGTGTCCTTCTCCAAGGGACTCGGCGCACCCGTCGGCGCCGCGCTGGTCGGATCGCGTGAGCAGATGACCCGCGCGCATCGCATTCGCAAACGTTTTGGCGGCGGCATGCGCCAAAGCGGTGTGCTCACTGCGGCCGCGCTGTTCGGTCTCGAGCAGAATCTGCCTCGACTGGCAGACGACCATGCGACCGCGCGTGAGTTGGCGCACTTGGTCGACGGCGCAGGCGGCGCCAGCGTGATCAATCCCGACACGAACATCGTCATGGTCGACTTGCCCGCTGCGCGCGCCGATGCGGCCTGCGAACGCGCCGAGCAGTTGGGACTTCGCGTGTCCTCGTGGACACCCAGCCGCATCCGCGCCGTCACGCACCTCGACGCGCCGATGGACGCGGTTCGCTGGGCCGCCGCCACCCTGCGCCAGGCGATCGAAGAGACGATCACCGCGTGAGAACCTACGGCCCGACCCACCTCACCCAAGCCGTTGGCTTCCTTGGCCCCACTCATTAACTTCGCTATGCTCCGGGTCCCGGAGGGCATCAGCCTGCTAAATCCGTCAGGACCCCGAAGGTAGCAGCGGCATGTGGAACTGGCGTCGCTTCGTCAGGCCCGGAGTATTGCGCGCGGAAGGACCCGCTCTGAGAAGAGCCGGACCTTCCGCGCGCTTTTTGTGAGCGCTCGGAGGGATTGGAGACGGAAAACGCGGGCACGGAGAACCGCAGGAGCTCCACCGCGAGAACAGCGGGAGACTGCAACAGCGGACACGGAGAGAACCGGAGAACGGGGGAGAACGGAGAGAACGGCGACGGAGAAGTTTTGGTGGACCGTCGCGGCGAGAGGATTCCGCTCGCCGCGGTGAACCCACCAAAAAAGGAATCGACGGCATCTGTCCTGAGAGTTGTTCTCTTCGTTCTCCCCTTCGCTCCCCGGTTCTCCCGACGCTGTTGCAGTTCCAGGCCGTTCTCGGGATGGCGCTCGCCGTCTCCCGCCACCCTTCCGGTAACGCTGTCCCCGATCCCCGCGCGGCGCACCGTCGCCGTTCCGCTGTCCCCCGGTCTCGGCGCTAAATTCCAGCCATGTCGCTCGCCCTCGCCCGTAAGTACCGGCCGCGCAACTTTGCGTCCGTCGCCGTCCAGTCCCACGTTGCCAACACGCTCAAGGGCGCCATCGCGCGGGGCCGAGTGGCGCACGGCTACCTGC
>CAYWCJ010000304.1:0-352 GCA_964456595.1 uncultured Gemmatimonas sp. | reverse complement strand
GGCGAACACCCTTCGCAATGCGATCGCCACCGACCGCGTGGCGCATGCCTACCTGTTCTGCGGGCCGCGTGGCACCGGCAAGACGACGCTCGCGCGCGTGCTGGCCATGGCGCTCAACTGCGAGCGTCGCGGCGCGCCGGAGCTGCAGGGCGAGCCGTGCGGTCACTGCGTCAGCTGTCAGCGCATCTGGTCGGGGAGTGCGTCGCTCGACGTAGTGGAAATCGATGCCGCGTCAAACCGCGGTGTAGACGATGCGCGTGAGCTGCGCGAGCGCGCCATGTACGCGCCCTCGGGCGAGAATGGCTACAAGGTCTACATCGTCGACGAAGCGCACATGCTCACGCGCATCGTC
>CAYWCJ010000303.1:0-5882 GCA_964456595.1 uncultured Gemmatimonas sp. | reverse complement strand
GTACGCCCGCATGCGGCGGGATCACGATGCGCATCATCCCCAGACGGCCGGCGAGTCCGCAGGCGTGCAACGGCCCACCGCCGCCGAACGCGATCAGTGCCACCGAGCGGGGATCAATGCCGCGTTCCACCGAGACTCGCCGCAGTGCACGCGCCATCGTTGCATCGGCGGTGGCGATCAGCGCCTCCGCCGCACGTTCGACGCTCACACCGAGCGGCGTGGCGAGTGTTTGCATAGCATCACGCGCCAGTGCGGCGCTGATGGTGACGCCGCAGCTCCACGCGCCGGCCGCGACATGCCCCAACACGACATGCGCATCGGTGATGGTGGCGCGCGTTCCTCCACGACCGTAGCAGGCAGGACCCGGCACGGCGCCCGCACTTTCCGGACCCGCGCGCAGTGCACCGCCCGCGTCGATCCATCCGATGCTACCGCCGCCCGCAGCTACGGCCTCCACGAGCACGCGTGGCAACGCGATGGGCGCGCCGGCCACCGCGCCCCCGCGCTCCACCAGTGGCTCGCCCTCGTCGATCAATCCGACATCGGCGCTCGTTCCACCAATATCGATCGTGAGCGCGCCACGAATATCGAGCGCGCGCGCGATTGCGGCCGCACCAGTGACGCCGCCGGCCGGGCCCGAGAGCGCCAGTGATGCCGCGTGTTCCGACGCATCGCGCGCGGTGAGCGTGCCCCCCGCCGACGTCATCACGCGCGGTGCGGGAAGACCACGTTCGGTGAGCCGCGACTGCAAGTCACTCAGGTACCGTCGCACTTCGGGACGCGCGTACGCTTCCGCCACCGTGGTCGCGAGACGTTCGTATTCACGAATCTCCGGCAGCACCTCATGCGAGCAGACGACATCGCACGCTACGCCAGCATCAGCAAGCGCGCGCGTGAGCGCATCGCGCAGCAGCCGCTCATGATCGGGCGAGGCGTACGCATGCAGCAGCGTGATCGCCACCATGCCGGGGGCGCGTGCGAGCACCGCCTGCACGACGTCGGCGATGGCGATGTTGTCGAGCGGCATCTGTACGCCGTCGGGCACCATGCGCTCGCGCACCGGAATGACATCGTCGCGCGCAACCAGTGGAACCGGATGATGTCGCGTGAGATCGTACAACGATGCGCGCTCCTGCCGGCGCAGTTCGAGCAGGTCGGTGAAACCGGCGGTGACGCACGCAACCACGCGCGCACCAGCGCGTTCGAGCAGCAGGTTGGTGACGACGGTGGTGCCGTGCGCGATATACGCCATCGAGCGTGGCGCGAGCCCCGACGTCTCCACTGCGGCCAGCACGCCCGCCGCGCGGTCACTTGGCACGCTCAGCACCTTCGTGGCGCGCACCTCCCCATCCTCACCGATGGCCGCGAGATCGGTAAAGGTGCCGCCGACGTCCACGCCCACCGCGAAGCGCGATCCAGCGGCACGCGGCTGTGCGAGATGAAACTCGGCGAGATGCGACCCGGCGAGATGCGACCCGGCGAGATGCGACTCGGCGTGCATGTCGGGTACTGACGCGTGCGTGATGCCAGCCGCTTCACTGCTCACGCCGCGCGTGCGATCGGGACGCTGGCCCGCCGATGCGCCGCGTCGTGATGATCGAGACGCCACATGGCGAGTGCGAGGGCGATGTGCACTGGCACCATAACCGCCAGCACGACGCCGCTGGACTGCGTGAGCGACGGCACGAACTGCAGCACGACACCGGTGAGCGAAAGCAGGGCCACCACCGCACTCAGGCCAAAGGCGACGCGACTGCGCGTGCCGTGCCATAACGCACGCGAGACCGGCCACGCCGCCACCAGCAAGAGCACGTGCAGTTGCAGCAGCGTCGTATTGCTCCCCATGTAGGGCGCATGCTTGGTGACCGTACCGGCGAGCATGAGCAGCGTGCCGAGGATGCCGCCGACGATGTACCCGAGCGCGACCGCAATGCTGAGCAGGGCGCGCGCAACCCGCTGCTTCGCATCGGCCAGCGCGGCGATCAGTCCGGCCAGCGTGAGCCCGATGAGCGCGGCGGCCGCGAGACGCCCGGGTGGCTCGGTGGGCAACGGGACGCGTTCGGCGGCGGCGAACAAGACCGTGTCGCTGCCAACCAGCGAGTACCGCCGACTCTCTCCATCGCGCACGATGAAGCCCGCCAGATGACCTGCCAGATACTCCGGAAGAAACGCTTCCTGCCACTTGGTGAGCGTCATGTCCGCATTCCGCCCGAGTGCGATCTCGATACCGGCATATGTGGGCAGGTCGGACGCCGTGATACGTGCCGTCTCGCCGCGCCAGGTATGCCCTGCACCGGGCGCCGTCAGCGCGCTCCGCAGCTGTCCGCGCAACACGTAGTCGAGCGCGTCCCGGATGCGCGTGGCGCAGTTGTCTTCGTAGTAATCGTAGCGATAGAACTTGTGCGATTCCGTGGCATTCCACGCCGCGAATTCGAAGAGTGCGGCGCGTTCCACCGGGGTCAGCACCAACTGCTGCGCTCGGATACTGCGATTCTCGCTGCGATACATCGCGTTGAACGCGTCGGTATTGAATCCCGCCATCCAGTAGTTCGTGTCGCCGGTGAGAAAGCGCGACAGGAAGTTCGGCTGGTTGAAGTCGAACATGCCCCAGTTGAACGCGATGTTCTGGCCACTGGCGCTGTCGTGCACCGCGAGCGCGATGTGCCCGAATCGCTCGAAGACCGCGTTGCCAGGGCCATAGGTGTAGAGCGTGATCGCCATGCGCTGACCGCGAAGCGCGCGCGCGCTATCGAGCGCCGCCGATACACCAGGCGGTGGTGGCGGCGGATCGGTTTGCGTTGCAGTCGTCTGCGCGAGGAGGAGGCTGTCCGGGGCGCTCAGCGCCAGTGTCACAACGACTGCAACACACACGCCGAGTGTCCGCAACAGGCGGCCCATCAGAAGCGAATCTCTTTCCCGTCGTCCGCGGCGCGATAGATCGCGTCGACAATGCGATGCACTTGCACCTGATCGGTCGGCGGCTCGTAGGGCGCTTCACCCTGGATGACCGCCAGAAAGTGTGCAATCTCTGCGCGATAGCTCTGCAGAAACGGACTCTCACGCGCCGCTGCTCCCGATGGCGACACGTCCACCGCGCGCCCATTCAACTCCTTCGTCACGCGCAGCGGAGCCAACCGCGCGGACCCGCGTGTGGCGTGCACCTCAAACCACCATCGATCCTCGTCACCCACATACGACCAGGTGACATCGAGCGCGATCGTCATGCCGCCCTCGCATTCGAGCAGCACCTGCATCGCATCTTCGACGGCGGCGGCGGCACGCCCCCGGCGCATCGATGCGGACACACGCACCGGGGTGGGCGCATCGGCCAGCCACAGCGCGAGATCGAGCAACGGGAAGCCATGCTCGAGAAATGCGCCGCCACCAGCTTCGGCGCGGCGATTGCGCCAACCGTCGGCCCCACGCTTGATGTGGAACGCGCCCATGCGAATCGACGTCACCTGTCCCAATTCGGCGTTGCGCAGAAACTGATCGAGCGCCTGCACGTCCGTGCGGAAACGATGGTTGTGTCCGACCACCAGCCGGCGATCGGCGCGCTGCGCAGCGGCGATGCATCGTTCGATCCCGCGCACGGTCAGCGACAGCGGTCGCTCGCAGAGCACATGCAGTTTGGCGCGCAGTGCGCTCAGCACATGCGGTTCGTGCAGGTGGTTGGGCGTGGAGATGACCACCGCATCGAGTTCATCCGAGTCGAGCAACTCCTCGAAGTCGGTGAACACGTCGGGGACACCAAACCGATCGGCCAGCGCTCGCGCTTTCGCCGCGTCGTTGTCGCACAGCGCCACGAGCGACGCGCCTCGCAACTTCGACAGCACAGGGATGTGAGTGAGCTGAGCGATAGCGCCCGTTCCCACCACGGCGATGCGTACGCCGTCCTTCATTCCGCCTCCGGATGATGAACCATCAGTCCGCGAAGCCGACGCTCGTTCCGGGGTAGTAGTGAGCGAGAATCGTGCGCGCATCCTGACCAGCGCGTGCACGCCCAATCGCTCCCCATTGGCACATCCCCACCCCATGTCCGTTGCCGGCACCGCGCAGCACAACCGCTGTCAGGTGTCCACGTGCATGCGTTTCGCGCTCAACAGAAAAATACGTGCTGAACAGGATCGCGCCACGCGCATCCCGCAGTACGGCGCGCACATCGTTGCCGCGCACATGCACATCACCACGGTCGGTGCGCAGCAGCAGTTGGGCTACCCGTCCGGACCCGGTGCGTTCGGTCACCTGTACTTCGCGGATCGCTGCGCTGGTCGGCGCGCGCGCACCCGCGGCCACCAGCGCGCGTCGTACCGCATCACTCAACTGCGCCCCATCCAGCTCCGCCGTCCAGTGATTGCGCGGCGAGATGTCGCAGAACGGTCGCCCGGTGGCGGAGTTCACGTCGTCCCTGGACTGCAGATACGGCTCCGCATGAGCATCACGCCATGCGTCCGACGGTACGGCACTGCGCCCCCCGCAGGACGACGAATACGGCGCGTCCGCCAACAACCCACCGTAGCGCAGCACGAGGCCGGCGGTCGCGTCGATCGCCTGGCTCGCTTCGGGCGTCTCGCCATCGGCGCCCCCGTACACCTGATCGGCTACGGTCGCCACCAGATCCCACGCGCCTTTCCCCTGCTCTGCCTCGGCACTCGGCACGCGCATGTACGCATAGCTGCGCGCGGCAATCGCCTGCGCTTCGACAGCGGCACGGTCGCTGGCGAGGCGCGTGCCCAGCTCGCGGGGGAGCACGCCGCGCAGGTAGTCTTCGACCGGCAGTCGGTTGACCACCAGAATGCCACTGTCGGTGGCCGTGAACCACAACTCGCCGCGATACGGACGCCCCTGGAACTGCACCACACCTTCGCTCGCCGCCGGACGGGCCACGAACGGACCCTGACGCCACGGCGTCGCGTCCTCGCCAACACCCGCGATGCGCAGCAACGTGCCGCGACGCTCGATGCGCCACGGCTCTCGGCCCGCACCGCGCACCAGCAGCTGCTTTCCGCCCTGCTCGTCCACCCGCCATTTGGTGGTGGAAGAGATCGGTGCGACCGTCGCATGCATCGCCAGCGCCACCCGCGCCATGCGATCAACGCCGCCCAACCGCCCGTGCAACTCGCCGGTCTGCGCACCGCCAATCGACGCCGGACCGACCGGTACTACGCGCGATGTTGGCGCACAGGCGACGACAAAGGCCGCGACGCCGACGAGCGTGCCCATCGCCGCCATGGCGATGAACTCCGGACGAAGGCGGCGGCGACTGCGCATGACTAGTCGCGACCAGAGAGCGCTGCCGCCAACGACCGATCGAGACGATCGAGCGTGGCCTCGATCTCCGCCGTGCCGTGTGCGGCCGACATGAACCCCGCTTCGAACGGCGACGGGGCGAGCGACACCCCGCGACGACGCGCGGCATGAAAGAATCGTTTGAAGAGCGCCGTGTCCGACTGCTTGGCTTCGTCAAACGTGCGCACCGTTTCGGCGCGGAAGAAGAAGCCCCACATGGAGCCGGCGTGACTGGCGGAAAACGGTACGTCATGGCGCGCGGCAACCTCGCGCAGCCCGCTGACCAGTCGCGCCGTCTGCGCCGTGATCTTGTCGTGCAGCTCGCGCGTGAGCATACCGAGGGTTGCGATGCCGGCCGCCATGGCCAGCGGATTCCCCGACAACGTGCCCGCCTGATAGACAGGGCCGGTGGGCGCGATGCGCAACATCAGCTCCTTCCGGCCACCGTAGGCCGCCACGGGCAAGCCGCCACCGATCACCTTGCCCAGGGCAGTGAGATCGGGGACAACATCGAAGCGTTCGCGCGCTCCACCATACGCAATGCGGAAACCGGTCATCACTTCATCAAAGACGAGCAACGCACCCGTTTCGTC
>CAYWCJ010000302.1:0-5900 GCA_964456595.1 uncultured Gemmatimonas sp. | reverse complement strand
TCGTACACCAGCACCGACATCGGTCGATCGTGGACGTCGAGGAGCAGGTCGGCCGATGCAACCGCAGCACCACCGACCAGACGCGCATTCACTCGAAGGCGCGCGAGGGTTGCGGTCGAGGGGACGAAGTCGAGCTCCGCGTTGACGAGTGTATCGAGCAGACGTGCCCGATTGCCGAGTGGGATCGTTGTGCGGTCGACGAGCACGCCGTCGGCGAAGAGCGAAAGCTCGAGCGTTGCTCTTGTCGCGTTGGCGCCGGCACTTCCCGGCACGCGCAACGTCGCGCCGATGCGCGCGCGCGCGTGAATCGAGCTGGAGTTCGGTGCGCGCACTGCAACGATGGCGACCGAACCCAGTACGGGCTCGCGACGGACGACGTAGGCCGGTACAGCAATTGCGCGTGATGAGATCGGCAGCTGTTCGCCCACCAGGATCGTGGCGTCCGCGTTCGCGATTGGCGCAGTGCTGACGCGCGCGTCAGTGCGCAGCGATCTCTCCACCTGCTCGACGAGCGCCCGGTCCCGCGTGCGATCCGCAGCCACGACGCTGATCAGTGGCTGCGCGATGCGCGTGGTCGTGATCGCGGGATCGATGGCGGCCAACAGCGCGACACCGATCGCCACTGCTCGACAGGCTACGCGCAGGAGGCGCTCACGTGCTCCGGCGAGCACACTCATGGCGGCGTTGGCCTTGGCGATGGCGGCACGTCGGACATGGCGTTTCGCAACCGACGGCTGTCGAGCGACGGCGCGACCGTGTTCGCGGGTGCCAGCGCGTCACGCAGCGATGCGGCGAGTGCGTTGGCAGCGCGATCGAGCTGCGTCCGCGTGAATGTCCAGCGCGCGTTGTCGCCCGTGGCGCTCGTTGCCGTTTGTGCCGCCTCACTCAACAGCGCAGACACGCGCTGCAGCGCCTCCGAGGATGCATCGACACGAAGCACGTCCTGCGCAACCTGCGCAATCGTCGCCGAGGCTTCGGCTGGTGCCGCGGCTGCGCCACCGATCGCGGCGATCGACGCGAGTATCCGACGGAGCGTCGACGCGCGTGCGTTGGCGGTTGGCGGAACGATCGTACGACGTGCAGAGCGGGCGTCGGTGAGCACACCGGACAAGCGACGCGTGAGGTCCAATGATTCACGCTGATTCAATGCGCGCAGAATGATGCGGGTGCGCGAGAACGCGAGCTCCAGCTGTGCGAGCGCACTCCTTTCGGCGCTCAGTGCATCGGTGAGCTGGGCGGTGTTCAACGCGGTCGCGGCTCGACTCATCGAACGTACAGCCCGCATGAGTGCTGCGCGACCTTGATTGGCGAGACGACCGGCGAGGATATCCGCTTCGCCCTCTGCTTCGGCCTCTTCGTTGAGCTCTGTCATGCTCGCGTCAGGATCGGGCGCGTCAGCGAGTTCGCCGCCCATCATGAACACGAACTCGGCGCGCACCTTGCGCTGTTCGGCTGCCAATTCCAACGCGGCCAACGAAACCGAATCCGCTGGCATCGACGCACGTCGCGCTATCAGTCGTTCCGTCTTGAGAATCACCATCTGCTGACTGACGGCGTAGCGCTCCTGATCGGGATCGATGGCGAACCCCGCCGCCGCGTCGCCGCCTGGCGACACGAACTCGGCGATGAACGAATCCGACTCCTGCGCCGGCGCGCCGGGCCGACGATCGGTGGCGATGCCGCGATAGACGACCATGTCGCCGGGTGTGAGCGCGAGCGAATCGAGCCGCCACGAGGCACGTGCGGTCCAGCTTCGCGCCGTGGTACGTGAGAGAGTGAGTGGCACCTCGCCTTCGGCAAATGTGAAGCGCTCGCCCGAGCCTGAGACCATGGTATAGCGCAGTCGCAAAGACGCGAGGCCAAGGTCATCGTCCGACTCGAGCGCGAGGGCAATGGTCTGCGACGGGCTGCGCAGAAACAGGTCGCGACCCGGCGCGACGATGCGCACGCGCGGCGGTTGGTCGTTGGTGACAGATATGCCGATCAGCCGACGCGCGCCCTCGCGTCCGTCGGCGCTGCGTGGCGCGAGTGAGACGAATCCATCTGCGTCGGCCGCGACGGAGACGACGAACGTGTTGGCGGACACGGCTGCGATGCGCTGTGCGCCACGCAACGTCTGCACGAGCAATGATTCGGCGTCGGCCCGCACGCGCAGTTCGATCCGGCCGCCCTGCAACGCGTCGATGCGCGCGACGTTACGAAAGCGTAGTGGCTCACGGTTGGCGTACGCGGGAGAGACAACGGTGATATCGATGTCGTTGATACTGGCGACACCGGGAGCCACGGCGACGCGAACGGCGCGGGCCACCGAGCGCACCGGTGACGCGTCGCGAGCGGCGACGACGGCGAAGAGCGCAACGCTGACCGCCACGGCGAGAAGCTCGCGGCGCAGGGGGAAAAGTGTGTGCAGATCGAGTGTCTGCACGGCGCGAGCAGCCTCGCGCTGAACGGCGTTGGCGACATACGGCGGTGTGACGCGAGAACGCGGTGATGACGTCAACTCCGTCGCCGTGATCAGCACGTTTCGGCACTGCGGTGCGCGCGACTCGATCAGATGGGCCACGCGGCGACGCTGCGTCGCATTGGCGGCGACAACGGCGAGTATGCCGATGCTCGTGAACAGCGCGCCGACAAGCAGCGTGAGCCCGACCGCACCGCGCGCGGGAACCGCGAAGAGCGCCACGAGGGTTGCCGCGGCGAGCCCGATCGCGACGCCGTGCAGCGCAGAAATCACCGAGAGTCGCGTCGCGGCCCGAGCGAGAAAAATCTGCACGGAATCCGTGAGCACCGAACTCGCCGACGCGCTCTCGGATGCGAGCGCGTCACGAGGAGCCGACGCACGCGCCTTTCTGATTTCTGGTACGTTGGACAATCCGCTCATTCGACCGTTTTCGCGGTGGTGCTGGCGTGCGGCTGCATCGCACTGACGCGACGGCGCAGAGCGGTCTCGGCGCCGAGCAGCACGAGCACCAGCACCCAGATCCAGCGCCCGTCCGATGGATCCGAGAGGGGATCGCGTGCATGGCTACGGTTGCTTGCGGCTGGCGTGGTGGAGGGCGCGCGCTGCCACGGGCGCAGCTCGTCTTCTCGGAGAAAGGATGGCTCCCGTTCGTTCTGCCTCTGGTCGCTGGACACCGCGCGTCGCGTGGCCAAGACCAGTGCGGCGAGCGTAGCGGCACCCGCGTCGCTCGATGCGTCGACGTCTATCGTCAGCAGCATTCGCGGCGCGTCCGACGCGCTGCTCTGTTGTGCGGTGATCACGGCGCGCCCGTCGGCATTGTGCGCCACGAACAGGGTGCTGCCGCCGGTACGCCGAGCATCGTTGGCGGCCGGTGCCGCGAAGGCCGCGGCACGAAGCACTTCACTTGCGCGCAATGCCGCAACCGCGTCTACCATCCAGGGTGCGCGTATGGCGACTGACCCGGCGATCAATTGCCCCCGTCCGGCGGCGGCGTGCGTAACGATGGTCACGCCGTGTTGTTCACGATCACCAGCGGTGGCGATTTCTGCGCGGCCGACCGTTGGCGTGCGCACCACAGGGCTGAGCGCCGTTGCTGCTGCGATCGCGGACGAAGCGCGAGCACGCTCCGCGTCGGCGACGACTACGGTAATCGCGGCATCGCCAAGCGCCTCGTCGCCACTCACGGCAGCTGCGCGACGCGACCACTCGACATCCGTGAACACGCGGAGGCTGTCGCCGGTGGGTGTGCGCGGTGGCATCGGACCGGGCGTTCCGCGCGCATCCGTGCGCGCGATGAGTTCACTACCGGTGCCCGCGTCGTCTCGAACAGCGCCGTCTCGAAGAGTGTTGACCGCCGCGCTGTTCGCCAAGGCCACGCCACCCATCGTTGCGCGCGTTTCGATCGTTGTGCCTGTCGGAGCGAGCGCGTTCGAGGTGACACGGACCAACCGGATGCCGATCGGCACCGGAATCTTCGCCAACCCCTCGCTGAATGCGCCGTTGGCCTGAAAGTCAGACACGAGTACGACCTCGGCGCGCAGCGGCTGCTGCGCAAGCCACGCCACCGCACTCTCGATTTCCTCGGCCGCATTCGCCGTCGGCCAGAGCACGCTCACGGTCGATGCATTGGCCAGCGTCTGCGCGATCGCGCGTGCGGAGTCGATCGTTCGCCCGCCGCTGCGCAGTGGGGCACGCATGCTGGCGCTCGTATCCAGCACGATCACGCGCGCCAGCGATTCGGCGTAGCGCTGCCGCTGCGCGCCGCCGATCCAACGTGGTTGCGCCATCGCAACGACCGCGGCAAGCACGATGGCTACGCGCAGCAGCAGCAGGAACAGATCGTGGAGACGTGTGCGTCGTGTCGGCTGGAGTCGCGTGTTGCTGACGAATCGCAGCGTTGGAAAGCGTTCCGTGCGCGCACGACCGCGACCGAGCAGATGGATGAAAATGGGGAACGCAATGGCGGCTGCGCTCAGAGCGATCCACGGTTGCAGCCAGATCACGACGACCCCGTGCTGCGCGTGTGCCCGGAGGTCTCGCGACGACTGCGGCGCAACAGGTAGTCGCGCAACGCCTGCTCTGGCGGCATGTCCGTCGTCATGAGCGAGTAGTCGATGCCGTCGCGGCGCGCGCACGTACGGCAGCGCTCGAGGAACTCCGTCACCGCCGCTTCGTATGTCGCCGCCATCGCCGTCGCATCCACCAACTGTCGCCCGTTCGACTCCATATCCTGCAGTTCGATGGAACCGGTGAAGGGGAGCGACCGCTCGGTTGGCGACAAGAGCTGCAGCATCGCCACGTCATGCCCGCGCTGCACCACGCGACGCAACTCGCGACGCGTCTCTTCCTCGGCGTCATAAAAATCCGAGATGGCGATCACCACGCCGCGTCGCTGCAGCAGTTGCGCACCGCGGGCAATGGTGCGCGCCGGATCCCAGGTACCGCTCGCCTCCATTCGATCGAGTTTGGCGAGTAGCGCGCGCAGATGTGGTCGCCCACCGCGTGCCGGCACGTACGACAGACTGCCATTCGTCATCGACATCATACCAACCGCGTGTCCTTGCTCCGACACGAGGTACGCCAGTGCGGCAGCGATGATGGTGGCATAGCGCACCTTCGACAGGCCGCGTTCGGGAAACGCCATCGACGCACTCGTGTCGAGCACGAGCATGACGGAAAGATTGGTCGTTTCGCGAAACTGTCGCGTGTAAAGCCGATCGCTGCGGGCGAACAGCTTCCAGTCGAGATACTTGAGGTCATCGCCAGCGCGGTACGGCCGATGCTGACGAAACTCGGTGCTGTAGCCATGGAACGGGCTGCGATGGCCGCCGGTACGCAGTCCTTCGACGACGAGTCGCGCCGCGAGCTCGAGATCGTCGATGGCGGCGATGACGGCAGGAGACAGCGCAGACACTAGCGACGCTCGATGACGCGCATCTCCTAGGGCCTCACAACCTCGAGCAGCTTTCCGATCACATCGTCCGGAGAGATGCCGTCGGCTTCTGCCTGGAAGTTCACCAGCACGCGATGACGCAGCACTGGCAGTGCAACGCGCGTGACGTCCTCTGGTGCGGGCACCGTGCGACCGTCGAGCAGAGCGGCCGCTTTGGCGCCCAGGAGCAGTGCCTGACCCGCGCGCGGACCGACACCCCACCGGACCCACTCCTTCACTGGCGCAGGTGCCGTCGAGTCAGCAGGGCGCGTGGCACGAATGAGGCGAAGCGCATAGTCGACGACGTTCGACGCTGCAGGCAGGTCGCGCACGAGTTTGCGCACCACTTCGAGTTCGACGCCCGTGGCCACGTGTGATGCGCTGCGCTCCACGCCGGTGGTCGTTTCGGCGAGAATACGACGCTCGTCGGCAATGTCGGGATAGTCGATGACGACGTTGAACATGAAGCGATCGAGCTGCGCCTCGGGGAGTGGATACGTCCCCTCC
>CAYWCJ010000301.1:5621-5949 GCA_964456595.1 uncultured Gemmatimonas sp. | reverse complement strand
CCCGTACGGCGCACCGCCGCGCGCGTGCCGGAGGCCATCACGTACGCCACGAAGAATCAATTGGCCTTGGACGCGCTGGATCGCGTGCGCGGGTGGGGCGTCGGCGCGCGCGTGGTGTTGGCCGATGCGGGCTACGGGACGAGTCACGAGTTTCGCGCGGCGCTCAGCGCCCGCGGCCTCCCGTATTGCGTGCAGGTCGCGCCGAGTGTGAAAGGCTGGACGAGTGCGCCAGGGCCCACCACGCCGCCCCCGTATCAGGGACGCGGGCGTCCCCGTCGGCGCCCAGCTGACGCGGCGATCCCCGCGTCGGCGGACGTGGCGGCGCTCG
>CAYWCJ010000301.1:0-5611 GCA_964456595.1 uncultured Gemmatimonas sp. | reverse complement strand
CTCGCGGCGACGCTGCCCCCCGCGGCGTGGCGCATGATCACGTGGCGCCCCGGCACCAAGGGTCCGCTCCGCTCGCGCTTTGCGCAGACGGCCTTCTGGCCCGCACACGGTGTCCGCCACGGCGGGCCCCTCCCCGCGGCCCCGGTGCAGCTGCTCATCGAATGGCCGCGCGACGAGGCGGCGCCGATCACGTACTGGCTCGCCGACGTACCGGGCGAGACGCTTGGGCTCCGGCGTGCCGTCCGCCTCGCGAAAGGCCGCTGGCGCATCGAACAGGATTACCGCGAACTCAAAGACGAACTCGGCCTCGATCACTTCGAGGGGCGCTCGTGGCCGGGCTGGCATCATCACGTCACGCTCGCCTCGATGGCGTACGCGTTCCTCGTCCTTGAGACACTGCGCGGAAAAAAAAACTCCAAGCGTGACACTCCCCGCCGTGCGGCGCGAACTGCAAGCGGGACTGATTCGACTGGGGGCGTGGTGCCCGACGTGTCGGCGGTGCTGGCATGACTCGTGCTAACTTAACCTAGTAGTATTAGACGGCCTGCAAGACCGCTGCACCGTATGCACAGCTGACTGTCTGGGCCCCGAGCGCTGGAACTGCGCGGACGCCGTCGCTGCGGTCGACGAAACGAGGCCCAGCGCGATGGCGAACTGAAAGACCTTGGAGGAGATCTGCATGGGAACGAACGCGCGCATTGAATTGACTCCGTAGTTGATCGAGTAGTCTGCGGCCGATTTGCTGGCCGGGAGCATGCGTGCGGTGGCGTGAGGTCTGGGCCGGCACCCCGGCGCGTGCGTCATGCCTGCGCGGCATGTCGTGGCGCTGGCGCCAGAGTTCGCTCGGCCCACGGACGTAGAGAGCGACAGAGACGCAGGTCTTGACCGGCACGCCGTGCTCGGTGCGGTTGAAGCGCTCGATGCACGCATCTCGGTTGGACCAGCATCGACGCGACGGCCCTTCAAACGGACCGCGCTGTAGTGTACGGCTGAGCATGGCGTGATCGCCGTGCGCTCCAGCGTCACGCCGGCGTCCATCCACTCCGGTCGCTCGAATTTCGCACAT
This sequence comes from uncultured Gemmatimonas sp., assembly GCA_964456595.1. GTDB lineage: Bacteria > Gemmatimonadota > Gemmatimonadetes > Gemmatimonadales > Gemmatimonadaceae > Gemmatimonas. The sequence goes on along the minus strand of CAYWCJ010000301.1, from coordinate 4,545 downwards.
ATTGACTCCCTGCGTCGTGCGCCGTAGCGTGTTGTCCAACGTCGATTCGTCAACGACGGACGGTTCGTCCATCCTCTTGCCAGAGGCGAACATGAGTAACTTCATCGTAGTGCTCGACCGAGTACAAAGTGAATACGCCTTCTATGTGCGCCTCCAGTCGGATCCGAATTCAGCGTTGGCCGAATACGAACTCACCGCGGACGAACGGGCGGCCTTGAGCGATCCGAAACGGCTCGCCGACGCCATCGGACACGCACTGCCGCTGAAGGGCCTGACGGTCACCATCTCCGGTAAGCACGACTGGGTGAATCGCCAGCCGAAGAGGAAGAATGCCTCGGTGCGCGCAGCGCCGCTCGAGCGCATGGCTCAACTCGTACTGACGGCTGAAAACGCGAACATCCGCCGCGAGTCGACGCTCCGACTGATCCAGCTGTTCGGGTGAACGGCGCCTCTGAAGGAGCGCCAGCCGAATCGCGCGCGCAGACGGTGTGGCCGTTCGACATCGGCATCGTCGGTGCCGGAATCGTCGGGTCACACCAGCTGACACGCGAAGCCGAGGAAGTGATTCGGCGTAGCAACCATGCCTTCGTCATTTCATCGGGGTATGGACTGACCGAGTATATCAGAACGCTCTGCCCCAAGGTCACGGACCTCGGCTACCTGTATGAGCCGGGCATGAACCGGCTTCCCACCTACCAGCGCATGTCGGCCGAGGTGGTTTCGGCGGCTCTCAGTGAGGGCCCGGTGTGCCTCGCGGTCTATGGACACCCCTGGATCTATTGCTACCCGACCCAGCTCATATCGCGCGCTGCACCACTTCTGGGCCTGCATGTGGAAGTGTTCCCCGGGGTGTCCGCATTCGACACCCTGCTGGTCGACCTGGGCACTGACATCGCCGAACATGGAATCCAGATGTACGAGGCCACCGACGTGCTTCTGCGCCGGCGTCCGCTCCAAACCGACGTCACCGCGGTGCTGTGGCAGCCAACGGTCGTCGGAGACCCCACCTGCCCGGCTGGGTCGTACCCGCGTGACCAATTCGTTCCGCTACAGGACTATCTGCTGGAGTTCTACCCGGCGGACCATCAGGTGAAGCTCGTCGTCAGCAAGACGCATCCGTTGGCGCGCTCGACAGTCAGGACGTTCGAGCTCGCGACGCTGGCCGACCAGCTCGCGGGCGCGCCGACCGTGGGAACGCTCTACATCCCGCCGGCAATCGACCGCCCGATCGAGGATGACGCCTTGATGAACTTCATGGTCAATGCCGGAGCGAGTCCTCAGGCGTGAACTGGGCGTAACTGTGCACGAAGGACAGAAAGTTTTGTCCATCTGCCGTGCCGAGACCCACTTGCAGGTGATGGGCGGCCTCCCGCGCTACGGCCTCGATTCTCGCACGATCCGGTGGCCCGTCGAGGAGCAGACTATTCAGTGCGCCGGACTGCGCATCGATCTCCAGGTCGACCAGATCATCGATCCGCCACATTGCCTCGCCGAGGTGGGTCGCGGCATCCGTGTCGCCCCCCACGAGCGACGCGAAGATCAGGAAAGGCAGCACGGACGTGTTTCGCGATGCTTCGAGGAGTTCAGCCGGTGTCGCTGACGAGTGCGCGACGGACTTTTGCTCCGCTGCGAGAGCCTCGGCCAGCAGTCGCCCGACCTGTCTTCTCAGCACCGGCGTGTGTGTCGCACACAGCAGGGAGAAAAAAGAGTCGATGAGCCGAGCCGTGAAAGCGATCGTCGGATCTGCTGCAGCGCTGGCTGGAAGGGCGCCGAGCAGGAGGCCTTCCTGCCATGCTCCGTTCGCCGCCGCGTCGATGTCCATCGCATGAATGAGTTGCAGCAGCTCGGCACCCCGCTGCGGATCGGCGTCGCAAAAGCTGTCGACCACACCGATGCCAAGGTTGAAGATTGCGCACAAGAGATGCGAGCGGTCGTCACCTGGTCTCTCGGCCAGGACATCGGCCGTGACCCAGCCAAAGAGGAGTGCCTGCTCGATTCGGACCCGCTCTTCCTCGCTTTCGAAGACGACGTGCAGATGCTGATCGGTGAAGTCATACTCTCGAAAACAGAGCGCAAGAACGCGCGGCAGCAGTCTCGGTGCGTTCCCGGGCGCGTTGGTATCGGCGCTCAGCAGCCCGCGTGCGTGCAGCTCGGCATGCAGGGCGCAGCGGCCCGTCTCGATAATGCTCATTCGTGATGGATCATCCGTTTGTGCTGCTGAGTGCATCGCCCGCCTGCACCAGCGCGGTGAGGCACGTGGCAGTCGTGAAGGAACGATGCTGGTCCGCGACCTCGAGGCCACCCGCGAAGCGAATGAACCGCCATCCCCGGTGATCGGAGTCTGCAGTGTCGGCGGGTAGGGGGACGCGCAGAATCGGGACGCTTTGCCAACTGCCGTCCGCGCGTTGCAGATGGTGCAGTGTGTCAACCAGACGGTTGATCGTGTCGATGTCCCACGGGGACGCGGTGGCGACGATCGAGAGGCAGAGCGCGATGTGGAACGGCGGTCCGTCCGGCTCGAAGATGCGAACGGCCCACGCGGCTGCCCGCTCGATCGTGCCGGTTCGTCCCAGTGTCGCGCCCAGGATCACCGCTTGTTGCGTCGCGACGTGCGGAGTTGTCCACCAGTACGCGCCCCAACTGCCATCCCGCCGCTGTCGCGACTGGATGTAGCGCCATCCCGCATCGTGCAAAGCAGATGGTTGAACCGCGCGCAGCGCACGAGTGGCGGTCGCGCTGACCTCCACGCTGGCACCGCACCAACCGCGAAAAGGAAGCCATCGTGGGAGCATCGTGTATCGGCGAATGGGTCCAGCCGAGGCGTATGTCGCGATTCCACCGTTCCGGCGCCGGTGTCGCCGTAGGCACGCCGCTGCGCGCGCGTCGGAGAACTCGAACGGGCCAGCGGACAACGCCAGTAGCACCCAGGCGGTGGAGTCGGCATCGCTTGGCGTGTCCTCGTTGTAGCCCCACCCTCCGTCCGGTTGCTGACGTTCGATGAGCGCCTGCGTGGAATGTGACAGCTTAACGTGATCCACGCCGGTCGCACGGAGCGCCGCGAGCACGAAGCCGGTCGGCCAGGACGATGCCTCGCCGGCGGGCGTCATGAAGTCGCGCCACATCCCATCGTCGCCCTGATTCTTTAACAGGAAATCAATGGCGCCGTGAATCACTCGATCTGCCAGACTCTGCATATGCCTCGAGACCTGTTCGATTGCGCATCGGTCATTCTCAAGTTGACAACTCCGCCGCGATCTGCGCCAGAGCGGAGATATTTTCCGTGTTCCCGTTGCGGAGCGCACACTTGTCGTCATGCACCTCAACTTCGCGTGTCTGCACGCGGCGCCGTTTCCCCCGGCGAGCGGTCATGGTCTGCTGATCCGCTGGCACACATCACTCCCGGCGCGGCGGCGCGTCCTGTTGCGCGCTTCCAATCCAGCCGTCCACGGCGCATGCTGCTGACACGTCGTCCCCCTCTCGAACACGGAACCTGATGTCGTCGCGAAACACCTGGCTGGCGCTCACGGCACTCCTGCTTTCAGCGTGCGGCGCGAACGACAGCGTCGCGCCGCCCGCCGCAGTCTTCACGGTCAGCCACGACGTCGTGCAAGTGAACCCCGGCGGATACGCGCCACTCACCGCGCAGGTCCACGTCGAAACGTCGGCCGCCAGCAGGGTGACGCTCACGGTCGTCGGGGCCTGTTCGCGAGCGGCATGACGCTGGCCAGCTATTTCGGCTACGCCACCAACAGCTTTCCGCAAACGCCGTTCATCTTCGACGAGTTTGGCGATGTGCGCTGGTACATCGATTTTCGATCCAGCGCGGAGCTGTCCAAACTGTTCTGCAACGACGGCATGGAGCGGTTAGAGAACGGCAATCTGTATCTCGGCCCGGCATCTCGACGACCGAGGACTTCATCATCGAGATCGACCGGACGACGAAGCAGATCATCCGCACGTGGGACCTGCGCGCGTCACTCGATGCCAGGCGCCGCACGCTGATCGGTGACGCCTCCGACTGGATCCACGTGAACGCCGTGGTCTACGACCCGTCGGACAGCACGATCATCGTGTCCGGCCGCACGCAGGCAGTCGTCAAGCTGGATGCCGCCAACCGCGTGGTCTGGATCCTTGGCGCGCACAAGGGGTGGGGCACCTCGGGCGACGGTACTCCGCTCGGACCCTTCCTGCTGAAGCCCCTCGACGCGACCGGGCAGCCGATCACCGATGCATTGGTGATCAACGGCGACGTGAATCACCCGGACTTCGAGTGGAGCTGGTATCAGCATGCCCCGCTGGTGATGGCGAACGGGGACATCATGCTGTTCGACAACGGCGGGACCAACCGGACCTTCAGTGGACGCGGGCAGTACAGCCGCGCGGTGCAATATCGCATCGATGCGAAAGCGAAGACGGTGCGTCAGGTATGGACGTACGGCAAGGAGCGCGGTCCGAGCACGTTCTCGGCCATCGTCTCCGACGTCGATGTGCTGATCGGATGACGCACGGCATCCGTCCGGATGAGTGCGGAGCGGGCTTGCCGCT
>CAYWCJ010000300.1:0-5961 GCA_964456595.1 uncultured Gemmatimonas sp. | reverse complement strand
TTCCTCCGCGTAGAACTGCATCAGGTCGGGGAAGTGTTGCAGCTCTGCGAGCACGAGGCGTTGCACGACGTGAAAACGTTCCGACCGCAGAAACGCCCACCACCCCACACTCATGCGACGCAACTGCGCCTCCGCGCTCGCGTTCTCGTCCTGCGCCAGCGTCTGTTCGGCGATTTCGAGGGCGGCGATGGTGGTGGTGCGCACCATCTCCCGAAAGAGCGCTTCCTTGTTGGGGAAGTAGAGGTAGATGGTGCCCTTGGCGACACCGGCGCGTTTGGCGATGTCATCGAGCCGAGCGCCAGCGAGACCGCACTCGGCGAATTCATGAAAAGCGGCGTCCAGGATCTGCTGCGGCCGGGCTTCCGGGTCGCGGCGGCGCCGCTGTTCCGCGGACCCGGTCGACGATTCTGCTGCTCCCTCCGCGACTGACGGCGGCAGCACACTGCTATTGACGGTCATGACTGGACGGAACCCGACTGAATTGGACGGACAGCTTAGTGACTGACCGGTCAGTTTATGCGCTCCGCTCCCACAATGCAAGCGCGGTCGGCAGTCCGAGATGGAACGCCGACCGCGCCAACGCTACGAACACCTCCCGAAGTCTCAGCCGACAGACACGGGGGGCATGGACACAAACGACGTCTTCGGGGCGGCCTCCGCCCCATGTGCCGCCTTCTCCTTCTCGAAGTGCTGGTTCGTCAGCACGACGATGCCGAAGAGAATCGCGCCAATGAAAACGGCGCCGCCGATGAGGCCGGCGAACGCGGCGCCCATGTCACTGCCGCCGGAGGAATAATGCTCGCTCATGCGATGCGGGGATGAAGGGTTATTCGACGTCGGCGACGCGCACGGAAATCATGCCGTCGTTGGCCACTATGCTCGGAATGAACTCCAGACCGCTGGTGACCTGGCCGAAGACCGTGTGCACGCCGTTCAAGTGGCGCGTATTGGCTTCGCTCAGCACGATGAAGAACTGACTGCCGCCGGTGTTCTTGCCGGCATGCGCCATGGAGAGGGCGCCCACCAGGTGTGTGTGCTGGTTCCCTGCGGTCTCACAGGGAATCGTCCACCCAGGGCCGCCTGTGCCGATGCGGCGGTCGCCGGCCGGCAGGTCGCGCGAGAGCGGGTCGCCGCCCTGCACCACGAAATCGGCGATGACGCGATGAAACTTCACGCCGTCATAGAAGCCCTGATTGGCGAGCTTCTCAAAATTCTCTACTGCCTTGGGCGCGTCGGCCGAAAACAGCTCGGCGACCAGCGTACCCTTGTTCGTCTCGAAGGTAGCCAGCTTTGGCACGGTATCCTCGGATGCGGTTGATACAAGTGAACGGGAAACGTAGCGCACCGCCCGCGGCGCCCGCTACGCTCAACCGAAGCTCTCCCGGCCCAACTCGGCCTTACGAGGCGATTCCGCCGTCTCCGCACTCGGACAGACATCGCGCAGCAGGCAGGTCCCACACGCCGGCTTGCGCGCAAAACACATCCGCCGCCCGTGCCAGATGAGCAGGTGACTCAAGAGCGCCCAGTCGTCACGCGGAAAGAGCTTCATCAACTCCTGCTCGATCCCCACCGGATCGGGTTCGCGCGTCAGCCCGAACCGACGACTCAGCCGCTGCACGTGCGTATCGACGACGATGCCGTCGTTGATGCCGAAGGCGTTGCCAAGGATGACGTTGGCCGTCTTGCGACCCACGCCGGCCAGCGCCGTGAGCTCGGAGATCGAACGCGGAACGTCGCCGCGGTGCGCCTGCATCAGCGACTGCGACATGGTCTTCAGGCTGCGCGCCTTCGCACGAAAGAAGCCGGTGCTGCGCACGATCGCTTCGACATCCTCAGGCGACGCGTCGGCCAACGTCGCCGCATCCGGATAGCGCGCGAATAACGCGGGCGTCACCGTGTTCACCCGCACATCGGTGCATTGCGCGCTGAGAATCGTGGCGCACAACAGCTCGAACGCGTTGCGATGATCGAGTTCGCAGTGCGCGTCGGGATACGCGGCTTTCAATCGCTCGAGTACCACCTGCGCAATCGCTTGCTTGGCGGCCATGGTGCGCGGCGATTTCGCAACGAGAGGCGCCTTCTGCGAAAGCTTCTGTCCGAATTTGATCGAGTTTCGGCGCGCCGACGTCTTCGCCTCACCAGCGCCATTGGCGCTTCTCGGTTCCAGAGCGCCGTTCGCTTGCTTGGCCACGGCCGAGGTCTTTCCAGGCCTCTTCACCGACAACGGTTGTCGCGGCCCACCGCCACTCGCTCCACCAGCGCGCGCCACGAACGGTCAGCGTGCGAGCGCGGCGGACTGCACGAGCTTCGGCCGCGATAGTGCACCGCTGCGACGAGCGCGCGCGAACGCCAGCACCTCATCCGCTGAACGACTGTTGAGCACATCGGTGGCGGTCAGCCATCCTTTTCGAGCGACCGCGACGCCCATCTCCAGATGTTCGAGGCCCAGCGGCGAATGCGCGTCCGGCCCGATCGATACCAGCGTTCCGCATTCGTGTGCGATCTTGCAGGCGCGCCAGTCGATATCGAGACGGTGCGGATCGGCATTCAACTCGATCGCCACACCCACCGCGCCGGCCTTGGCGATCACCTCGGCGAGATTGATCGCGTACGGTTCGCGCGTCAGCAGCAAGCGGCCGGTTGGATGGCCAAGGATCGTGAGATGCGGATCGTCGAGTGCCTTGAGGACGCGATCGGTCATCTGACGCTCGTTCATGCCGTAGCGTGTGTGCACCGAACCGATCACGAAGTCAAAGCGATCGAGAAAGGTCGTGTCGTAGTCGAGCCGACCGCAGGGGAGGATGTCGGCCTCGATCCCCTTGAGCACGCGAAAGTCATCGCCACTGGCGGCGTACCGCGCGTTGAGCGCATCGATTTCCGCGTGCTGCTGCACGATCGCATCGCGCGAGAGTCCACCCGCGTACGTATTCGATTGCGAGTGATCGGAGACGCCCAGGTAGCGCAACCCGCGCGCACGTGCCGCGTCGGCCATCTCGGCGATGGTTGCCCCACCGTCGCTGTACTGCGAATGACAGTGCAGCGCACCCACGAGGTCGCGTGCGGTCAGCAAGGTGTCGAATGAGCGATGCGCGGCCGCTTCCACCTCGCCCATCCCTTCACGTTGTTCGGGAACGATGTAGGCGAGCCCGAGATGCGCGTACAGATCGCGTTCGTGCAGCAGAGGGAGCAACGCGCCGTCGGAGCCGCGCAGTTCGTCACCCGCCAACACAAGGCCGCGCGACGCGGCGCGTTCCGTCACCTGCTTGACGTGCGCGGCGCTCCCCGTGGCGCGCCAGAACGCGAGCGGAAATTGCTCGGGGCGCACGCAGGTGATGTCCACCTGCAACCCATCGTCGAAACGCAGGGTCGTGGACCGTCCGCTTCCGGCAAAGGCTTCCCGAACGCCGCGAACTTGGGAGAGCGATGCGGCAACCACCGACGGCGCGCCCCGCACCGCCGCCACCAGATCGATATCACGCACCACCTCAGCGCGACGATGAATCGAACCGGCGATCTCCACCTGCAGCACATCGGGGTGCGCGCGCACCGCTTCACGCAAGCGTTCCGCTTCGGCGCGACCATGCTGCCAGAGCACGAACGCGCCCGTACTGCGCAGATCGGCGATGCCCTTGAGAATCTTCTGTGCGGTCTTGTCGCCGAACCGGGGCAACGTGGCGAGGCGACCATCGCGCGCCGCCTGCTCCAGTTCCTGCAGCGATTCCACGTGCAGTCCGTCGTGGATCTGTCGAATGCGCGCGGGGCCGAGGCCGGGCACACGCAGCATCTCGAGGAGGCCTTCGGGTGTCTCCTCCTGCAGCCGTTCCAGCAGCGCCGAGCCGTTGGATTCTGCCAGATCACGCAGCACATCCATGGCGGCGGGGGTCAGTGCCACGGCGGACGAGGTCTCGCCGTTGAACACGCCGGCGCGCAGCGCCTCCTCGAGCGACTCATCCGCATGAGCTGCTGCGGCGCGCGCGGCCAACTGCATTGCGCGCACGGTAAACCGATCTTCCCCGTGCAGTTCCAGCAGGGTCGCGATCTGGGTCAGTGCGTGTGCGGCGCCATGGCAATCCATGGTGGCAATATAGACATTCGCTCGACGCCCAAACAGCGGCTCAGGTTTCGATACCCGCCATGAGTCGAGCTTGCCGCACCAGTTCCACGAGCTGCTCCTCCGTCATTACCATTTCCTGCGCCGCTGCCTCGCGATCGAGCAGCCCCGCGCGCATGCTCACCGCCACCTGATTCAGGTAGCGAATCTTCGAAAGCATTTCGAGCGTGAGCTGGCGCAGTCCGTGAAAGCGCCGCTTCTCCGCATTGGCCCGACGGTAGCGGTGCAGCAGTTCATCAGGGCGCAAACGATTGGCCAGCACCAATACTTCGTCTTCCGTGCGCCCCGGAAAGACGCCGCGATCAGGAATGCCGGAGTTGTCCCACGCCACATCGGCAAACCAGAGACGACCCACGTATTCCACGCCGTCGTGCACGGTGCGCACCGTCACGGTGAACGGGCGACCGTCCACGTCGATGGTGGCGATGCTGGATTGCGAGACCGAGCCGAAGGGAATCATCGAAACTCAAAGAAGCGAAGACGAACTCAGGCCGGAACGAAGCGCGCCATGGCCTCGAACAACAACTCCGGCTGCTCGACATAGGGCACGTGGCCGCAGTCGGGCACCTCCACGCATATGGCGTCGAGCGCCACCGCTGCCGCCTGCGTCGATGCGAGCGGAATGGGATCCGCCTGCCCGTGTACGACGAGCACTGGCAGGCGAACGGCACGCGCCAAAGTGCGGAGATCGTCCTGCAGGTCAAACTCGCCCAGACTGTCCCAGATGGACTGCTGCACGCGCCCCGTCACACGAAACGGTGTCAGCGACTCGGCGCGACGCGGATCGGCGAAGTAGCCGGCCACGCTCAGCTCAAAACTCCGCTGGCGGTACGCCACCGGATCGCGCTCGCGCAGGCCGGATGCAACCAGCTCCGCGCGCAACTGCAGCACTGCCGGTCCGCTCATTCGGGCCTGCAGCGCGCGCTCGAACTCGGTGCGCCACGCGCGCGAGATCGGTGCCGGCGACAGGAGCACGAGGCGTGATGGCATCGGCATCGGGGTGACGGTCGCCGATGATCGCTGCGCCTCGATGCAATACAGCATGGCCAGCAGTGCACCCCACGAGTAGCCAACGAGCGTCGGCGCGTCCGCACGCGACTCGGCCAGTGCAAACTCACGCCACAACTTCGTCAGATCCTCGACCTGCGTTCGCCAGGTGATCGGCGTCGGGTCATCCGTCTTCGACTTCCCGCCACCGCGTTGATCGTACGCGATCAGACGATGCGACTCCGCGAGACGCAGCAGCTGCGGATACAGATAGTCGTGATGCGCACCTGGTCCGCCATGCAGCAACAGCATCGGGGAGCCATCAAGCGGCCCATCCTCCCTCCAGTACAACGGCACGTCGGTCGTCGTGCTGAACCCCTCGGCGCGCGGCGGTGGAATCATCATGGTGGACACAACCCTCACGCAAACTCCCTGGCAATGGCGACCGTGCCGAGATGCACAGCGACGGTGTCATCGATGTTGCGTCCGTACCCACCCGCAATCACGATGGCGACCGGCAGGCCGATGTCGCGGCACTGCTCGATGACCATGCGATCGCGACGACGCAGTCCGTCGAACGAGAGCGCCAGTCGTCCAAGTGCATCCCCTTCATGCGGATCGGCACCGGCCAGCAGAAAGACGATATCCGCGCGCGCCGTGCGCAGCAGCGGCGGCAACGCGTCGGCCAACAGCGCCAGATACGGCTCATCCGTGGTGCGATCCGGCAGGCCGATGTCGAGCGTTCCGGGCACCTTGCGAAACGGAAAGTTCTTCTCGCCGTGCATGCTGAACGTGTACGTATCGTTGTCGCCGGCGAATATCGCGTGCGTGCCGTTCCCCTGATGCACATCGAGGTCGATGAT
>CAYWCJ010000299.1:0-5968 GCA_964456595.1 uncultured Gemmatimonas sp. | reverse complement strand
TCTTCACGGCCTTCTTTGCGCCCTTCTTGGCTGCCTTCTTTGCGCCCTTCTTCGCGCCCTTCTTTGCCGCCTTCTTGGCTCCCTTCTTTGCAGCCTTGCGGCCACCCTTCTTCGCCGCCTTCTTCGCGGCCTTCTTGGCTGGTGCCATGATCCTACTCTCCTCTAGAGGAGTTGGTTGTGCTCCCTTTTCCCCGGTGAAAAGGTGAGCCACGCGGCGATCAGTGCGTGAGCACTGCGGCGCTGCGCGCTACACGGCCTCGAGGAGGCGCGTGCAGGTGGACGCCTGCGCAACGAGCCGCGCAGGCAAATCGGATCGCGTGGTCGCGGTGTGCGACAGCGAACATGGTGCAGGTGCGACGCGCATCCGGCGACGAACGCCGTTCGGTTCGCTGCGCGCGATACGCGGCGCGGAACCTGGGAGGTGCGGCTGGCGTGTCATGACGGCGACGACAACGCCTGCCATCGACCGGTGCGATGGCGACGGGAAGAGCGCCGACGGATGCTGCCCGTCGGCCGCTGCAAATGGCACCTGTGTCACGGCTCCGGAACTCTGGAAGCAATCGCGTCCTGATTTCGCCACGCGTTTCCAGTGGAGGACTGCGCGCCTCGTTTTCGAGGATGTGGACATCACGCGCAAGTCGTTGTGGTGTCGCGAATATACGCGTGGATATTTCACCCGCGCAATAGCGCGTATAAAGAACGCGCGCGATTACATCACGCGGTTGACGAGTTGCGCACCTACCACGCAACACGAACGCAGGCGAGCTTTGTCCGTCTCGCGCCTGCGATGCGGCACTGCGACGCGCAACTTTCCCTCGTACAGCGTCCGTCAGCGTACTGTCGGATCTCATGGAGCACATGTGAAAGCGTTGGTCAAACAGACGGCAGGACGCGGTCTCATCCTCACCGAAGTTCCCGAGCCGCGCATCCGCGATGACGAGGTGCTTATTCGCGTGCGACGCGCGGGCGTCTGTGGAACCGACGTCCACATTTACGAGTGGGACGCGTGGGCGGCGGGTCGTTGCAAGCCGCCATTTGTCGTCGGACACGAGTTCGCGGGCGATGTGGTGGCCGTCGGAAGTCTTGTCGAAACGGTGAAAACCGGTGATCGCGTCACCGCCGAAGGGCACATCGTGGACGAGCGCTCACTGTTCAGTCGGACCGGAAACGCGCACGTCGATCCAAGCACGCGCATCATCGGCGTGGACCGTGACGGCTGCTTTGCCGAATTCATCGCGATGCCGGCAACCAACGTCTGGCATCTCGACGACGCGATCAGCTACGACCTCGGCGGCATCCACGATCCGATGGGCAACGCCTTTCATACCGCGTTGACGGCCGACATCCCAGGTGCGGTGGTGCTCATCACGGGTTGCGGTCCGATCGGCGCGTTCGCCGTGGGCATCTGTCGCGCGGCCGGCGCGGCGCGAATCATCGCGACGGACATCAACCCGAAGCGCCTCGAACTCGCACGCACGATGGGGGCGCACGACGCGGTGCATCCCGATGAGGCTGAAGCGGCCGTGCGCGCTGCCTCCGACGGACACGGCGCCGACGTGGTGCTGGAGATGTCGGGCGTGCCGAGTGCGGTCCATCAGGCATTCGCGCTGGCGCGCCCGGCGGGTCGGGTGAACATGCTGGGCATTCCGTCCACGACGATCGACATCGATTTCGCTTCGGAGATCATCTTCAAGGGGCTGACGATCTACGGTGTGGTGGGACGCCGCATGTACGACACGTGGCACCAGATGACGCGCTTTCTGCGCTCCGGTGCGTTCGATCCCACGCCGGTGATCACGCATCGACTGCCGCTCGAGGCGGTGGACGAGGCGATGCACCTGATCAAGTCGGGTGAAGCGGGAAAGATCATCTTCACGATCAACGACTAGCTCGACCCCAGAGGTCGATCCTGCCGTTGGCGAGGAGGAGAGCAACGGCGAGTGGGCGAGATCATGAACGGCAACAGCGACTGACTCTCACGGAGAGCAACGGATTGAACAGGGATTTTCGGGGATACTGCAACTGCTTTTCTTTTCAGGTTCGTCGTATCCGCGGAATTTGCGCCATTTCCGCGTTCATCCGCGTCAGTCAATTGCCGTATCCGTGTCGATCACGGCCGTTGATCCGTTGCTATCCGTGATAGTCAGTCGCTTTGGCTGTTGCTGCTGCTTCTGCCGCTTGTAGTAGAGGCCGCGCTGCAATCCCACCTGAACCACGTGCCTTTCGTGTCTCTCAATTCGACGTTTGTTCACGATCTCGAGTCCCAGATCGCGCAGCTGAAGGTGGACCAGGTGTACAAGCGACTCAATCATCTGGAGTCGCCGCAGGGTGCGCGTGTGCGCATGGAGGGGCGCGGCGAGGTGATCGTGCTGTCGTCGAACAACTATCTAGGACTGGCGAACGAGCCCGCGGTGGTGCAGGCGGGGATTCGCGCACTCGAGGAGTTCGGCGCCGGCACGGCATCGGTGCGATTCATTTGCGGGACGTTCACGGTGCATCGCGAGCTCGAGACGGCGCTCGCGCGATTTGTCGGAACGCCGGCAGCACTCTCATATGTATCCGCGTGGAATGCGAACGAGGCGTTGACACCGACGATCGTGCGTGAAGGCGACTTCGTGATCTCCGATGCGCTCAACCATGCGTCGATCATCGATTCGATCCGCCTGGCGAAAGCGATCACCAAGTGTACGACCGCCGTCTACAAGCACAGCGACATGGACGACCTGCGCGAGAAACTCGCGGGCGCCAAACAGGCGACGCGACGCGTGATCTGGACCGATGGTGTCTTTTCGATGGAAGGTGCGATCGCAAAACTTCCGGAAATTCTTCAGATCGCGCGCGACTCCGATGCCATCGTCGTCGTGGACGATTCGCACGCCACCGGCGTACTCGGCAGGACTGGACGTGGCACCGCCGAACACTTCGGCGTGGTCGGTGAAGTCGATGTCATCACGTCCACGCTCGGCAAAGCACTGGGCGGTGCCGCGGGCGGGTTCATCGCTGGACCTGCGGCGTTGTGCGACCTGATGACGCAGCGGTCGCGGCCGCAACTCTTTTCAAACGCACTGCCGCCAACCGTCGCCGCGAGTTCCCTCGCCGCCGTGCTCCACGCCGAAGCGCATCCGGAACTCGTGACGCGACTGCGCGACAACGCGAGTTATTTCCGCAGCGCGATCGAAGAAGCGGGATTCAAACCGTTGCCAGGCGAAACGCCCATCGTGCCGATCATTGTCGGCGAGACGTCACTGGCCATCAAAGTCAGCGAGATGATGCTCGATCGCGGTGTGTTCGTCACCGGGTTCGGATTTCCGGTGGTGCCGCACGGTCAGGCGCGCGTGCGCTGTCAGGTGAGCGCGGCACACACACGCGACGATCTCGACGCGGTGGTCGATGCATTCAAGGACGTTGGACGGCTTGTTGGGCTGATTGTGTAGCGGCGGGCCGCGAATCGAGGACACGCGGAGTCGACATGAACTGGGGTCCGCGAATGACGCGGAATCGCAGCGGCCAGTCGACGGCTTTGGAGATGCCGATGCGGGGACCGATCAGGACGCGTTCGTCGGGAACGGAGATGCCGTGGTGGATGGTGAGTTGGCTCTCGCCCGTGAGCATGAGCCCATCCATCGCACGATCGATTCCCAGCGCGGCGCAGAGCTTGGCGGGGCCGTTGCAGAGATCGGCGTCTGTCCGCGCTCTCGGGCGCCGTAATCGCATCTGTTCGATCCCTTCCAGCGGCGCGATGGAGCGGATGAGAACGGCGGCGCCGTGGCCCGCTTCTCTGGTGACGGCGTTGACGCACCAGTGCATGCCATAGACGAAGTAGACATATGCGGTGCCGGCCGGACCGAAGAGATGCCAGGTTCGTCGCGTGCGGCCGACGACCGCATGGCAGGCAGGGTCGTCAGGGCCGAGGTAGGCCTCGGTCTCGATGATGCGGCCGCTCACCGCTCCCGCCGCGCCGGCGAGGCGCAGCACCCCACCGAGCAGGTCCCGCGCGACCACGTCGGCTTCTCGATCGTAGAACGAAGCAACGAACGCCGCCCCGAAAAGGGCGGCGTTCGTGTTCGGCGGGAGCGGATTGTTCAGGGTCAGCGCCTACTTCCCGCCGCTTTTGGCGGCTTTCCTGGCCGGAGCCTTGGTCGAATTCGCCGCACCGGCTGTTACGGCCGTGGGAGCGGTCGTGGCGGCCTTCGCTGGGGCCTTCGCGACCACCTTCGTGGCAGTCTTCGCCACCTGCTTGGCCGGAGCCGACTTGGCTGGCGCCTGCTTGGCTGGCGCCTGCTTGGCCGGAGCCGTCTTGGCCGGAGCCGTCTTGGCTGGCGCCGACTTGGCTGGCGCCGACTTGGCTTGAGCCGCCTTGACTGGAACCGTCTTGGCTGGCGCCGCCTTGGCCGCGGCGGCCTTCGCCGGAGCGCGACCGCGCTTCGGCGCTGCCTTCTCGGAAGCCAAGGCCACCTCGGCGACCGGCGCCTCAGCCACCACCGCGACGAGCTCGGCAATGGTGGGAGCAATGGGCTCGGAGGCGATGACAGGTGCAGACAGTCCGGCGCCGTTGGCGCTGGCTACGGTCGACGCGGGGACAACGCGCGGACCGACCACGCCGACCATGAGCAGCCCTTCGGGCGGGCCACTCGGACCCTTCCCTCTGCCACCCATGCCACGTCCACCGACACCACGCGCGCCCATACCACGCGGCGGGGCCGGCGGCGCGCTGGCCGCCGCCGCTGCCTGCTGCGCCAGTTCGACTGTGCGAAGCTGGTCGACAATGGGTGCGGCGTCCGCCGCGCGGGCCACCTCGAAGTCGTTACCACGACGACGGAGGTCCACCATGTTGGCGTCGTGTGAGTCCTGCAGAATGCGCTCGAAGTTGCGCGAGCTCAGCGACTCACTGTCACGGCCGAGCAGTTCGAACGCACGACGACGCGCGGCGCTGGCGCTGGTGGCGTCTTCGCCCGAGACGAGCGACTCGACGGCGCGACGCACAAGATCGAACGCTTCGCTGCGCGTGAGGCGCTCGCCACTCATCCCGATCGTGTCGGCGACTGCTTCGCCAAATGCGGTCGGGGTGGTGGAAGCGACTTCCGGCTTACGATCGCTGCGATCCGGGCGTTCTTCCCGACGATCACGTCCGCGTCCACGACTGCGATCGCGCCCACGTCCGCCGCGATCTTCGCGTGCTGCAGCATCAACTGACGGCGTGGCAGCGGACGCATCCGACGGCGTGACAGCCGACGCCTCAACCGGGGCAAGATCGGCCTCGGGAGCCGCTGCCGCTGCAGGTGCTGCCGCTGCAGGTGCTGCCGCTGCAGGTGCTGCCGCAGCGGCAACTGCCGGTGGGGCAAGGACGGCGGCGTCCGGCATTGCCTGCGCGATGAATTCCGCGGTGGAGCTGAGCGAGTCGGTGTCGGGGCGATCACCACGCTCGCGGTCGCGACCACGGCCCCGACGTCCGCGGCGGCCACGACGATCGTCGCGTTCGTTCTGACGCTCGCGACGGAGATCGGCGGACTCGCCGTCAACGGCGTCCGCGTCGACGGCCGTGGCAGCAACGGCGGCAGAAGCCGCGGGAGCGGCAAGGGCGGTGCCGGGCACGGGCGCATCGATCTCCAGCTGACCGCTGTCGAGCTTGGTGACCTTGAGCAGTCCCTTGTGCGCGGCTTCCTGCACAAAGCGCGAGAACTTGGGCATGCCGAGGTTCTTCTCGTCGAACGAGGAGTCGATCTCCTGCATGACCTGCTTGAGGCGATCCGAGCGCATAACGTCGCCGTTACGCTTCATGCGCGTGACCGATTCGGTCACGAGCTCCCACGGATCCCAGCGCGTGGATTCATCGTCGCCCGTCTTGGTGAGACCGGCGAGTGCGTTGTACGAGTAGTACTCGTCGCAATTCATGACCAGCAGGTCGCTCGACGATTCGCGAATGCCGACGCCGATGACGTACTTGCCGTACTCCTTCAGCTTGGTGACC
>CAYWCJ010000298.1:0-6003 GCA_964456595.1 uncultured Gemmatimonas sp. | reverse complement strand
GCAAATAGGGCCATGGTCGCCGCCTTCGTGCTGTCCGTCGGCACGCCGTGGATCGCGCCACAGTCCACGCGCCAGCTCCCACGGTCGAAGTACGCGGCGTACCGCTTGCCTGCCAACGACACGTTGCCGCCGAGGAATCCGAGCTGCGCATTGAAGTCGCCATACGTCTCGAACTGCGGGTTCTGATTGTCCGCGAGGTTCCGCACCGTGGCTCGGGAGCGCACGAAGAGATCGGCGTAGGAAAGACCACCGCGAGATTTGCGGAGCACGTCGAGCATGGAGGTGGTGAAGACTCCACTCGCGTCGGTCGACTCCTGCGCCTTCTCCGTGCGATCACACGCGGCAAGCAGGATATGGCGCGGTGTCGGTATGGAGAACGACTGACCGGCGAGACGGAGCGCGTCGTAGTAGCCGTCGAGATAACTCTCGATTGGACGCTCCGTCGTGACTTCGTGCGTGACGCGCGCCACGAGCCCCTTGAAGGCATCGACGCTGCGCGTGCCCGAGCCCGAGTGACAGCAGTCGAGGACGACGGCGAGATGTGGGTCGTTCTTTGCCACCTCGCTGAGGAGTACCGCCAGCTCTTTGTCCGCGAGGTCGTAGCCGTCCGGTTTCCGACTGTCGATGCACACCAGCCCTTCGTCCTTGCCGTCGCGAAAGAACTCGCGAAACTCCGGTGCGGACTTCCACTGCGCCCCGTGTCCGCAATACTGAAAGAGTGCCACATCACCAGTCTTCGCGCGTCCGAGATGCGCGCGGAACTGCGCGATGATGTTCGCGCGAGTGGCATCCTGATTGGTGAGGACTTCGACGGCAAGTGTGTCGGCGCCGAATGTTTCCTTCAGATACTCATGCATATGCGTGACATCGTTCACGCAGCCAGTCAGACGTCCGACATCGGCGGGATAGTCGTTGATGCCGACGAGCAGCGCATACACAGTGTTCGACATGATCTGTTCGGAGTAGAAGAAAGACGAGGCAGACGTTACGGCGCGCGTCGCAGCACGAACGAGGCGGACACCGTCGTCCAGTCGTCGTCGGGCGGCGGCGGCGGGGCGGCTCCGTCTCCACGTGTGGCGTTCATCCGGGCGCGCAGGAGCCGCTCCACGGGCGAATCGTCGACCGATCGCACGCCGGCCTTTTCCGTCAGCCATTCGAAGCTTGCCGGGTGGCTCGTCGCAAAGAGCTTGATGGTTTCCAGGCCATCGTCGCGCAGCGGCAGATCACCATCAGGCGCAAACGGATAGACGGACGGAAACGACAGCGGCTGCAGCGTACTCGGCGTGGTGAACAGATCCATCGATGCACCGACTGCCAGCACTTCGACCGCGTGCCTGGGCGGGTACACCACCGTGATCCTGCCGTCCTGCCCGATATCGAGAAGCGTGACGTAGACCGGCGTCGTGTGTGGATTGGCGATGCGAACGCCGATGAAATCGCCGACGTCATACTCGGGCAGCCCACCGGCGCCTGCCGCTGCAGAACGAAACGCTTCGCCTTCGCGCGCGATGAGCAGTTCAATCGTTGGCTTTGCCTGCGAGAGTTTGCTCGCCGGATCCTCGTTCACGAGCGAGACGGCGAGCGAGCGGCGCGCGAGTATCTCCAGATTGCGTCGTACGCGCGGGCCTTCCTCAAGCTCCGCGAATGGCGCGAGGGGAAGACCGTCTGAACCCGTGATAGCCCAGCGCGACGCGGCCGATGACGCATCGGCATCGACCGAGCGCGTCGATGACCACAGGCGCACCTGCAGCGCATCCACCGTTGGCGCTTCGACCACGCGAAGCAGCGCAGACGCGGCAATCGCCGTCTGCAGTGCATCCCGCGCCGCCACGAGACTGGCGTGCAACTCCGTCCGCGCGTCGGCCTCCATTTCATCGAGCGGCGCGACAAACACTGCCTGACGCGCATCGCTCGCTCCCCGCTGCTGGATGACCGCGCGCGATGATGCTGTGATCGCGTTCACGCGCCCATCGGCACGCACGGTCGCCGTGCAGTCGAGCGCGCGCACGGCGGTCACGTCGGCCATCGCGTCGGGCGTGGTTCCCTCGGTGGCCGTGGTGCCGCGTGCGTACACGGCCATCACCGCGCCGACGGCGAGCCCGAGCGCCGCACCCGCAGCTACGGTGATCGAGTTGCCGTCCTCCGATACGCTGCGCACGCGCACGTACGGCATGGGCGGCAACTCGCGCAGCCCGAACAGCTCTCGATCGACCGCGCCTTCGAGCTGCGGATGTTGCCGCCCCTGACGATACGCCGTCACGTTGGGTGCGACCGCTTCGAAGAGCGTGCGATAGGTGGTGCCCGGGGTCACGCGTAGCAGGCCGCGCGAGAGGTACCACGTGAACGCGCCGTGATACGTCTCGGACTTGTCGTCGTTCTCGAGCAGCACCTCGCCGGACTTCTCGGCATCGCGACAACTGCTGATCGTGACGTAGTGATCCTGCACCGGCAACCATCCGCCGGTCGCGCGGCGTGCGGTCGTCGTATCCGCGATCGCTGTGCCATCGCTCGCGCCACGCAACAGTGACCAGAGTTCCTTGGGCACGGGCGACGGCACGTCTGTGATGCGCGTGTCGGCCGGGAGTCCGCGCACACGAAAGCCGGGAATCGGCGCGACGTCGCGCGAAATCGTGCCCGAGTGACACGCATCGACGATGACCGTGATGGCCTTCGTCTTGTTGCCGAGTCGCTGGAGGTAGAGAAAGATCTCGTCGTCGAGGATGTCGATGTTCGCCGCCGGATTCGCCGGGTCGTACATCGAGTCTGTCGGCACGAGCGTGCAGTCGAAGCCACTCGGCTCATCGCCTTCGCGGTCGCGGATTCGCCCTCCGTGCCCCGCGAAGTAGAACACGACCACATCGTCGGTGTTCGTGTCCGCAATCAACTGCTCGAACGCGGCGCAGAGACCGGCCCGCGTCGCCTGTTCGCTGAGCAACAGCGTGGTCTGCGTGAAGCCGAAGCGCGTACGCAGGAGTTCATCCATGGTACGCGCATCGTTTTCACATCCCTGCAGCGTGGGCTCGAGGTGCGCGTAGCGATTGATGCCGACGAGGAGGGCGCGTGCGGTCTGTGGAATCACCGGAAGCCGCGTTTACGCGTGCCCGTCGGACTGGCTGATCGGAGGGCTCGCGGGCTTCGGACGCGGGTCGCGCTCGCTGTCGGCCTGCAGCGGCTTTGGCTGCGGGTCGCGCTCGATGTCGGCCTGCAGCGGCTTCGGCTGCGGGTCGCGCTCGATGTCGGGCTGCAGCGGCTTCGGCTGCGGGTCGCGCTCGATGTCGGCCTGCAGCGGCTTCGGCTGGGGATCCAATGCTTCACTCATGACTGCTCCAGGCGGGACGTGGGGATGCGGGCTATGCCAGCAGTGTGACGCTTCGCACAGATCTACCGGGCGTGTCTAACGAAGTCCAGCATTCGAACGAGTTGCAGCAAGCTGTGTCAGTCGTGCTCGGAACGATGCAACCCCGCGCGAATCGCCGAGCGCCTCTTTGGCCTGCGCCCGCACCTCCAGGCTCGCCCGAAGGTACAGAGGAAACATGGCCGGCGCAGACGCATCGAGCCCATTGGCCACGGCGATCGATTCGGCTCGATCGCCGTGCGCAAGCAGCAGGCGCGCGAGGGTCAGTCGCTCGATGCCGTATCCGCCGATGGGTTCCCAGGTGAGTAGCGAACCCGGCGCGAACGGCGCCTGCAACACGGTTCGGAACGCCGCAATCGCTCCCGCCGAATCTCCTGCCGCCAATAGCGCGTGTGCCTCTGCGGCTGACGCATACACCCGCGCCACGCCCGTCGTGTCGCCCGCCACCCGCGAGGCCAGCACGCGCGCTACGGTCCTGGCTTGTATCTGATGCCCCAGCGCGGCGTGATACACCCCCAACATCCAGCAGCGCTCGTTGGTCGTGCACCCCGCGAGATCGCTACCGAAACGCGTCGAGTCCCGTTGCGCGATCGCAGCTGCATCCTTCGCAAACGACGGTAAGACCGCAGCGCCGAGCAGGAAGAAGCTTGCGCCGCCATCTCCGCGTGCCACCGCCGCTTCGATGCGCGCGCGCGCGCTGTCCGGCCGTCCCGCTGCAGCCCAGATGGCCACCGAGCCCATGAGAGCCGCCTGCCGAATCGCCAGCGGGTTATCGCCCATGGCAACGTGCGCCGTGGAGTCCATCGCGAGTACAGCGTCGTAGGCCGCGATGGCGCACGGTAATTGCGCGCCGCGCGCCGCCATCACGACGCCAACGGACAACACCGCCTGCGCATCGGTCCGCACATCGCGCTTCCAGTCCACGCTGCTCGGCCCTCTGCGCCCGCACGCATCGACCACCCGCACGCTGAGCGACTGCGACGTATCCGGCTTGGCCGCAAGAAAGCGCTGCACCATCGGGGCCGCCGCCGCACCGTCGCCGCGACGCCATGCGATCTCGATCGGATGCAGCAGCACATGTGTCGCCGTTGAATCCAGTGCACGTGCTTCGGCAAACGCGGCGTCCGCGCGCGCGTCGGCGGCGGAATCGGATGTCACGAGGTGGATGTAGGTCTCGCCGAGCTGAATCCACGCCGCCGTCAGCTCGCGGTCGATCGCGATCGCGCGACGGAAAGCGACGATGGCGGAATCGGCATACCCATCCAGAAACGCGATGTAGCCGCGCGTGAACTCGGCGTATTGCGCGGGCATCGTCATGCGACGCGCGCGTTCCACGAGCGTGCGCGCTTCACTCGGTCGGTGATCGGCGGTCGCGGCCTGCGCACCTCGCACCGCGGCCAGCGCAAACTGACTGTCGGCGCGCACCGCATCGCGAAAATGATCGAGTGCTTCACCGGGACGGGCGCGACGGAACGCCGCCTCACCGGCGAGAAAGTCGGCCACGGCACCAGGATCGCGATCCGTCCACGCCGCTTCGAGGTCCCTGGCATTGGTGCCGGGCACGAGCACCGGCAGCACGTGATTCATGGCGCGAATCGCAACGCGCCAGAGATCGGCAGTCGGCCCCGTTGCCCGTGGTCGTATTGCCACGGAGTCGTGCGCGGCATCCACCAGTTCGAGCAGTACATCGACAGAGTCGCCGCGCACCACAATGCGCCCGGTCAAGTACCAGGCAGCGCCCGCCGCGCGCGCGATGCGTGCCATCGTCGCAGCCGACGCGCCTCCCGCCGCTGTGCGATCGGTGCCATCGAGTGCGCGCCAACCATCCACCCATCGCAGCGAGGCTCGTCGATCGATCGCACTGCCGATCAGCGTCGCCATGTCTTCGCCGGCCGCCTCACTCTGGCCGATCATCGCGGGCGCGACGAGCGGAAACCCGACCACGCGATGGGCGTCGAGCGCGGGTGCGAGTTGCCGACGTGACACGAGCGCGGCCGACACCACGGCCACGATCGCCAGCGCACTGCCCCACACCAAGCGACGCGAACGCGGCGGTGTCGAAACGACCTCAGTCTCGGGGCCAAGCACGGCAGGATCCCGCAAGGCATCGTTCAACTCTTTTGCGGTCGCCCACCGATCGGCCGGTACCTTCTCCAGGCACTTCGCCACGATCGCTTCGAGCCGACGGGTGACCGTGGAGCGAACCGTGCGCAAACTCGGCATCGGATCGCGCGCGTGTCGTGCAATGACCGCTTGCGCTGATGGCCCGGTGAAGGGCGGCGCACCGGCGAGCATCTCGTAGAACACGCAGCCGAGCGAGTAGAGATCGCTGCGCTGATCCACTGTGTCTGCGGCCCCCTGCTCCGGGCTCATGTACTCCGAGGTACCGACGGCGATGCCGGTTTCGGTAAGTCGCTCACCGCCGAGTCCGAGCACGCGTGCGATCCCGAAGTCGGCGATCAGCGCGCGACCACCGGAGAGCAGAATGTTCGCGGGCTTGATGTCGCGATGCAGCACGCCGACCTGATGCGCGTGACTGAGCGCGTCGAGCACTTCGTGCATGATGCCGAGCGCAGTCTCGAGACCGAGCTGCTTCTCACGCTGCAGCCGCTGCGCGAGCGTTTCGCCCTCGATGAACGGCATCGTGT
>CAYWCJ010000297.1:4327-6007 GCA_964456595.1 uncultured Gemmatimonas sp. | reverse complement strand
GTGCTGCCGAACCCCTCCTCGCTGTCCGCAGTGATCGACCCACCGTGACGGAGCACCAATTCACGGGCCAGCGCCAGACCGATCCCCGTTCCGGGATGCGCGCTGGCGGTGGAGGCGGCCCGATGAAAGCGGTCGAATACGAGGCCGAGGTCGTCGGCCGGAATTCCGGGGCCGCTGTCGCGAACGGTGATGAGCGCGGAGCCGTCGCCGTGGGTGACGCTCACGCGCACTGTGCCGCCGTCCGGCGTGAACTTGAACGCGTTCGCGAGCACGTTCGACAGCGCACGCTCCAGCAGGTCGGGATCGCCGATCAGGGTGATCGGCTCGTTCGGCGCCTGGATTTCACAGGCGATCGCCTTGCGCTCGGCGAGCGGGAGGAATGAACGCGTGACGGCATCGACGAACGTCCCGAGGTCGAGCCTGCGGGCGCGCACCCTCACCCCGCCCGCCTCCGCGCGCGCCAGCTCGAGGATCTCGTTGATGAGGTCGAGCACGCGCGTGGCGTTGCGGCGTGCGAGGTCCACCTGCTCCACCGCCGACGGCGAGAGCGGACCGTGCGCGCCGGATCGCAGGTCGTCGAGCGGCCCCATGGTTAGCGTGAGCGGCGTACGAAACTCGTGGCTGACGTTCGCGAACAGCTGTCGGCGCGCTTGGTCGAGGCGACGAAGCTGCTCCGTCTCGAGTTGCTTGAGCTCGAGGCGGCTCGCCAGGCGCAACCGGCCCACCTCGTACCGGCGTCCGGCCACGATCACCGCGAGCGCCAAGGTTACGCAAAGCGCGTACGCCCACGGCGTGCGCCACCACGGCGGCATGATGAAAATCGCGAGCGACGTGCCCGCCAGATTCCATACGTCGTCGTTATTGCTCGCCCGCACCTGGAACGTGTAGCGGCCCGGTGGAAGGTTCGTGTATGTCGCCGCACGCACGGCGCCCGACTCGAACCAGTCGTCGTTGAAGCCGACCATGCGATACGCGAACCGATTCTTCGCCGGCGCGGAGAACTCGAGCGCCGCGAACTCGAATGTGAGCACGGCGTCGCGATACGAGAGGCGCAGCGTGTCCGCCTCCGAGATCGTGGTACGCAGCACCGTCCCGCTGTCACGCACCGTTTCGTAGCGGTTGCCGCGACGGAAGCCCGTGATAGCCACCGCCGGCACGTGTGGATTGTCCGTCAGCGTCTCCGGGCGAAAGTAGCTGAATCCGTCGATGCCCCCGAAGAAGAGCTCACCACTCCGGCTCCGGAAGGCCGCGCCCGAGTTGAACTCGTTGCCCTGCAGCCCATCGTTCACGTCGTAGTTGCGGAACTGCGCAGTCGCCGGATCAAACCGGGAGAGACCCTTGTTGGTGCTCAGCCACAGCCGGCCACTCGTCTCCGCCAGCACGCCGTACACCACGTCATTCGGGAGGCCATCACGCTCCGTGAACGCGGTGAACGTCTCCGCCTGCAGATCGAGTCGATTGAGTCCGCCGCCAGCGGTACCAATCCACAGGAAGCGCTCCGGTCGGCGCGGGTCGGGGAGGATCGCGCGAATCGCGTTGTTGCTGAGACTCTGCAGATTCCGTGGATCGTGACGGTAGTGCGTCATCGCACCGGTTTGCGGCGTGAACCGCGTGAGCCCCTGATCCGAGCCGAGCCAGAGCGCGCCCTGCTGGTCCTGGATGATGGAGGGGAAGATCCAC
>CAYWCJ010000297.1:0-4317 GCA_964456595.1 uncultured Gemmatimonas sp. | reverse complement strand
CCCTGGGTCGCAATCTCCTTGTGGCGCCACGTGTCGAAGCGACCGCGCGCCGGGTCCGTCAGGCGCGCGAGGAAGTTCTCGGTGACCGCCCAGATGACACCGTCCCGGTCACGAAAGACGTCGTAGACGCCGTGCTCCGGCAGTCCGGTGGAATCGGCCGGATCGTGGCGGTAGAGCCGGTCACGACCCGTCTTGGTGTCGTACCGATGGAGCCCTTGGTAGGTTGCCGCCAAGAGCACGCCGGGCGACTTCTCGATCAGTGCCCAGACGCCGGTGTTCCCGAAGTCATTCGGCCGGTTTGAGCTGGTCTCGAAGCTTCGAAATGCGCCCGTCGATCGGTCCCACCGGTAGAGCAGCCCCGCGTCGATCCAGAGCGTCCCCGCGCTCCCCTCGAAGAGCGTGTAGACGGAGAACCCGGACAGCCGGGAGGGCCACGTCGGCGGACGCCGAAATGTCCGAAATCGCTCCGCCTTCGGATCGTGTACGTTGATCCCGTACCCGTTCGTGCCCACCCAGAGCAGCTGTGAGCGATCGCGATAGATGGCGGTCGGGACGTTGCTGTTGATGCTCGCTGGGTCCTGGGGATCGTGACGCAGGTAGGTGAACGCACCGGTCGCCGGGTCGAGACGCATCAGCTCCGCGTGCGTGGTCATCCAGATGTCGCCGGCCTGATCCTCGACCAGCGCGATCGCCTCGCCCCATCGGTACCGGAACGTGCGATAGCGGTGGTAGTAGTGCCGCATCTGCATGCGCACGGAGTCGAGCACGCTGAGGCCAGGCCGCGAGCCGATCCAGAGGCGGCCGCGCGAATCCTCGTGCAGCGCGGTGACCGGCTCGTCGATCAGGCCCCGCGCCGTATCCGGGCCCGCCCTGAGGTGCGTGAACGTGGGTGCCCGGCTGCGCGACGGTACGCGTCGGCTGAGCCCCGACTCCGTGCCGACCCACAGCTCGCCGCGCCGGTCCACGAGCACCGCGTTCACGCGGCCGTCGCCAAGACTGTTTGAGTCGCTCTCCGAATGCTGGAACCGCTCGGCGACCGTACGACCGCTCGCGGTCGCCGTCAGGCGGAACAGCCCTTCGCTGCCCCCGGCCGCCCAAACGCTGCCATCGGGATCCTCGGCGAACCCGAAGACGTACCGCGACGGCCCATTGACGACGCGCTCGAAGCGTTCGCTTGCGCGGTCGAATCGGTTGATGCCACCACCACGCGTTGCGACCCAGAGTTGTCCGCGACGGTCCTCGAACAGCGCGGTAATGTCGCTGGCCGAGATTGACGTGGCGTCGACCGGGTCGTGGCGGAAGACGACGAACTGGTGTCCGTCGTAGCGATTCAGGCCGTCCTTCGTCCCGAACCACATGAATCCGCGGCGATCCTGCGTGATGGCGGAGACGGCGCCCTGCGAGAGTCCGTCTGCGATCGTCAGGTGACGGAACTCGACGTGCTCCTGTGCCGCGAGCGGAGCGAGCGCGGCATCACACGCGATGAGCGTCGCGGTGGTCGCGATCATGCGGAGTGCGGCGGCGCATGATCTTGTGCGCCGTGCCGACGCGCTCCCCAAACTCGCGCAACGCTCGACACAGGGAACACGTTGAAGTCGACCGGCGACGCGCAAATTTGCGGGATAGTGGGAGTGGGGCTTCGCAGGGGCTACCGGCCAAGCACTACCGGGACAGCAGCGACGCCGCGGGGAGAGCGGATGCGGGGACGGACGCGCTTGACCAAGGCTGGGTATGGTCGCGGTCGCCCAACGGGCAGTATCGTCCTCGACCGTTCTTTGCGCCATGCCCACGGCGACGGTACGGCCTGATAGCGAGGAAGGAAGACTCGACCGTCCATTCTGTGTTGGCGACGGCGTGCTCACGCGCGCGCTTCACGATCGGGAGTCGCTGGTGCGTATAGATCTCTAAAAAAATTGCCCAGGCCCGCGATGCTTGAGTAGGCGGCTACTTGACCGAAGTCATCCAGCGAGTGTTCACGGCTGAGCTGCCGGGCCACGGATTTGCCGACGCGCCGGGTAGTTGCACCTCAGTACGATTGCGATAAGTCGACCATTTATGCACCCGCGCCGAGCTTTCCCAACAACGTCGACGTCAGGCTCACGATCCATGGCTCGATGCTCCTATCAACGGCGTCTGATACTTTGCCCATGAACGCGGTGTCAGGCATGCACCCCGGGGAGTTTGCGAGCACGACAAGCTCCATTCTGCCGGGCAAGAAGAACGCGTTGGTCTGTTCGATTCTGCCTTCCTTCGAGCCCCAAAAGCCGCCTTTTGCATAGAGCCGGCCGAGTCGGGTATCGCGCGTGAATCCGAAATCGACGCCAATGCCATCATCCAACATTTTCTGCGCGCGCCATGCGCCTACGATCTTGCCGCGGCGGCGATAGGTTGCCATTACGCGCAGCAGCTCCCGGACCGTCAGGTGCCATCCGATGGCGCCGCTGCCACTTTGTTTATCGCCGGAATTCCATCCAGGCGAGTTGTCATAGATCGCGAGGTACGCAAGCGCCGCTTCGTCGGGACGATTGAAATCACGCGCCGGCAGACCTGAGGGTGTGAAAATGTTGTCATTTACGTACTGGAGATAGGAACGGATGGATAGGGTGTCCCAGACTGAGTCCCGCACGGCAAACAGCGGCGCGAACATGGAGTCTGCCGTGATGAACATTGATGGATAGGCGTCGCCATTGATCGTGGCCAACAGCACCCGGCACAGCGAGTAGTTGACGTTCTTGTAGTCACGCGTTGTCAGGTCCGTCGTACCAAGTGCAATCGCATCCTTCATGGACTGAAAGTCCATCGGACCCGGAGCCTTTACCGGGGCTAGCAATCCGGACGTGTGGGTCAGCAAGTGCCGGAAGGCGAGGTTCTGCACGTTGATCCCGCGCGGCCAATACTGCGGCAGCCAGGGCGCGATCTTGTCGTCGAGGGCAATTCTGTGGTCCCGCAGCAGCTGCGTCATCGCCATCGCGGTGATGAGTTTGCTCACGCTGGCGACGTGCAGAGGCGTGTCGGCGTCCCAGCCCAGAAGACCGTCGTTGTAGTTCTTCGAGTAGTTGTATTGTTTGCTCAGCAGGATGTCGCCTCCGGACCGCAGCTCGAGCGCGTAACCCATGACGCACGACTTCAGGAGATCGTGCACGGTCTTCTCGAACTTCTCCACATTGAGCGCGTAGAGGAACGAGAATATTCGGCTGAAGCGCGAGCGCCGCAGATATTCAGAGGCAGGCGCTTCGATCGCCACGTGTGAATCGCGTACCTGCGGAGCAATGATTGCATGCGAATGGACGTCGTCCAGCGTGAGCTGAAACCTGCGCAGGAGCTCGAGCGGGCTGCGTGCTTCCTGCGGTGCGCCTTGATTCATCTTGTGCCCCTGGATAGTCCGACCGACCTTGAACAAGTTTGCCCCTCGCCACGATCTCGAGTCCGCAGTGGAAGACACGGCAGCGTGTGCAATCGTCTGTCGGCGATGTCGCAGGAAGACTGCGCCGCCGCGTTCAACGGTTCGCCGCTGAATCGCGCCAGGCTGCGAGGCCCGAGGCGGAATGCGGCGGCGGTGCCGCGGAACGTGGGGACCAGTGCGGATGTCCCAGTAGCGGAGACTGCGGTGGAGCGCGAAGATGCGCTGGTGCGGGAGCATAGCTCGTGGGCGCTTGACGCGCTCAGTCCATCGTCGCCAGTTGCTGAAGCCGCCGAATGATGGCATCGACCAGCCCGGCACGCGTCGCGCGTCGAGGTGCGGCAGCGCGATCGCCACGTCGTACCCAGCGTTGGGGCCGAACTACGTGCCGCTCTTTTTCAGTCAGGCGTTGAACGCGGGGAACGAGAAAGTGTGCGCGGCGGTACCGGTGGCGCGGAAGGACGTGTACGACGTGCGGCGGCCGTTGGGGAAAGCGTGTGCAATCGGAGCGGCCGAGGGGAACGTGTCGCACCTTGTGCACCGGATGCGGAGCCGGGAAGGGGTATTCGCGACCGGAAACGCGAGGTGAAGCAGCGCGGCGAGCGGTGATTGGCCGAAAGGCGGGCTCGCCGCCCTCCCTGCTCCTCTGAGCTGATGGAGCTGAGCCGCAGCGACGCCGCCTCGAGGCGGCGCACGCTGTCTCGCGACGGGGCGCACACTGGGAGGCGAGCCTCCCCTGACTTCCTCGCGAAGCTGAGCGCGGTCGAGGCACGATTTCCGGTGGCAGGCGCGCGCGCACGCCACGATGCGGAGCGCCTGGTGTGCGAAGATGAGGCACGGGTGCGCGCATCCACCGCATGACGCCATCTTCATCATCACGGTCGTCCGCGTCAGCCTCGCCCGACAACCTTCCGGAG
>CAYWCJ010000296.1:0-6014 GCA_964456595.1 uncultured Gemmatimonas sp. | reverse complement strand
TCCCAGAAGCCCTGAAAGCGACCGCGCGCCACGTCGCACAGATCGATCGCGGCGGGCGTGCTGCTCATTCGGGAGGCCGGCGGCCGTGCAACCGATCTGGCGGGCCACGACGCCCCGTTGCGTGCCGGCCCCATGGTCGCCAGCAACGGCATCATGCACGACTGGCTCCTCTCCCAACTGGCCGTCGGCTCCGATCAGTCGTAGCGTCTCCCTGCTCCCTCTTGCGCGCCGCTTCCCCCCGTCGTCGCGCCCTTCCCCCGCGCCTGCATCTTCTCAAAGCCCACAACCCGAACTCACCGCTCGCCACTTGGTGCTTGCGCTCAATCCCGCAACTCCCAACTCGCAGCCCACCACTGGGTAGTCGTCGTGAGCCGGTTCTGCATTGGCTCTGCGTTCGTTGCTCCTGGTTCCCTCCTCCTGCCCGCCTCCATGTCGCTCGTCGAGTGCGTCCCAAACTTCTCCGAAGGTCGCGACCCGTCGACCATTGCGGCGTTGCGCGAGTCCATCGCCGCCACGCCCGGCACCCACGTGCTCGACGTCTCCAGCGATCCGTCGCACCACCGCACCGTCATCACCTTCGTCGCGACGCTCGAACAAGCCGCCAACGCCGCGTTCAGCGCCATGCGCGTCGCCCGCGACCGCATCGACCTGACGACACATCACGGCGAACACCCGCGCATCGGCGCCACCGACGTCGTCCCCTTCATCCCCCTCGACGGCGCGACGATGGACGATTGCATTCAGCTCGCGCGCGAACTCGGCGAACGTGCGGCGCGTGAACTCGGCATCCCGGTCTATCTTTACGAGCGCGCAGCAACAACTCCCGCGCGTGAGAACCTCGCCGACGTGCGCCGCGGTGAGTTCGAAGGGCTGCGCGAGGACGTGCGCACCAACGCCGCCCGTCGCCCCGACTTCGGCGCGGCAGAGCTCCATCCGACTGCCGGTGCCACCGCCATCGGCGCGCGCCCGTTTCTCGTCGCCTACAACGTCTACCTTGGCGACGCGAAGAACCTCCCGGTTGCCAAGGAAGTCGCCAAGGCCGTGCGCGGTTCGTCCGGCGGCCTGCGCTACGTGAAAGGCCTTGGACTCGAAGTCGACGGACAGGCGCAGGTGTCCATGAATCTCGTCGACACGGAAAAGACGCCACTGCATCGCGTCTTCGAGTTCGTGCGCAACGAGGCGGCGGCGCACGGTGTGGTGCCGACCTGGAGCGAAGTGGTGGGCCTCGTACCCGAACGTGTGCTGCTCGAAGCAGGGGCCCGTCACGTGCAGTTGCGCGGATTCACGCGCGCCATGCTGCTCGAACAGCAGGTGCGCGACACGGTGTCCGGTGGTGAAGCGCTCGAAGCGTTCGTCTCACGCATCGCCGCACCAGTGCCAACGCCTGGCGGCGGAAGTGTTGCCGCACATGCCGGCGCGCTCGGCGCCGCACTCGCACAGATGGTGATCGGACTCACCGTCGGCAAGAAGAAGTATGCGGCGGTCGAAGAGGAGATGAAGTCGCTCGCGCTCAAGGCCAGCGCACTGCGCCGTCAGCTGGCCGGTTTGGTACAGCGCGACGCCGACTCGTATGAACGCGTGCGTTCAGCGTACGCCATGCCGCAGGAACCGGAGACCGCACTCGCCGCGCGCAACCACGCGATTCGTACAGCGCTGCTCTTCGCCGCCGAAGTTCCGTTGGAGACGGCGAAAGCGGCCGTACAGGTCGGTGAGATTGCCGCCATCGTCGCCGAACGAGGTAACATCAACGCGGTAACCGATGCCGCGGTCGCGGCACTCATGGCCGAAGCGGCGTGCAAGGGCGCCGTATTCAACGTACGCATCAACATCAGCACACTCGGCGCCGACGCTGCCGATGAGACAGCGCGACTTGGCTCGGAAGCGCGGGGCTGTCTCGACGCCGCCGCCGTGCACGCACGTCTTGCGGAAGCTGCGGCCGAACGCGCCATGGCAACGACGTGACCGGCGCTCGGTATGCAGGTCCCGTCACGCATCGACGGTGGGCGCGCATCGCCGGACCACTGCGGCAGATCACCCTCGGCGCGCTCGCCATCGGTGGCTGTCATCGCGGTGCGCTGGCCAGCGCGTCGGTCTCCGACGCCTCGAAAACCCCCGTCGCCGTCTCATGCGCCACAGCACAAACGCCCACCGCGCCGACAACCGGTGTGCCTGCTCCGCGCGCCCTGCCGGTTGGTGTCTTGCTCCTGACATTGCGCACGGAACCACCGGCGCCTCCGGCATCCGAGGCGACCGTGCGTCTCGAGGGCGAGACCTCGCGCAGCACGGTCAAGGTCGACCCGCGGCTGTCCGCACGCTTCGAGCTGGCGCCGGGTCTGTATGATCTGCGCGTCGCGCTCGATGGCTATGTGTCGTTGCTCGTGCGCGTAACGTTAACCGCCGGATGCACCGCCGAAGTCTCGCCCACACTGCGCGGACGGACGTCGAAAGAGCAGTAGCCGCTGCTACTTGCTCCAGGGCGGCGTGACGCCGTTGCTGCGCGCGTAGGCAATCAACTGACCAAGATGCTCGTGCAGATGCGTGGCGGTGAGAATCCACATCCCCTGCGCGGTGCTCTTCATGCCGAACATCGTCACCGGCTTCATCAGATCATCCGATGTGGTCTTGGCCATCGACGCCTTCAGGTGCGCAAAGCTCTGCTCGAGATCGGCCACAATCTGCTCGCCCGTCAGCGCGCGCTTCTCGTACGTGGTCAGCGTCTTGAAGTCGTCGCCCTTGATGCCGGTGGACGCCGGGATCGCGTTGCCGAATCCGGACGGCAGCAGGTAGTTGTCCGACGCGACGTGCAGAAACACTTCGCCAGTCGAGCGCGCCGAGGCATCGGGACGCCACGACATCTTCGCGGGCGGCATCGCCTTGGCCAGCGCAATGAACTTCGTCGCCGCGCCGTCGATGTCCTTCATCAGGTCCACGACCAGCGGAGCAGTGCTGCTGTTCTGCGCGGAAAGCGGTGCGGCAACGGCACAACCAAGGAGAACGGCGCCAACGAGTCCGGAGAATGCAGTGCGCATGTTGAACGACCTCAGGCGGGTAACGTGAGAATGCGAGGACCGTTTTCGGTGACGGCAACGGTGTGTTCGAAGTGTGCCGACCGCTTGCCGTCTGCGGTGACCACCGTCCACTTGTCGCTCAACGTCCGTGTCTTGGCGGTACCCACGTTCACCATCGGCTCGATAGCGATCGTGAGCCCGGGCTGCAGCCTCTTTCCGCGCTTCGGCTTGCCGTAGTTGGGGATCTGTAGCTCTTCATGGAGCGAAAAGCCGACGCCATGCCCAACCAGTTCGCGCACGATCGAGAAGCCTTCCGCCTCGACCAGCGTCTGGATCGCCGCACCGATATCGCCAACATGATTGTCAGGCGTCGCGGCGGCAATGCCAGCGGCGAGCCCTCGCTTGGTCACGTCGAGCAGCTGCGCCGTGATCGCATCGATCTCGCCAACGGGGACGGTAATCGCGGAGTCGGTGTACATGCCGTCGAGCTTCACGCCCACGTCCAGCGTGACGATGTCACCCTCGTTGAGCACGCGCTTGCGCGACGGGATGCCGTGCACGATCTCCTCGTTCACGGAGATGCAGGCGCTGCCCGGAAAGCCGTAGAGCCCCTTGAATGCGGGTTCGGCGCCGGCGTGCGAGCGAATGAACGACTCGCAGAGGCTGTCCAGCTCGAGCGTCGAGATTCCCGGACGCACGTCCTTCTGCATGAGCTGGAGCGCGGCGTACAAGATCGCCCCACCCCGCGCCATGACATCGATTTCGCGCGGCGACTTGAGCAGTGTGGATGGGGCGGTTGACCCGAGGGCCATGGTCAGTTCTCGAGAGCCTTCGTGACGCGGGCTTCCACTTCGTCCACGCTGCCAATCGCGTCGATATGCACCAACTTTGCACCGTTGGTCTTGTACCAATGAATCACCGGTGACGTCTGATCGCGATACACGGTGAGGCGCTTGCGCACCGCATCGGGCTCGTCGTCCTTGCGTCGCACCAGCGTGCCTTCCGGCGTATGTCCATCCACGGCGCACTTTTCGCCGGGCTCGCGACCGAAGAACGGGCGCTGGCAGACATCGCACGTGGTCCGACCGCTGAGCCGACGCACCAACTCGTCTTCGGCGATATCGAACATGATCACGGCATCGACCTTGCGACCCAACTGCGCAAGCTGCGCGTTGAGCCCCTCGGCCTGCGGCGTGGTACGCACGACACCATCAAGCACCGCGCCGCTGGCGGCGGTGGGCGCTGCGAGTGCTTCGCCCATGATGCCCATGATCACGGCATCCGGAACGAGGTCGCCGCGATCCATCGCCGCCTTCGCTTCGAGACCCAACGGGGTACCGTCGCGCACCGCCGCGCGCAGCACATCGCCCGTGGCGATCTTTGGAACGTCAAGGCGAGCGGCAAGCCGCTCGCCTTGAGTGCCCTTCCCTGCGCCCGGAGGACCGAGCAGCACGATGACCATTAGTTCCCTGCTATGCTAGAAGCCACCGGTTGCCTGACGTCCGCGGAAGCGGACGCGCCCCTTCTTCATGAAGCCGTCGTACTTGCGCAGCAACAGATGCTGCTGCATCTGGGCCATCGTATCGAGTGCCACACCAACCACGATCAGCAGCGACGTGCCGCCGAACGCAAAGGGCACGTTCACCAGTCGGGCGATGACGATGGGCATCAGCGCGATGAACGTCAGGAAGATGGCCCCCGGCAGCGTGATGCGTTCCACGACTTGCTCGATGTACTCGGCCGTCTTCGCACCCGGCTTGATGCCCGGCACGAATCCGCCCTGCTTCTTCAGGTTCTCCGCCAGGTCGACCGGATTGAAGATGATCGACGTGTAGAAGTACGTGAACAGCAGAATCAGCACCGCAGAGAGCACGAAATACAACCACGGATTCGGACCCTGCGGATTGAACAGCTCCGCGATCTCCTGCGCCTTGGCATTGCCGCTGAACTGCGCGATCGCGCCCGGAATGACGATCACGGACTGTGCGAAGATGATCGGCATGACGCCGGCCGTATTGATGCGCAACGGGATGAAGTTGCGCGCGGCCTCACGCTGACGACCACGCGCCATCGTGCGCTGCGGGATCTGGATCAGCACGCGACGCGCCGCCACCGTGATGGCGACGACGCCTGCCACCACACCGATCATCACCAGCGCCAGCACCACCAGCGACAACGGCGCGATTGCACCCGTCGTGACGAAGCCGAACGTCTGCAGGATCGCGGGCCACATGCGCTCGACGATCGAGAAGAAAATGATCAGCGATGCGCCGTTGCCGAGTCCCCGCTCCGTGATCTGCTCACCCAGCCACATGACGAAAATTGCGCCCGAGGTGAGGAAGAGCATCATCTGAATGATGAACAACGAACCCGGACGTGACACAGCGGCCGGCAGCGACGCGGTGAACAGTGCGAAGCCGTACGCCTGCACGAGTGCCAGGACCACCGTGAGGTAGCGCGTGTACTGCGTGAGCTTTTTGCGTCCTTCCTCGTCCTTCTGCATCTTGTCGACGGTGGGCAGTACCGCGCCCGCAATCTGTAGGAAAATGCTGGCCGAGATGTACGGCATGATGCCGAGGGCGAACACGGTCGCACGCGAGAGACCACCACCCACGAAGAGGTCGTACAGGCCAAGCAGCCCGCCGCCCTGTTGCCGTGCGAAGTAGTCCGTCAACGCCTGCACATCGATGCCGGGCGCCGTGATATGCGCACCGGTGCGATAGATCAGCAAACACACGAAGGTGAAGACGATCTTCGCCCACAGTTCAGGCGTCTGATAGATGTTGGCGACGGCCTGCGCCGCCCTGTTGTTCTGCTCTGCCATTCGCCGGGGCTCCCCCTCAGACGTCGACGCGGCCACCGGCCGCTTCGATCTTTGCCTTGGCTGACGCGCTCAGCTTCACACCACGCACGGTGAACGCGCGCGGCACCTCGCCATTCGCCAGCAACTTGGCCGGACCGTGACCGTCACGGATCAACCCAGCCGCCACCAGCGTCTCGGTCGAC
>CAYWCJ010000295.1:0-6015 GCA_964456595.1 uncultured Gemmatimonas sp. | reverse complement strand
TGCACGCGCGCGTGCACTGCTGCGCTCGTGGGGCAAGACGACCGTGGTGGCGAGTGATACGCCGGGCTTCATCGTCAATCGTGTGGCGCGACCGTTCTATGGTGAGTCGCTGCGGATGCTCGAAGAGGGCGTCGCTGACATGGCGACGATCGACTGGGCGATGCGGGAGCTTGGCGGATTTCGCATGGGGCCGTTCGAGTTGATGGACTTTATCGGACACGATGTGAATTTCGCGGTGACGCGATCGGTGTTCGACGCGACGTTTCATGATCCGCGTTATCGCCCGTCGATCACGCAGCAACGCCTGGTCGAAGCGCGCCTGCTCGGTCGCAAGAGTGGTCGTGGCTTCTACGACTATCGCGAAGGTGCCACGAAGCCGGAGCCGGTGCGCGACGCGGCGCTCGGCCAGCCGATCGTCGATCGCGTGCTGGCATTGCTCGTCAACGAAGCGGTGGATGCCGTACACCTGCGTATCGCGTCGGTGGCTGATGTCGAGGTGGCGATGACCACGGGCGTGAATTATCCGAAAGGACTGCTGGCGTGGGGCGATGAGATCGGTGCCGCCGTGGTGCTGTCGCGACTCGACGCGCTGCACGCCGAGTACGGCGACGATCGCTACCGGGCGAGTGTGCTGCTGCGACGCATTGTGCGCGTGGGTGGCACGTTGCTGAATTCTCACGAGACCAACACATGACCGCCCAGGACGCGTTCATCATCGATGGAGTGCGAACACCCATCGGGAATATCGGTGGTTCGTTGAGCGCCGTGCGCGCCGACGATCTCGCTGCGCACGTCATCGCATCGCTGCTCGCCAGACATCCTGGGCTCGATGCATCGCGCATTGCGGATGTGATTCTTGGCTGCGCGAATCAGGCGGGTGAAGACAATCGCAACGTGGCGCGCATGGCGCTGCTGATGGCCGGAGTACCAACGAGTGTGCCGGGCGAGACGGTGAATCGGCTCTGTGCATCCGGGTTGAGCGCGGTGGCTGGTGCCGCGCGCGGCATCAAGGTGGGCGAAGGCGATTTCTACATCGCCGGCGGTGTGGAGAGCATGACACGCGCGCCGTTCGTGATGTCGAAGGGGAGTTCGGCATTCGCCCGTGATGTGCAACTGTTCGACACCAGTCTTGGCTGGCGCTTCGTGAATCCGAAGATGCAGGCGTTGCACGGTACGCACTCGATGGGCGAGACGGCGGAGAATGTGGCCGAGTTGTATGATATTTCCCGTGCCGATCAGGACGCGTTCGCCCTGCGCTCGCAGCAGCGCGCGACGGCGGCTCGCGCGTCCGGTCGTTTCGCCGAGGAGATCGTGGCGGTGGAGATTCCGCAGCGGAAGGGCGATGCGATCCGCGTGGATACCGACGAGTTCATTCGACCCGAGACCACACTCGACGTGCTGGGCAAGTTGCGTCCGGCGTTTCGCACGGATGGCAAAGGGAGCGTGACTGCGGGGAACGCGTCGGGGCTCAACGATGGTGCAGCGGCGCTGTTGCTCGCCTCGTCGCGGGCGGTGCAGGAGTTCGGACTCACACCGATGACGCGGGTGGTAGCCAGTGCGGCGGCGGGTGTGGAGCCGCGCCTCATGGGGATCGGGCCGGTGCCCGCAACCAAGCGCGCGTTGGAGATCGCCGGACTCACGTTCGATCAGATGGACGTGATCGAACTCAATGAGGCGTTCGCCGCGCAGTCGCTGGCGTGTACGCGAGAGTTCGGTCTGGCCGACGACGATCCGCGCGTGAACATCAACGGCGGAGCGATCGCGCTCGGTCATCCGCTGGGAATGAGCGGTGCGCGACTCGCTCTGACGGCGTCGCACGAGTTGCATCGTCAACAGAAGCGGTACGCGCTGTGTACGATGTGCATCGGTGTCGGCCAGGGGTTCGCACTCATTCTCGAACGCGTGTGAGCGTGCGCGCCGTGCGTTCATGTGGAGTGGGGAGGGCACGTCGATGATCTACGCGTTCGACGGGTTCGTTCCCGTGGTGCACGAATCGGCATTCGTGCATCCGCAATCTGCCGTGACCGGCAACGTCATCATCGGACGTGATGTCTACATCGGCCCCGGCGCGGCGATTCGCGGCGACTGGGGCGGCATCGTGATCGAGGATGGGTGCAACGTGCAGGAGAATTGCACGATCCACATGTTTCCCGGCGTGACCGTCGTGCTCGAAGCGGGTGCGCACATCGGGCATGGCGCCATTGTACACGGCGCGCGCATTGGCGCCAACGCGCTGATCGGCATGAACGCGGTCGTGATGGACAACGCGACCGTTGGAGCGGGCTGCATTGTCGGCGCGCTCTGCTTCGTGCCGGCGGACATGCAGATCCCACCGCGCAAAGTCGTGGTGGGTAACCCCGCGAAGATCGTGAAGGATGTGAGCGACGCCATGCTCGCGTGGAAGAGCGAAGGGACGGGACTTTACCAGCGGTTGCCCGGCGCGATGCGCGGGAGTTGGGCGCCGGTGGAGCCGTTGCGCGAGTTGCCGGCCGATCGCCCGGCGCAGTCGGCAATGCTCAGAACGTGGAACGAGACGAAGCACGCGGTGCCGCAGCAGCATCAACTCAACGGGAACGAAACTCCGGATAGCAAGTCATGATCACTCTGCAGAATTACGCCATCGGCCAATGGGTCGAAGGCTCGGGAAAGAAGGCCGCACTTGTGCACGCTGTCACGGGTGAGACGATCGGCGAGACGTCGAGTGGTGGACTCGACTTCAAGGGGATGACGGAGTACGCGCGTAACGTGGGCGGTCCGAAGCTGCGCGCGCTCACCTTTCATCAGCGTGCGGCGATGCTCAAGGGCTTGGCCCGGCATCTCATGGAGCGCAAGGACGCGTTCTACGCGCTGTCGGCGATGACGGGTGCGACGCGCGCCGATTCGTGGGTGGACATCGACGGTGGCATCGGGACGTTCTTCGCCTACTCGAGTCGCGGTCGTCGCGAGTTTCCGAACGAAACGTTTCACGTCGAAGGACCGGCGGAGTCGCTGTCCAGGAACGGTACGTTCGTTGGCCGTCACATCTGCGTGCCGCTCGAAGGCGTGGGCATTCACATCAACGCGTTCAATTTCCCCTGCTGGGGAATGCTCGAAAAGCTCGCGCCGGCGTTGCTGGCCGGTGTGCCCTGCATCGTCAAGCCGGCCACCGTCACGAGCTACCTCACCGAGGGAATGTTTCGCGAGATGGTCGCGGCAAACATCCTGCCGGAAGGCGCCATTCAGCTCATCTGCGGCAGCGCAGGCGATCTGCTCGATCACGTCACCGAACAGGACGTGGTTGCCTTCACCGGGTCGGCGACGACCGGACAGATGCTCAAGGAAGGGAAGGCGATGATGTCGCATTCGGTGCGTTTCAACATGGAAGCCGACTCGCTCAATTGCTCGATACTCGGCCCCGACGCAGCACCCGGCACCGAGGAGTTCGACCTGTTCATCAAGGAAGTCGTGCGCGAGATGACCACCAAGGCCGGACAGAAGTGCACGGCCATTCGCCGCACGATCGTGCCCAACGGCATGGAGGAGGACGTCATCACGGCGTTGCGGGCGCGTCTCTCCAGGACCACGATCGGCGATCCGTCGGTGGAGGGGGTGCGCATGGGCCCTCTCGCCAGCAAGGGGCAGGTGCGCGACGTGGGCGCCGCGGCCGAACGCATTCGCGCCAGCGCCGAGTTGGTGTTTGGCGGTGAGGAGTTCGAGGTGGTTGGCGCCGATCGCGAGAAGGGATCGTTCTTCGGTCCGATGCTGATGGCTTGTGCAGATCCGTTCAACCGTCACGAGCCGCACGACATCGAAGCGTTTGGCCCGGTGAACACGATCATGGCCTATCGCACGCTCGACGAAGCGGTGGAGTTGGCGAAGCTCGGTCGCGGTTCGTTGTGCGGCTCACTCGTCACTGGCGATGCGAACGTGGCGCGCAAAGTGATCGTTGGCGTGGCGCCGTATCATGGCCGACTGATGGTGCTCGACAAGACCAGTGCGAAGGAGAGTACGGGCCACGGTTCACCGTTGCCGAGTCTCGTGCATGGCGGACCTGGTCGCGCCGGCGGTGGCGAGGAGATGGGCGGTGCGCGCGGGGTGCTGCACTACATGCAGCGTGCGGCGGTGCAAGGCAGTCCGGCGATGGTCACGGCCATCACGCGCGAATGGAGCAAGGGCGCGACGACGACGAACGACGGCGTGCATCCGTTCCGCAAGACCTTCGACGAATTGCTGGTGGGCGATACGCACGTCACGGGCACCCGTCTCATCACGCTCGACGATGTCGTGAAGTTCGCCGAGTTGAGTGGCGACAGGTTTTACGCGCACATGAGCGATGAAGACGCGAAGACGAACGGCGTGTTCACCGGTCGTGTGGCGCACGGCTACTTCATCGTGAGTGCGGCGGCAGGGCTGTTCGTCGATCCGGCAGTAGGGCCGGTGCTGGCCAACTACGGCATGAACAACCTGCGTTTCACCAAGCCCGTCTATCCGGGCGACACGATTCACGTGGTGCTCACGGTGAAGCAGAAGACCGCCAGGGACACGCCGGAGGGCGGCATTCCGCAGGGAGTTGTCGAGTGGGACGTGGAAGTCCTCAATCAGGACAACGAAGCGGTGGCGGTATATTCGATTCTGACGCTGGTGCGGCGCAGCGAGTAGCGCGGGAGCTGTGTTCGGCGAACCGTGGCGGTGCGACTGCAACAGCAACAGCGACTGACTATCACGGATACGAACGGATCACCTGCTCTGATTTCGCGGATACCACGAACCACAAAGGAATTGTTGTTGTGGTATCCACGCAGATCCGTGTGGTGTCCGTTTGTATCCGTGATAGTCAGTTACGGGTGTTGTTCATCGAAGCACCGTATCGCGCCACGTTTCGCGGCCACCCATGATGGTGAGCAACGCTTTAACGCGGTGTAGTTGCGCGGGCGCGATCGCTAGCGCGTCCTCCGACAGCACCACGAAGTCGGCGAACTTCCCCACGGCAATCGTGCCCTTCTCGCGCTCCGCAAACTCGGCGTACGCGGCGTCGCGGGTGAAGTGCCGCAACGCCGCTTCCACGCTGATGCGATGCTCGGGGTGCCAGCCACCGCGCGGGGTGCCGTCGGGCATGGTGCGCGTGACGGCGACTGCGATGCCGCGCATCACGTCCATGGGAAAGACAGGATAGTCGCTGCCGAACGCCTGCACGGCGCCGGCATCGTCGAAGAGTTTGAAGGCGTTGGAGTGCGACGCGCGTACGGGGCCGAGCAGCGGTGCGTAGTTCTGCAGCGTGGTGGCATCGGGGCTCGCGAAGATCGCCTGCGTGGACGCGATGACGCCGAGTGACGTGAAGCGGGGAAGATCGGCCAGCGCCGGCACTTCGATGTGTTCGATGCGATGGCGGCGATCGCGCGGGCCGTTCACGCGAACGACGTGCTCGTAGGCGTCGAGCGCCATGCGCACCGCACGATCGCCGATGGCGTGCAACTCGATCTGCAGCCCTGCCCGATCGTACATCGTCACCGCGGAATCGAGCTTGCCCTGTTCCCAGAACGGCAGGCCGGTTCCGCCGCCCACGTACGGTTCGAGCATCGCCGCGGTCTTTGCGTCCACCGTTCCGTCGAGCATGCCTTTCGCGATGCCGAACGACAGCAGCGGTGACTTCATCCGATCCCGCACGTCGACGTACCGCGCGATCTGCGCGGGCGTGACGTCGTGTGCAAACGGCACCGACACCCGAAAGCGAACGCGCATCGTGCCGCGCGACAGTGCCTGTTGCATGGCATCGAACGTCGCACCGGTGGGTTCACTGGCCGACGCTTCCTGCAACGACGTGATGCCGAACGACGCGGCCCGTCGCATCTCGCGGTCCAGCGACGCGGATACTTCGGCCACGCTCGGCGCGGGAACGAGTCGCGACACGAGCGACGCGGCCGACTCCTTGAGCACGCCGGTCAGTTCGCCGTTGGCGTCGCGATCGATCGTACCGCGCGGCGGGTCGGGGGTCGTGCGCGTCACGCCCGCGAGTGCGAGCGCGCGACTGTTCACGAG
>CAYWCJ010000294.1:5725-6069 GCA_964456595.1 uncultured Gemmatimonas sp. | reverse complement strand
CCGTCGACGTGGCTGGCTCGATGCCATGCTCGGCGTCCGCGTACGCGGTGGCATCGCCAAACTCGATCCCGATGTCGCCGACCTGCTGCGTTTGGGCGCGTATCAGCTCATGGCCATGGGCAGCGTGCCCGCCTACGCTGCCATCGCGCAAACCGTCGAATTGACCAAGCGCCGTCACGGAATTGGCGCCAGCAAGCTCGCCAACGCCGTGCTGCGTCGCGTCGACCGCGACCACGTACGCGAGCGGGGTGGAGCCGAAGGTGAGCGTCGTCAGAGGCTTGTCCGTCCACGCGGCGCCAGCGTTGTCGCTGCGGCGTAAAAACGCGGACGCCTGCGGCGCGACC
>CAYWCJ010000294.1:0-5715 GCA_964456595.1 uncultured Gemmatimonas sp. | reverse complement strand
CGTCCCGACCGATCCCATCGAAGCGTTGGCGCAGCAGTACTCGCATCCACGCTGGGTCGTTGCGCGCTGGCTCGATCGATGGGGCACCGCCGACGTCGAACGCCTGCTCGCCAGCAACAACGAGGAGGCGACGATCACCGTGCGCCCGTTCGGTGTCGTGCGCGAACAACTGGAAGCAATGCTCGACGGTGCCGGCGTCGTCACTCACGACGTGCCGCTGCTGCGCGATTCGTTGCAACTCGCACCCGGCGTCGCACTGACGGAGCTCGGCGCCTTCAGGCAAGGGCTGCTCTTCGTGCAGGACCCGGCCGCGACGCTGGTCACCCAGTACGCGGCGATCCCGCAAGACGCGGTGGTGGCCGATCTCTGCGCGGCACCGGGCGGCAAGTCCATCGAACTCTCGCGCACGGCGTCGCTCGTCATCGCGGCCGATCGCAACAGCACGCGCGTGGATCGCATGCTGGTGGGCCTCGGTCGTCTCGATGCTCCCAGGCTCGCCTGCCTCGTTGCCGACGCACTTGCACCGGCCATCGCCCCGGTTGATGCCGTGCTGGTCGATGTCCCCTGTACGGGCACCGGCACGTTCAAGCGACACCCCGATGCACGCTGGCGACTGCGCATGTCCGACTTTGCGGTACTCGGCGCGCTGCAGAAGCAGATCCTGCGCGCCGCTGCCGCCGTCGTGAAGCCCGGTGGCCTCCTCATCTACAGCACCTGCTCGCTCGAACTCGAAGAGAACGACGATCAGATCGCGTCGTTCCTCGCCGACCACAAGGACTTCGTACTCGAGGCGCCGCCGGAAGGCACGGTGCCTGCCAACGTGCTTGACGGCGGGCTGCTGCGCGTCCTGCCGCAGCACACTGGCACCGACGGCGCGTTCGCGGCGCGCTTGCGTCGGGCACGCTGATGTCGGCTGCACGCAGATCACGCGGGCAACCGGCGTCGCTGCGCACGTGGCTCATGCGAGGCGCGATCGTGCTCACCGTTGGTCTGCTCATCGGCGCCACCGGTGGCATTGTCGGCGTGCGCGCGCTCGAACCCGGCCGACCGGAGCAGCCCGATTCGTTGCAACTCATGCTGGACAGCATCGCCAACGGCACCGCCAGCAAGAGTGCCGCCGCCGTCCGCAACGACGAGCGATCTGCACGACGTGCGTCCGACAGCGCCGACGCAGAGAATCGCCCGCAGCGAATCGCGGACAGCGTGGCGGCGGCCCGGGCGGCGGCCGCCGAGGCCCTCCCCGTGCCCGATGTCATTGGACTGGAAGAAGGACTCGCGCGCACGCGTGTCGTCGAATCGGGACACGTCGTCGGCACCGTCCAATTCGAAGACTCGCGCACGGCGGCGGGCATCGTCCTTCGCACGGTGCCTGCCGCCGGCGAATCCGTAGCGCCCGGCGAGAGCATCACACTCATACTGAGCAACGGCCGAACGCCTCCTGGCGGCGCCGACGCGGCAGCCCCCCTGCCATGACCGTTCGTATCGCTCCATCGGTGCTCGCCGCCGATTTTCGTCGCCTCGGCGATGACGTTGCCATGTGCGAAGCCGGCGGTGCCGACTGGATTCACGTGGATGTCATGGACGGACGCTTCGTGCCCAGTCTCTCCTTCGGCTCGAAAGTCATCGATGCGGTGAAGCGCTCCACGACACTCCCCATCGACGTGCATCTCATGGTGGTCGAACCGGAGCGTTACTTCGACGACTTCGTGAAAGCCGGCGCCAACGTGCTCACGATCCACGCCGAAGTCGCGCCGCATCTCGATCGCCAGCTCATGCGCATCAAAGAGCTGGGCTGCCTGGCCGGAGTGGCGCTCAATCCTGGCACGCCACTCGGCGTCATCGAAGAAGTCGCTCACCTGCTCGACCTGTTGCTGATCATGAGCGTGAATCCCGGCTACGGCGGCCAGCAGTTCATCGAGTATTCGGTGGACAGGATTGCCCGCGCGCGCTGGTTGCTCGATCAGGCCGACAGCAACGCCGTGCTCGAAGTGGACGGCGGCATTTCACGCGAAACCATCGCGCGCTGCCGCAGCGCCGGTGCCGACGTCTTTGTCGCGGGCAACGCCGTCTTCAGCGCAGCCGATCCGAAAGCGGAGATCAGGGTGTTGCGTGACCTCTGCGCGGCAACAGCATGACCGCGAAGCAGCAGTGGATGGTCGTGCTGGCGGTCGTCGCGACCCTTGGCGGTGGCGCGTTCGCCGCGACGCATTTCCTCAAAGACGAACTTACGGCGATCACCATCGGCTCGGACGCACCGGACTTCAAGGCCGTGACGCTGGAGAGCACGCCGAAACTGAAGTCGATCGCCGACTACAAGGGCGATGTCATGCTGCTCAACATCTGGGCAACGTGGTGCGGACCCTGTCGCGCAGAGATGCCGAGTATCGAGAAGCTGCACCAGGCGCTTGGGCCCAAGGGGCTCAAGGTGGTTGCCGTCAGCATCGATAACCCCGGGAAAGAGCAGGCGATCCGCGACTTCGTGAAGGAGTTCAATCTCTCCTTCGAGATTCTGCACGATTCGACGGGCGTGATTCAGCAGATCTACCGCACCACCGGCGTGCCGGAAACGTTCGTGGTCGCGCGCGACGGTGTCATTCGCAAGAAGTGGATTGGCGGCGAAGACTGGAATTCACCGCAGAATCGGCGGCTGCTGGAGCAGCTGCTCGCTGAGCCACGCTCCTGATCACGTGGCGGATGTCGCGTGAGTGAGCGCGCGTCGCACTGGTCGTGGTCGGTGGTCACGCGCGCGGCGGCCGCACTGTGGTT
This sequence comes from uncultured Gemmatimonas sp., assembly GCA_964456595.1. Taxonomy (GTDB): domain Bacteria; phylum Gemmatimonadota; class Gemmatimonadetes; order Gemmatimonadales; family Gemmatimonadaceae; genus Gemmatimonas. Next base: position 2,949 of record CAYWCJ010000294.1, on the reverse strand, counting down.
GGCAGGCGCGCTCTGGCTGATCGTCAGCGCAGAAGAGTCCACCGCCTCGTGGGTGACGGTGAAGGTGTCGCTGACCCTCGACAGCGCTGTCACGCTCAGGCAACCGATCGCGCCCGTGCGCGCGTTCGTCGTCGGGCCTCGTGGCGATCTGTTGCGCATGCTGCAGTCGCCGCCGGCGCTGCAGCGCGCCATCACCGACGACGCGCCGGACAGCGTGCGCCTCGAACTGCGTGAACAGGACCTCGACATGCCGCCTGGCACCGAGGCGCGCGTGACCGACCTTCGTCCACGATTGCTCACCGTGCACCTGCAGCGCGGTCGCCGATCGGACTCGCTCGCGGTCTTGCACCGGCCATGAGCGAGATCGTCAGCGCGGCGCGGCGACGAGTGCGCGTGCTCGGCATCGAGACGTCGTGCGACGAAACATCGGCGGCGGTGGTCGAAGGCGACGCCCTGCACCCCGAGCTCAAGTCGCTGGTGATTCTCTCGCAGGATGTGCATCGACTCTTTGGTGGCGTGGTGCCGGAGATCGCGAGTCGTCAGCACCTCACCGGTATTGTGCCAACCGTGCGCACCGCGCTCGAAGAAGCGGGCGTGTCGCTGACCGACCTCGATGCCATTGCCGTGACGCACGCGCCGGGATTGGTTGGCGCGCTGCTGGTGGGGACGACGTTCGCGAAAGCGATTGGTCTGTCGAGCGGCGTGCCGGTGGTGCCGGTGCATCATCTCGAAGGGCATCTCTTCGCCACGCTGCTGGAGTCGGCCGATGCGGTGCCCCCCTTCACCGCGCTGCTGGTCAGTGGTGGACACACGCTGCTGCTGGATGTGCCGGCGTGGGGGGAGTATCGCCTGTTGGGTCGCACCCGTGACGACGCCGCCGGTGAAGCCTTCGACAAGGTCGCCAAACTGCTCGGGCTGCCGTATCCGGGTGGGCGCCTCCTGGAGGAGCTCGCGAGCACCAGTGCGCCGGGCGCGCATCGCTTCGCCAAACCCATGGTGCGCAGCAATTCCAGGCCCGGGGACGACGACTACTTCGATCTCTCCTTCAGCGGCCTCAAAACAGCCGTCCTGCTCGAGGTGCGCGACGCGCAAACGCAGCAGGTGCTGGACTCGGAACGTGCACCGATCGCGCGCGCCTTTCAGGATGCCGTGGTCGGCACGTTGGTGGAAAAGGTGGACCGTGCGGCACGGCTCTTTGCGCGCACCAGCGTGGTGCTGGGCGGCGGTGTGGCGTGCAACCGCGCGCTGCAGGCCGGCATCGCGGCGCGCATGGCCAAGCGCGGCGGTCGCGTCTTCTCGCCATCTCCTCGTCTCGCCACCGACAACGCCGCCATGATTGCCGCGGCGGGACTCTTTCGCTTTGCGGCGGGCGAACGCATGCCGCCGACGCTGACCGCGCAATCATCGTTGCCGCTTCCGGGTATGTTCCCCTTCGCCTTGGCCGACGCGCGCTGATCGCCCGTCGCGACCGCACCGACTTCCCACCTCGTCACGCCTCGCATGAATCCCGACGGGATCATTCATCACCCGATGGTCTTCCACCTGTTCGGTCCGCTCGAGATCACCGGATTCGGACTGTCCGTGCTCGCCGCCTTCGTCATCGCGCAGATCGTTTGTCAACGCGAGTTCACGCGACGCGGGCAGTTGAAGGAATCGGAGGTGATGCCGGACATCGTGCTGGCCGCGCTGCTCGGGACGCTGATCGGCGCGAAGACCTACTACGTGGTGCTGACCGGCGATCCGGCCGCGTTCTTCAGTCGCGGTGGGTTTGTGTTCTGGGGTGGGTTCATGGGATCCGTGCTGCTCTGCTGGCTGACGATCAAGTGGCGGAAGCTCAGCTTCCTCCGCATCGCCGACGTGGCGGGCATTGGCATCGCGGCGGGGTACGCGGTAGGGCGCACCGGTTGCTGGGCCGTCGGAGACGATTATGGGCGCCCGTGGAGCGGTCCGTTCGCCGTTCGCTTCCCCGAAGGAGCGCCACCGTCCACGGCGCTGGTGATGCAGCAGCAGTTCGGCGCACAACTCCCCGCTGGCACCGATCCGGCGTCGGTCATCGCCGTGCATCCCACGCAGTTGTACGAGACGTTCATGGGTTTCCTCATGTTCCTCGTTCTCTGGCGCTTCCGCGGGCATCGGCAGCGCTCCGGCTGGCTCTTTGGCATGTACTGCGTGCTCGCCGGCGTCGAGCGCTTCATCGTCGAGTTTTTCCGCGCCAAGGATGATCGCGTCAGCATCGTCGGGCTCACCTCCGCACAGATCATCGCCGTCATGATCTTTACGATCGGCGTGGCCATCATGGCCTGGCGCCGCGATCCGGGCGCACCGGGTTCCTCACCTCGCACGGCGACGGCCTAGTTGGAGCAGCAGGCAGGGATTCCCCGACGGATAGGTCGGGGAATTACCCGAATACTCCACTCCCTATTGCTTCTGCAGAGCCTGCGATTGTATACTCCATAAACGAGTTTGAGAAACATTCTCATCTAACGGTACGTGCCTCCGGCCCTCGCGCTTCCCACCCTGCAGCAGAACGACGCCCAGCCCACGCGTACCACGTGCGCGCTGGCTGCATGCCGCGCCGGCAGTCGTGCGACGGTCGTCGATATCGAGTGTTCGGCCGACGAAGCCTGTCGCCTGCGAGCGCTGGGACTGTGCGAAGGAACCAGCGTCAACGTGATCGACACGCGACATGCCATGCTGCTTGAAGTGCGCGGCACGCGCCTCGCACTCGGCTCCGCCATCACGGCGGGCATCACGGTTCAACCGCAGTCGGCGCAAGCCTGACACGCTGCGGCAGGACGCCTCGCCGTTCCGTTTGAGACCATGCAGTGACCTCGCTCCAGCCGCCGACGTCGACCGATTCGCAACGCGCCGCACAACGTCGCGGTGGTGCGGGCGGTGAACGAGCCTCGCTGCGCGTGGCAATCATCGGCAATCCCAACACAGGGAAGT
>CAYWCJ010000293.1:1297-6079 GCA_964456595.1 uncultured Gemmatimonas sp. | reverse complement strand
ACCGCATTCATGTCGCGCGACTCGGCAAGCGCGCTGCCGTGCTGGATCCGAAGCGCGTGAGCATGAGCGATGCAGTGGCGGTGATGACGGGCGCGATTGCGGCGGAACAGCTGGCGTAGCCGCGGCTGGTTTGTCGACGCGATCTGAGCCAAGCGTGGTCGCGACGGGCCGACGACGGCTTTTCGCTGTCGTCAGTGTTGAGTTTTCGGTTGTGCGTGATAGTGGAGCCGAACGGCGCGCGCTCCACTACAGTCCGTGAACTGACGACTCACGGCTCGCGACAGCGAAAAGCCGAGAGCGGGGCTGGCACCAATGATGCTTGCCCTCTCAAACATGGCGCGTCATGTTTGCGTCAGCGTGCGGTTCCAAGACACGCGACTCGCACCGACACCGCCTGCCGGTGATGAGCGTCAGCCACGGACAGCTCCCGCGTTCCTCCGGCGTTGCCGGAAGGAGACACAATGACAGCGAAGAAGAGTGCAGCCAAGAGTGCAGCGAAGAGTGCGAAGCAAGGCGCAAAGAAGTCGGCCGCCGCGAAGACCGCGACGACTGCGCCAGTCAAGCTCGAGCGCAGATCATGCGGCGCGATGTCCGCGCACATGCGGCTGCTGGAAATGAATCCATCGTTCCGGGGCAATCAGTTCAAGCTCGAGAACGATACTGCGAAGATGCGCACCACGTCCATCGACTTGAAAACGGTGACGATCGCCACGATCAACGTGGTTGTGCACGTGGTCTTCAACACGCCCGCAGAGAACATCTCCGACGCGCAGATCAGGAGTCAGATCGCCGTCCTGAACAAAGACTTCCGGGCGACGAATCCCGACAAATCGAAAGTGCCCGCGCCCTGGAAGGGACTGCTTGGCGATACGCGCGTGAAGTTCGTCCTGCACTCGGTCACGCGCACCAAGACCACACGCACATCGTTCCGCGACGACGATGGCGTGAAGAAGGCATCCACCGGCGGCAAGGCGCCGCTCGATCCGTCGAAGTTCCTGAACATGTGGGTCTGTCAGCTTGGCAACGGACTGCTCGGCTACGCGCAGTTTCCCGGCGGACCGAAAGCCACCGACGGCGTCGTGATGCTGCATAGCGCATTTGGCACGATCGGAACCGCGGCGGCGCCTTTCAACAAAGGGCGCACGGCTACGCATGAAATCGGGCACTACTTCAATCTGCGCCACATCTGGGGTGACACCCCCGACTGCAGTGGCTCGGATATGGTGCCGGATACGCCGAATGCCGCAGGTCCGAACTTCGCCACGCCGACGTTCCCCGTCATCACCTGCAACAACGGACCGAACGGCGACATGTTCATGAATTACATGGACTACGTGGACGACACCGCGATGTTCATGTTCACGTCGCAACAGGTGCTGCGCATGCGTGCAGCGCTGAACGGACCACGCCGCAAGTTGTGGTAACGCGCCGAGCGAGGACATGACACCATCTGCTGCGGAACTGACGGTGCTGTCGGCACACGAATGGATTCACGCCTTCGAGCAGGATACGGCGGAGCATGAGGTTTATGTGCCCAGCGATTCCGCCGTACCGCCGGCGCGACGACCGCGCCAGCGACTGCAGCTCAACGGCGACCACTCCGCGCGGGTCGCGGTTGGTGGCGCGGATGATCGTTCACGCGCCGTCGCCGCCCGCTGGTCGCTCGAGGATGATGCAGTGGTCGTCGAACCCGAGGATCGGGGACATGCGGGCGCAGCACGTTTTACGTATCGAATCGTCTCCATCAGCGCGGAGCGACTGCTCGTGCGGTCGTCGTAGGTAGCGGCCACACAAGTCGTCATCATGTTGCGCGGTTCCCGTCGCCGCGATTCCGTTCACCCGACCGCCAATGCCACCGCGAAAAAAGCGCGCCGCCAAGGCTGCCACCACGGCTCGCACTCGCCCTCGTGCCGCACGAGCGGAAACGCCTGTCGCGCCCACGTACGATGCCGGTCCCGGTTTCGAGATCAGCGAGCGCGTGAAGATGCAGGCCGTGTCGCGTCCGCGCGGCAAAGGCTTCGACTTCATGCGCACACGACCGCTGCGCATCTACACGCTCGATCCGTCGGTGTCATCGTTACTCGGCGGACGCGCGTGCGCGCCCGTGCCGTACGAGGAGCTGTTGCCCGGTCCGATCGGTGCCGTCTTCGACGTGAGAGCAACGGGGATGCCCGTCGCGCTGCGTGGCGGCTCGCGCGCGCTGCCCACGCTCGACCTCAACGATCGCGCATTGCTGCTCTCCAACGGCATCGCACCGACGCCAGCCGACGGTCGATTCCACCTGCAGATGGTGTACGCCGTGTGCAGCCTCACCTACGCGAACTTTCAGCGCGCGCTCGGCCGCGAGATCATGTGGGTCAGTGGCAGTCGTGACTCGGAGCACGATCCGTTTCGGCTCATCGTGCAGCCCTTCGCTCTTCGCAACAAGCGCAACGCGTCGTTCGATCAGGAGATCGGTGCGCTCTCCTTCGGTTTCTTCTCCGCACACGCGAACGCCAGCGGACATTCGGTACCCAGAGGAATGGTATGCACCGCACTGTCGCACGATGTGGTGGTTCACGAGACCACGCATGCACTGCTCCACGCGCTGCGCGCGCAGTTCGCGACGCCCAGTCATCCCGATGTGCTGGGGTTTCATGAAGGGTTTGCCGATATCGTTGCGCTGCTCATGCATTTCAGCTATCCCGACGTCGTGCTCGAGGCAATGCGAGCCAGCAAAGGCTCCATTGTTCACGCGACCCTTCTCACCGATCTCGCACGTCAGTTCGGCCAAGCGACGTCGAAGAAGAACTCCGCGCTTCGTACCGCACTCGACGTGACGAATAAACACGCGTTCGACTCGGACGCGTTCGCGTCTGGCGTGCAGATGGGTATCGATGCGCCGCTGCCATACAACGAATCACTGGAAGCGCACCGCATGGGATCCGTGCTCGTTTCGGCGGTGTTCGAAGCGTTCGCGACCGTGCTGCGTCGGCGCAGCGCCCGCTACTACCGCCTGGCGGGATTGGCGCCGGATGCCGTCACCGAGGCACAGCTGTCCGACGAGCTGCTACGCGCGCTCGCCACCGAGGCGGGCGAGACGGCACGACAGTTCCTGAACATCTGCATTCGCGCCATCGATTTCTGTCCGCCCATTGACATGCGACTCGGCGACTACTTGCGCGCGCTCATCACCGCCGACGCCGATGCCGTCAGCGACGACAAGTATGGCTATCGTGAGGCGCTGATGCGCTCGTTCCAACGACGACGGATCTTCCCGGAAAAGGTGGAGTTCATGTCGGAGGACGCCGTGCGTTGGAGCAAACCCGACCTCGACACGCCGATTCCCGGTCTCGCGCTACGTGAGCTGCGCTTCGGCGACGACCTCGCCGCTCCCGCAGGCGAAGTCGAGATGAAGCGACGCGCCGAGGCGCTCGGCAAATTCGTCGTACAACCGGAGAATGCGAAAGCACTGCATCTCGTCGCGATAGGGATGCCGAAGCCGAAGCACATGACCTACGCCGCGCCAATACACATCGAGTCGATTCGCACGGCGCGACGTGTGACACCGGATGGACGCGTACACATCGAACTGGTGGCCGAGGTGACGCAGAGTTGCACCGTACTCGTCGACGGGGTCGAGATGGATTTCGCCGGCGGCTGCACGCTGATCATCGACAGCGCGGGTTGTGTCCGATACGCCGTCTACAAGAAGGTGGACAGCAGTTCTCGCCCGCGAGAGCAATTCATTGCGGTCACCGGAGTGCTCGCGAGGTTCTGGAACGCAGAAAGGGGCACGCTGTCGGCGCGCCCCAATATGCTCATGGCATTACACCACGATCTGGACGACGAGTGAAACTCAGGAACGACTGATGCTGAAGACATACGCCGCGACCGCCTTGATCTGATCGTCGGTGAGCGGCGTACGTCCGCCCTTGGCCGCCATCGGGAACTTGTGCGACGGATCCTTGATCTGATCGGCCGGGATGCCACTGACGATCGTCTTCACGATGTCGTCGTAGCTTCCGCTGCCGTGCTGCCACCTGATGCCCTTGAACGCCGGAGCGTTGGCCGCGCCGACGCCGAGCTTGCCGTGACAACGCTGGCAGTTGCCGTTGTTGAAGATCGAGTCGCCGACGGTGACCATCGCGGTTGTCACGCCGGCAGGCAGCGCATTGGACGGCGCCGCCTTCGTGGCGAGAGCACCGTCGATGGCCGCCGTTGCGGGTCCTGGAGTACTGCCAGCGGACGCACCACCGCCGCTGGCGCAGGCGCCGACCGCGAGCGCAGCGGACATCGCCAGCAGCGAGCGGGAAAGGGCGCGAGAGGAAAGACGAATCATCGGAGTGGTGAGTGGTGGTGGGGGAAGCAGCAGGAGGCGGGGATCGAATGCTCGCGGCACCCACGACTGCAAGATGCGCAGCCATGCACACGCCAGCTAGCCACCGCGGGACGATTCACAGCATCAAGAGTCCCCGTCGTGCCGCCAACACCACAGCCTCGGCCCGGTTGCCCGCCCCCAGCTTTTCGTAGATGGCCGCCACGTGAGCCTTTACCGTGTGCTCGGAGATCCCAAGTTTTGGCGCGATGGCCTTGTTGGCCAACCCCTGCGCCAGCAGCGCGAGCACTTCCTGCTCGCGCGGAGTGAGCGGGGAGACGATGGTTTCAACCGGGCGTGACGTGGCGCTTTCGGCGGAGAAAGCACCGCCAAGCAGCTCGCGTACCAGGCCCCGTGGCAATACCGACAGTCCCGCTGCGACCGCCTGCACATTCGCCAGCCTTGCCCTCATCTCGCAGGGCCGC
>CAYWCJ010000293.1:0-1287 GCA_964456595.1 uncultured Gemmatimonas sp. | reverse complement strand
ACAACGGCCAGCACTTCAGCAGCATCGGCGGTCCGGGTGACGACGGCCCCTGCCCCTGCGGCCAGCGCGCGTGCGGCCACACGGGCGTCGGCAACGTCCACAAAGACGACCAGCGCGGGCGTGACGAGATCCCCGTCGGAGCGCGCATCGTCCAAGCGGGTATCGTCGAGGCGACTGTCGCCGACGCGACCATCGTCAAAGCCGTCCGCTGTATCGGGCCGCTGTGCATCCATCCGCACATCGCCTGCCCCCTCGAACGCCGAGTCGTCGGCGACGTTGCCTGCCGCACCATCGAGTTGTTCGACCAGCTCCCGCGACGGCGCCCACACCACGACATCAGGATCAGCCGATGTCAGCTGCCCCCAGACCGCGCGATCGAAGAGACCGAGTCCCGTGCTGAACGCCGACTCGTGCCGCACGTCGATCAGCACCAGACCCGGGTCACTGGCAATGAGCGAACTGAGGCCGGCGCGCAACACGGCGGAGTCGGCCACCACCGCTACCCGTGTCATGACGCGACGTGCAGTGACATCGGGCGCGGATGACGATGACCTGTCATCGTCGCACTGCCCCTCGACTCGCGGCGCATTGTCAGGCCGTGACGTGCATGCATGCCTCGGCCAGTGGGACGGTGACTGCGGATCACGCAGCGTGACGTGTGTGCCGATGGCGCGATCTCGGTGCACCCAGCTGCACGGTCACGCTGAACTGCCTCTGTGCACGACCGACATCGAGACGCAACGATGCGTGGGCACCCGCGTCGCGCAACAGCTGTGCGAGTTCGCTTGGTGAACGAAAAGGCTTCCCGGCGAAACCAAGCAGCACATCTCCGGCGATGATGCCCGCGCGCGCGGCCGCGCCGGTCTCGTCACATCGCAGCACGAGCAGTCCCACCGATGTGCTGTCAGCGCGCAATGGCAGCCGTACCTGCACGGTGCGCAGCTCAACCCCAAGGGAAGGGCGTGGTGTCGCGGCGGCGATGAGTCGGCGCACCGCATCGGTGGAGATGGCGAGTGCGAGTCCGCCAACGATCATGCTGTTGACGCCGACCACGCGCCCGCTGGCATCGGCCAGTGGTCCACCGGAGTTTCCCGGTGCGAGCCGAATATCCGCGCTGATATATGGGTTCGACGCATCGCGTGGCGCACTGTGCACCACGCCGAGCGAAAGGGCGTGTTCCACGCCGAGCGGATGCCCGTTGGCAATGACCAGATCGCCCGCGCGCAGCAACTGTGGGTCGCCGATGCGTGCCACCGGTCGTGAGGCGAAGTCCGCGCGTGGCTCTTC
>CAYWCJ010000292.1:0-6103 GCA_964456595.1 uncultured Gemmatimonas sp. | reverse complement strand
CGAAGCTCTCGACGACCAGCAGCTGCAACATGGTGTACAGCCCGCCCCATCCCAGCCCGGTCAGCACCACGGCCGGCCAGAGCGTGGCCGTCGAGTCCATGAGCAGAAAGATCGTGCCGACAAGCATCACCACCAAGTTGCCGATGAACACAACCTTGCGATTCATGAAATCAGCAGCAGTGCCGAACATGAACTTTCCGGCCAGTCCGAGCAGAAAGAGCGTGCTCACCGCTGCCGCCGCAGTGGCCGGCGGAAAGCCAAGACCAGTCGTCAGGTGCAGAAACAGGTGCGCGGTCATGGCGAGAATTGCATAGAACGTGGCAGTCGCCGCAAACGCGAGTGCCCAGAAGTTCACGGTGCGAAGTGCCGCGCCGTACTCCATTCCTGGTAGTGCTTTGGGGTCCTGTGTCTGCTGTGGCGCACCACCGTAGGGCTGAAGGCCCTTGTCGCGCGGCCAGTCGCGTACAAACAGCCAGACGATGGGAATGATCACCAGCGGAATCAGCGCGATCTGCTGGAACACCTCTCGCCACGGCATGCTGCGCATCAGCGCCGCATTGAGCGGGGGGAACACCGACCCACCGAGGCTGGTGCCCACGAGCGCGAGGCCGATCGCCGTCCCGCGTCGTGTCGTGAACCAGCGTGACACCAGCAGCACGTTGATCACGAGGCCAACACAGGCCAGCGCCACGCCAAACAGGGCATGGGCGATGTACACATCGGTCAGCGAGGTGACGCGACTGTACTGATACAGCCCCGCGCTCAACATGACGGCGCCGAGCGTCATCAGCGGACGCACGCCGGATCGGTCAGCGATACCGCCAGCGATCGGACCGAGAAGCCCCGCCAGCACGAACGAGATGGTGCCACCCAGCTTGAAGGCGCCGCGCGTCCACTTGAACTCGCCGAGCAGCGCATTGTCGAACACCGTCAAACCGGAGATGGTCATGCCATTGCTGACGAGCAGTGCCAGCAACGCACAGCCGACAATGATCCAGCCGTAGTGCATGCTTCCGGTTCGCGGTGCGGCGGCGGTCACGGTTGGATTCACGCGTGCCGCCGTTCTTTGATGATCGTGCGCTTCACGAGCTGATCGTCCGTGAACCAATGCCACGTGCGCGCCCGATGCTGACCGTCGGTGCTGAGCTGGATCATTTCGTAGAGATACGTGCCCGGCATCTCTTTGCGGGTCCACGTCAGCACGACGGTCTTGTCATCGATCTCCCACGCCGAGCCGGTGATCAGCTCGTTATCCCACCAGATACGCCCATCGCGATAAACAGCGGGAAATTGGCGTTCATCGGTGCGGCCGTCGGCCCACGTGTACTTGTTGAGCTGGTGATAATCGAACGGACTGTCTGTGGGAAACGTGCAGAACAAGTGCGAGCGATGCGTGTCGAGGATGTTGCCATCGAGGTCGATCTCGGTGTACGTCCCAACCCACTCACCCTCGTGTCGGGCAAGCAAGGGCATGCCGGTTCTGATCGCTGACATCGTCGACTCCTGTAAGGCGGGTATTCGGGGATTGGTTTGTATGCGGAACAGTGCAAGCGACAGCGCGTGGGATTACGGCGTCGCGGTGCGGTCGGGAAACCACCAGGGATCGCGCCCGATCCCCTGGCGAATGAGAAGCGCCTTCTGGCGGAGGAACCGACGAATCGACGCGGCGCCCATGCGAGAGCCGCCAAGTCCGGACAACTTGAACGCGTTTTTTTCGCCTTCATGCATCACGGCAGTCAGCGCCGCGTCGTTGATGCTGATCGCGCCCGCGTCGAGCTGCTGCGCCACGGCGATGGCTTCCTCGTTGGTGCCGGCGAAGACGGCCGCGCTCAACCCGTATACGCTGTCGTTGGCGAGGTGAACTGCTTCGTCCACCGAATCGAACGGCATGATCGGGATGATCGGACCAAAGGTCTCTTCGGTCATCAGCCGCATGCGATGATCGACGTTCGTCACCACCGTTGGCCGGATCCAGTACCCGCCGCCGTGTCGCTCAATAGTGCCGCCGCAGTGCACAACGGCACCGCGTTCCCGCGCGTCAGCCAGTTGCATCTCAATCACCGACGCCTGCCGTTCGGCGATCAGCGGACCGATGGGCCCCGCCGACTCATCGGGCCACGAGAGCCCCACCTGCTGCGCAATCGCGACCACCCGCGACACCAGCTCGTCGTACCGACTGCGATGCACGTACACGCGCTCGATCGAGAGACACGATTGCCCCGCGTTCACCACTGAACCCCAGACCACGGCTGGCGCGACATGAGCTAAATCGGCAGTGGCCAAGACCACAGCCGGATCCTTACCGCCAAGCTCCAAGGCGGCGGGGATAAACCGTGCCGCCGCTTGCTCGGCTACCATGCGCCCCGTGGGGACGCTGCCGGTGAAGCACACCATGTCGACGACGTTCACGAGTGCACGACCGGTTGCGCCAGCGCCAGGAATCATTACGAAGACATCGCGCAACACCGGCACGTCCGCGATCGCGGCATTCACGACCTCGATGAAGCGAGGCGTCACTTCACTTGGCTTGACGATCACCGCACTCCCGGCCAGCAACGCCGGGATCGTGTCGAGCGTGGCCAGCAGTAACGGAAAGTTCCACGGACTGATCACACCCACCAGCGCATACGGCGACGTCGTCGCACGGATGCGTACAAACGGCAGCGCGGACGGACGCTCGGCGCTTGCCAACAGCGCCGGTGCTTGCGCGGCCCATCGTTCGATCGCACTGAGCACGAGCTCGAACTCCATCACTGAGATCGCGCGTCGTCCGGTGTCGCGTTCGAGCGCCGTGATGAGCGCATTCTTGTGCGCACTGAGAGCGTCACGCCACGCGCGCATCGCGACGGCGCGCGCGTCCACACCCATGTCTGCCCAGCGCGGTTGCGCCTCGCGCATACGCGTCGCGAGCGCGTCGGTGGCGGGAGCGTTTGGCGGCTCGATGAATGACTCGATCGTGCCCGTCCGCGGGTCACGCACGGGAAATGCGGACAGCCTCTCACTGACGTTTGCGCCGACGGTCGTCACGTGATCACCCCGCGCGCCACGAGCGCATCGATCGTGCGGCGTTGTGTGTCGAGAAAGTGGCTGCGGTCGAACGGTGCGTCGCCGAGCGTGTTGGCTGGATAGACGGACGTGCCGGCGTACGTGTCGGCGAATAATTCAAATCGTTGACGTGCGAGCAGGTTGCTCATGCCCGGGCGCCGTCGTTCCGCACGCAGGGCGTCGATGTCGATCGTCGCGAAGGCCGACATCGACTCGCCAGGGCCCGCGTCGACCAACACCAGTCCGCGATGATCGACGATCTTGCTGCCACCGTCGACCGACGACGCGGGAATCGCGCTGCCCGTCATGCCCGCGCTGTTCGCACTCACCACGTACGCAAGGTTTTCGACCGCGCGCGCGCGCTTGGCGATCTCCTTAGGCGTTTGGCCGGGGCCGTACACCTCCGACGTGCTGTGCAGAAACACCTCCGCACCGCGCACTGCCAGACATCGCGCGATCTCCGGATACAGGATCTCTTCGGAGGCAATCGCCGCGAGGTTTCCCAACTCGGTTCGCGCCACCGGGAACACACCATCCAGACCGTAGCGGTCCAGATACGCGGACCACACATCGTGCGGGGTCGGTGCAAACATCGAGATCAGCCGACGATAGCGCAGCACCGTCTCCCCGCTTGGCCCAAACACGACCGACGCCTGAAAATAGAGCGTGGGAAAGTGCGGATCTGTTTCGTACGCGTTCAGGCACAGGAACACGGCATGCCGCTGCGCGAGCGCTGCAACTGCGGCGTACTCGGGGCCGTCGATGGCGAAGCATGCTTTGACGCGCCATTCATCGATGCTTTCACCGAGCGGGAAGCCGGTGAGCGCGTACTCCGGCAGCACCACCAATCGGCAATCACGCCCGATGAACGCCAGACTGGCCGCAAGCTGTCGCCCGATGCGCGCAATCGAGTCCTGCACGATTGCTTCCGCCTCAGCGCGATGCGCCGCGCCGTTGACGGTTCGGCAGGTGAGCTGCAGGGCGAGCGCGCGGTAGGGAGGCATAGACGCGGATTCGACTCAGGTGCTGAGCGTCGGCGAGGTTGCCGGCAGCCAATCGCCAATGCCGTATGGATCGGCCGCCGGCTGCGAAAAGTGTTCGTGTTCGATGCGCCATTCGCCATCGGTGCCGCGGCGGAGCACATGCGTCGCACGAAAGCGGACGCGTGTTTGCGTCTCGCGAATCTGCATGTCGATGTCGACGATGCCGGCATGCCACGCCATCGTATCGCTGACGCCGGCGTGTGGTCCTTCGACCCACGCGAAATCCATCATCGCCATGGGTGCGTTGACGTACGCACGCCATCCCGTATCGATCCGCTCGATGCCCGTGGTGCTCCATCGCGGTCCCTCGACGAAGACGTATGTGTCCGCCGTTGCGGCGTAGCGTCCGATGATGGCATCTGCGTCCTTCGCGATGGTATGCCGGAAATGCGCATCCACCAGATTTCGGATAGTCAATACCGCTGCATCGTCACCCATGACGCCCCACCGCGGCCTCCAGAGTGGGCGACACTGGCAGTACGCCGATGCCGTCGGCGGCCGCAGTCACCGGCAGGTCGAGTTCGTTGGAGAGGCGCGCGATATCGATGACCCGTTCATCGATGTGCGACTGCGGAACTTCGCTGCGCGAAAACTCGGACATCACTCGCGTGACGATCGCCTTCAAGTCCGCATCGCGTGCGGCGCGCTGCGCCGCGTTCGGCACGAATGCCTCGACCTCACCGGCGGCGAGCGCACCACGTGCGACGAGCAGATCTTCGAGCGTGCGCGATCGCTCACGCAGCGCATGGACCTCGCTGGCGAGCGCCATCACGGCGCCCAGCAGTCGATCGGTCATGGGCTCGCTGAAAAAGTACGGCTCGCGAACCGTGACCGGTTGCTTGATGGCCATTTGTGCGTTCCCCTATTTGGTGAAAAGCATCATGTCCCACCGCATCTTTGGCGGGATGCCGTCGGCCACCTGCGGCACGGCATTCATCAGCGCCCGGAACGGTTCGACCGACACCTGTGAGAAACCGATTTTCTGCGCGAGTGCGCGATAGTCCGTGTACAGCGTCGTCGCCATGTACGGCTCATTGTTCAACCAACCGTCGGTGAGCTGCACAGCATTCTGAAATGGCTCGCCCGGCACGAGCGTCAGTTCCATGCCGCCCATCACGCCGCCAGGCGCCAGCACGCGATGCGCCTCGCGCAAGCACGCTTCGCTGTGCTGCGGAGGAAGCTCGTGCAGCATGAAGACGAAAAAGATCGCGTCGAATGAGTTGTCGGGGTAATCGAGGTGCTCAAAATCCTGTTGCGTGAAGATGACGCGAACGGCCGCTTCACGTGCCCGCAGGTGTGCGTACTTGAGACACGGCGCCGAGAGATCCACACCATGGAGCTCACTCTCCGCGTGCCCTTCGTGCCAGGTGAGCAAGCCCGCGCCATGGCCGGTGCCCCAGTCGAGCACGCGCGCGTAGTCGCGCTGCGGGAAGTACGAGAAGATCAGCCGATAGAGCCCGTTCGGGTCCATGTGCGACGGCAACGTGGTGCGCCGCGCGACGTCGTAGATCACGCCGTCCACATCGTCATTCCACACCCCACCGGGGTGTTGATGAAAGTCCACCAGCGAGTAATACGTCGGCAGCTCGAGCGCCGGGTTGAGCCGGAGTTCGTCGCCCGGCTCGGCCGCCGCCGCGTTGATCGCCGCCGCAAGGCGTTCACGCTGCGACTTGACCGTGCCTACGATGCCCAAGTCATTCTTGCTGTACTTGAAGCGCTGCAGGTTGCGAAACAACCAACAGTACAGCTTGAACTCGGGTAGCGAATCCATCACGGCGAACGCCTCATTCACCGTGCGCGGCGTGCGGCCGCCCGCGCCCTCGACCACGCGTCGATAGGCCCGGTACATCTCCTCGTACACGGGCGTTTCCATGTACTTGCGCGCCTCACGCAAAAACGCGTGGTACGATCGGAAATCGCGACTCTCCTCAACCTGCATGGTCGTCGCGCCCGAACCCGTCGTGTGCATCGTGTCTGGTGTCATCGTGTGCCTCCATCCATCGTGGCTGATGTCG
>CAYWCJ010000291.1:0-6179 GCA_964456595.1 uncultured Gemmatimonas sp. | reverse complement strand
ACTCCAGCCGCTGTGTCCAAAGCCGCCCACCGAGGGGCCGGAAATGGGGATGGGGAGGCATCCGACGCAGCCACGGCGCCGGCCGGCCGAACTCAGGACGAAGAATACGATCACGATGAGTACCAGCGCGGCCACGGGCGAGATCTCGCGCTGCTCACCTCGCGACGAGCGCCGCTGCGGGGCGACCGGCACCCCGTCGAGCGTGACGTTGTACGCAGCGGCATAGCGCGCCGCCACCTGTCCAGCCACGAACCCGATCGCCCCGACGTAGTCCTGCGCCACGAACATCTCTCTCGCGCCACGACAGATCTCGCCGGCGGTACCGTCGGTGATGAACCCTTCCGTTCCCTGTCCCGTCTCGATGCGACAGGAGCCGCGCCCCGTGGAGGACGACTCCTTGGGAACGATGAGGATGATCACGCCGGCATTGCGCGCCTGGTCGCCGATCGCGGCGTCCGATCCGACCTTCCACTCTCGTCCCAGTCGCAACGAGACTTCTTCGACCGGTCGGCCGCCAAGGTCGGGGAGCGTGACGACCACCATGTCGCCCCGCGTGGCCGCATTCACGCGCTGGGCAAGCGCCTCGAGCCGCGAACGGGCGTCAGTCGGAAGCACCCCGGCAAAGTCGTTGACGTAGCCGGTGGGCGCCGGCAAGGCGGGTGGCTGAGCCCGCAGCGCCGCTGGCACCACCATCGACAGCAGCGCACCCACCAACAGCCGCGAACGAACGAATCGAAGAGACAAGCCGAGGCGATGAGAGAGACGCACGATGCCCGTACTCGATGGATAATACGTGCGTGGCATGGTCCCGGTGTCAGCGAATGGGCGCATCACGCTATTTTTATCCATGCACGCGATGCAAATCGCGCACCCAGTCGTCTTCTGCCCTTTGTGACATGCGTGGCATCGCACCTCTTTCTCGCGCGTCGACGCTGCTCGCGGTTGTCGCGGGGCTTGGTCTCAGCGCCCTCGGCGCCTGTGGTCGCGCCGATGCCGCAAGTCGTGACAGCAGCGCGGCGCCCGCCGCAGCAACGCCTGTCGCTCGCGCTCCCGGTGATACCCTCTCCGATTCCGCACTGATCGCGAAGGCCGATCGCGGACGTCTGCTTGGCCCAGAATCCGGCGCGGTCTGGTTGGTGGTCATCAGCGACTTTCAATGCCCGTACTGCAAGCAGTGGCATGATTCGTCGATGGCGGCGATCAAGCGCGACTACGTCGATCCGGGCAAGATTCGCATGGCCATGCTCCACCTGCCGCTGCCCCAGCATCCGCATGCCCGGCTCGAAGCGGAAGCTTCGCTGTGCGCCGGCGTGCAGGGAAAGTTCTGGGAGTATTCCGAAGCGCTCTTTCGCGATCAGGGAGCGATTGGTGCCAAGACCGATGTCAAGCCGTATCTCGACAGTCTCGCTCGGGCGAATGCGGTCGAGATGACGGAGTTCGCGCGCTGTCGCGCCTCAAAGGCCATTCAGGCGCTGATCGAGTCTGACGTCCAGCAGGCCAGTCAGGCCGGCGTGCGCTCGACACCGTCGTTTCTGGTGGGCGAGTTCCTGGTGCAAGGCGCCGCGCCGTACAGCGATTTCCGCAAGGCCATCGACACTGCCATTGTCATGGCCGCCACCAAGAGGTCGCGCTGAACGGAGCGATTGCCGCACTGTACTCACTCGGACTCTTCGCGGCGCGCGCCGCCACGCAACTCGTACCAGCCGGGGAGGGCAAGCTCGCGCGATCAGTCCAGGCACGTCGCGGATTGCTCGACCGCGTTCGTACACGCGCCGCGGCGGTGCGCGACGTACAACGCCCGTTGGTGTGGCTGCACGCGCCGTCAGTGGGTGAAGGATTGCAGGCCCGCCCGGTCGCGCACGCACTGCGCACGGCGCATCCGGAAGTGCAGCTCGCTTACACGTTCTATTCGCCAAGTGCCGCGCGCTTCGCCGACAGCGTAGGCGCCGACATCACCGATTACCTGCCGTTCGATGGCGCGCGCGAGTGCGACGCGATGCTCGACGCGCTCAAGCCTACTGCACTCGTGTTCGTCAAGCTGGACGTGTGGCCGGTGCTCGTCGCGCGTGCCGCCGCGCGTGGCATTCCCGTCGCGTTGCTGAGTGCAACGCTGGCGCCCGGATCCGGTCGGCTCGGTGCGTTTTCGAAAATGCTGCTCCACGATGCCTACGCGGCGCTCCGATCCGTCGGCGCCATCGATGCGCAGCATGGCGCGCGACTGCAGTTGCTCGGCGTGCGCGAGAGCGTGATTCGCGTGACCGGAGATACGCGCTTCGATCAGGTGTGGTCGCGCGCCGAAGCCGTTGACCGCACCTCACCGTTGTTGACGTTGCTCCGCAGCAAACGTCCCACCCTGGTCGCCGGCAGCACCTGGCCCGCCGACGACGCGGTCCTGGGCGACGCCTGGATTGCCGTTCGCCGTGCGATTCCCGGCGCGCGCCTCATCGTCGCGCCGCACGAGCCAACGGATGTACACGTACAATCCCTCGAGGCGTGGGCGAAAACGCATCGCTTGCGCGTCGTGCGGTTGTCCGTCTTGCAGGAACGGGCCGGAAGCGGCGACGGCGACGCCGATGTGATCGTTCTGGATCAGGTGGGCCTGTTGGGCGACGTGTATGCGCTGGCCGATGCCGCGTTTGTGGGCGGCGGATTTCATGCGGCGGGACTGCACTCCGTGATCGAGCCGGCCGCGTTCGGCGTGCCGGTGGCCTTTGGGCCGCGTCATACCATGAGTCGCGAAGCAGGTCTGCTGCTGGCGGCTGGCGGAGGGGCGACGGCGCGCACAAGTCGCGCGCTGGCCGAGGTGCTCACGCAGTGGCTGGGCGATCAGCAGAAACGTGAACGTGAGGGACAGCGCGCGCGAGAAGTCGTGCGTGCGGAGCTTGGGGCGACGGCGCGATCGGTCGCGCTGGTGGAAGAACTGCTCGCTCGGTAGCGGATGCAGATGACGGCTCGTCTTCGTGTGGGCATGCTGTGCAGCGCGGTCGCCTGTGCGATCGTGCTGCCCATGCAGCGCGCCCTGACGCAGCCGCCAGACGCATCCCGACCGATGCGGCGCGAACTGGTAGGCGTCGTGCGCGATCCGTCAGGTGTCGCGTTGCCCGGTGTGACGATTGCAATTCCCGGACAATCGACGGTCACCAGCGGTCGCGGCTCGTTTCTGCTCTTCACCGCTGGCATTGATACCGTCACGATCACCGTGCGACAGGTGGGTTACACACCAGTATCGGCGCTGCTCACGGCACGCGAACAGCAGTGGGACACGGTGCTCGTGCAGCTCGAGCGAACCGCGCAGCCTCTCGCAGGCGTGACGGTCAGGGAGACGTCCACGCGGCACGCACTCGGCCTGCGCGACTTCGAGGAACGACGCGCCAAGGGCAATGGCGTCTTTGTCTCACGCGCCGAGATCGCCGCGCGCAATGCTGCACGGCCGAGTGATATGTTGCGCAACATGCGTGGCGTGAATGTGGTGCGTGGACGCGTGCGCTTCGTGTCGCAAGCGGGGCCGCAGGGCGCCTTGTGCATTCCCGATGTCTGGCTGGACGGCGCCCGTGCGCGCGGGATGGAGGTGGACGACATTCTCGCCAGCGACATTGAAGCAATGGAGCTGTACTCGAACATCAGCACGGTGCCGTTCGAGTTCTCCGCACGCAGCGTCAACACTCCGCCCTGCGGCAGCATCGTTATCTGGACGCGGACGCCAGATGCAAAGGATCGGTAGCGACGTCCTGCACCCCAGCTCGTAGCGACGAGATCGAGCCGACCATCGCCATCCAGGTCGCCTGCCGCCACACCGTTCCATCGACTCGTCAGGCGATCGAGTCCCCACGTGTTCGGTGCCGGCTGCAGGCGACCATGCCCATCGTTCAGCAGCAACCGCAGCGCTTTCCACTCACGCGCCAGCACGAGGTCGGCGTGTCCATCGCCATTCATGTCGGCCAATATCGCGGCCGACACCATGCCGACGTCACGCAACACGAGCGCGTTCAGCGTGTCGAACTCGAAGCGGCCGTTCACGTTTCGAAACAGTCCGGACGATGCGGGGAGCGGATACTGCTGCGGCACCGCACGCGACCCAACGAAGAGATCGACACGACCATCGTTGTCCACGTCGCCGAGGGCCAGCGGTCCGGTCGACGACGAGTGCGAACCGACCGCAGGTGACATCGCCGACGCGAGACGCGCTGTCCGTGCGTGGCGCCGCCCGTGCCATGGTGATCTCGAACTCGCGATTCGGCTTGATGTCGCTGAGCGTGGTGCGTCGTCCATCACGCCAATCGATCTGCAACGTGGCGCCTTTCGAAGCACCCAACGGAAGTACGGCGCCCCATGCCACTCGGTATTTCCTTGCCGAGCCGCACACAATGCGGGACAAATCGCGCCAGGCCGGGATCACGCTAGCGAACGCTCCGCGACGCGCCGGAGCGCGTGCTCGCCGGCCGAAAACGCGACAGCGCGGTCGGCGTCCAGTTGAAGCCCACCGCGAACGCGTCGCCACCCGACAGCTGATCCGATCCGCTGAAGACGGCGGCCACCCGCAACGCGAATTGTCGATTCACCTGAAAGTTGGCGCCGAGATCGAAATTGAGACTCACGTCCGATCGACTGTCATCGGCGCGGCCGCAGCTGCCGCACACGTCGAGCGACATGCGCGGATGCACGTACGGCGTAATCGACATCCCCTGATCGAGCGGGAAGGTGTGCCCCACGCTCACGCCAACCGGCAAACGCAATGAGGTGCTGCCATCGCCGATCGCGACGCCAAGCCCCACGGTCCCCAGCAGGTCGAGCGGTTGCTCGGACGACGCGCGCAACAACTCCTTCCCGCCCGATACGCCGAGGAACGCGAGCAGGTTGCGCGACCGCTGATCGGACAGCCCGGCGTCGAGCCCGAAGTGCATCCCCTCGCCGGCTCGCTCACGCCACTGGAAGAACAGCGTCGTCCCTTCACCACCGGCAATCGCCGCGGTGTAGTCACGCACACTCGCCGTGGGGAGCTGCAGCGATGGATAGTTGGTCGCCTGCGCCTGCGCGCGCTGCGGCGTCAACAGCACGATCAGTGCCCCCAGCAGCATCGCACCGGAGTGCAGCCACGGCGCGGGGGTGCGGCGCGGCTGAGGCACCGCAAGCGAAGGGGAGACGGTGGGACGCGGCTTGATCATGACGATGGCGATCAGGGAAACTTCGGGTTCGGGCCGCACGAGACCAGCCCGTGACGGCACGGCGACTGAGATGGTTTGAGAGGATGACTCGCGCTGCATACTACGTCACCTGACGTGTGCGGTTCCATCCAGCAAGCCACCTTCGCCCGTTAGCTTACCGCATCGTCTCGCGCGCATCTCGCGTGGACGTGATGCGCCACACGCCTCGCCTCCTCTCCGTCGCACACCGCGTTCCCTCTCCGGTGTCCTGTATCCCGTCCGTTCGAACGCTCGCCGTCCGCCTTGCGGTCGCAATCCTGCTCGCCGGCCACCTGCCGCACACGCGCCACGCCTCGACGCTGCAGGCACAGTCGGCGCGCACCAGGGTGCCGACGGAATCGCTCGTGCACGATGCGCGCGAAAAGGCGAGTGTCGGTGACACATCGGCGGCACTGGAGCTGCTGGAGCGCGCCACCGATCAGTCGCCGCGCGACCCTGATGCGTTGTACTGGCGCGGACTCGTGTTGTCGCGCACCACGGCCCTGACCATCGGCGATACGCCCCGACGCATCCTGGCGTGGCATCTGCTGAACCGCGCCAACAGCATCGATGCACGCAACCCACGCTATCTCCTCGAGCTCGGTCGACTGCGTCTCAATACACCCATCCTTCGCGTCGAAGCCGAGCGGCTCTTTCGTCGCGCGCTGTCGGTGGCCGAACAGAATGGCGATCCCTCGCAACTCGCCGATGTGGCGTACGAGCTTGGACAGATCAAGGCGCGACGCTACCTCACGGGGAAGAACCGCTGGCTTTACTCGAGCAACCTCATTTTCGACCCGATCGTCTCGCAGCGACGACTGCATTACACGCGCGAGTTCCTGCAGCAACTCTCCCGGCCGATCGAGAATGCGGCATTCGTCGATCGCAGTCAGGCCGAGGAGTACTTTCGTCGTGCGCTCGCTGCCGTGCCTGCGCACGAGCAGAGTGCGACCGCGCTGGCCGCGCTCCTGTACGATCAGCGTCGCTTCTATGAATTGC
>CAYWCJ010000290.1:0-6223 GCA_964456595.1 uncultured Gemmatimonas sp. | reverse complement strand
GCATTCTTCCCACGCCGCAGGACACGCCCAATCGACAGGGCACCCGCGGCGCGAACTTTCTGCACATCGGTATCGGCGCCCGCGGCGGCGCGATGGCGGGTGCGGTCGGCAGCTCCGTCTCCGGCCCGCTGGCCTGGTACTGGAATCCTGCCGGCGCCGCCACCTCCGAGTCGTTCGCGGTCGTCGCCGGTCGGCAGAATCTGTACGGTGATCTTGGTGTCGGTCAGACGTATGCGGCCACCTCGATCCCGCTGCTCGGGGGCGTGATCGGCGTGCACCTCAACACGCTGAGCTCGGGCGACATCAAGCGCACCACCGAATTGAACCCGTTCGGCGAGCGTCTCGGTGGCAACTCGTTCCAGTGGACGTCGACCGTGGCCGGCATTGGCTACGCGAAGCGGCTGACCGATCGTCTTTCGGCGGGCGGCCAGATCAAGTACATCACCGAGGGCATTCCGGATGCGTCCACGAACTGGATGGCGTTCGATATCGGCACGCAGTTCAACACCGGACTGTTCGGTCTTGTGCTGGGTGGGGCGATTCAGAATGTCGGCGGCAGCTCGTCAGCGAGCGGAGCGCTCATTCAGCGCATCGTCACCACGACCGACGGTTCGCAGCTCTCGGAGTCGCGCCGCGTGGAGTACTTCACGCGAGCGACAGAAATTCCGGTGGAGTTTCGTCTCTCGGTCGGGTCGGACCTGCTTGGCAGCGCCAACTCGTTGTTCGGCGGCGCTGGTGGCAAGAACACGCTCAACGGCGAAATTGCCGTCTCGGACGCGACCGACTACAGCACCCAGTACGGCGTCGGCCTGGAATACGGCTTTCGTAACCTGCTGTTCGTGCGCGGCGGCAAGCGCTGGTACAACGATGAGCGCGCGACGGGCACCGACAATCAGGTCGGACTCGCCGGGGGGTTCGGTCTACGTCTGCCCGTGCTCGGCCGCAACGTGAAGTTCGACTACTCGTACGAGTCGGCCGGTGCGCTGCAGAACATTCAGATCTTTTCCTTCGAGGTGGGCAAATGAGACGCGTGCTTCGCTCGCTCGCTCTCCTCGCGCTCTCGGCGTCGGCTCTCCATGCGCAGTCGCTGCCCAAGCAGTTCTCGGTCACGACACGCATTGGTGCCGTGACGGCGGAGCGGTCGGCCAGTCTTGAACAGGCCGCGCTGTTGGGACTGGACACCGAGTACGCGTTGACCAAGATCTTCGGCCTCGGTACGGCCGTCGACGTGTCGCGCGGAAACTCGACGAAGAAGGATTTTCTCACCCGACTGCGCTACGGCAATGCGTCGGTGGCCGGCGGTGACTCGATCTACTACCAGAACGTCGGCCAGCCCGTCACCACGGTGAACATCTCGCTCTTCGGCACGATGCGATATCCGAGCAAGACACTGAGCCCGTTCCTGCTGGGCGGTGTCGGCACCTACGTGATGATTCTGGATCCGCAGGTGAACGGAAAGGCCGTTCGCAAGAACGACGCGTCGTATACGGGCGGGGCGGGTGTGTGGTACAAGCTTGGTGAGCGCGTGGGTATTCAACTCGATGTGCGCGCGGTGACGTACACCAAGTACGACCGCAACCTGCTCAACCCGGCGTTTGGGCGCGCAGAACTGAACACGCCGTTTCCGGAAGATTTCCCAACGCCGCCCGCGGCCAAATCCACCGCTCTCATTACAATGTTCACGCTCGGCTTCCGATACATCCCGGGCGGCATTGGCGGGGGCAACTAACCGATGCGAACACTTCGCCATCTGCTCGTCGGCGCATGCGCCGCTACCCTCGTCATCGCCGCCGCGTGCAGCGATGAGCGTTCCACCACGCTCGAACCGGTCGGTGACCTTGGATTCGGTACCATTCTGGTCAAGACGTCCACCAACCTCCCACGCGGCACCGCCACCTTCCCGGTCGCGGTCGTGTCGTCGGCCACACCGGCCACCGACTCCGTCATCGTGACGCTGGCGGGTCTCGATTCGCTCACCACCGGCAGCTACACGCTCTGGTTCGCGAACGATTCCGCCACCAAGTTCGCGCGCGTCACGAGCATGAACCTGACGGTCACGCGTTTGGACTCGACGCTGAATGCTGCGGGTGACCCGGTGTTCGTTCCGACGGTCACCAACCGCACCGGCGTATCGAGTTTCCGCACCGGCGGCTCGAACATCGGGTTTCGTGTCGCTACGGCGCGAAACGCCTCGACGGGATTCGATGCAGCCGACTCGCTGAACACGCTGCTCGTCAGCATCGAGCCGGCGGCAGCCGGCGCTGCACCGACCGAAGTGCGTCCGTTGTGGGGACGTCGCAGTCAGGGCGGCACCACACGCATCGCGCCGCTTCGCTTCGGCGCGTTCGGTCGTGCTATTCCCGCGCGCGCAGGTGATCCGGGTGCCAATCAGGAGTTCGTGGTCGCCACCAATGGTGTGATGACGATCATTCCGCGCGGTCGCGTGGAAGTACGCGGCAAGATCATGGTCGCCAACGACTCGAACTACTTCCGCCCGCCCGTTGGCTACTACTACAACGCGTACGCGGTGAAGTTCGACACGACCGGTCTCTTCAACGACACGGTGTACGTTGGTCGTCGTACATCGCCGTACCCTGCACGGCTCTCGCTGTACGAAGCGGATAAAACCAACCCGGCACCGGACGTCGTATTCGAAACGCCGAGGGTGATCTTCGCGATGGCTTCGCGCGTCTCGACGGACACGATTCCCAAGGCCAACAGCGCACCCGCGTGGTTGAACTTCGGATTGGTGCGCGTCAACCTGCAGTCCAAGTTCTCGCAGGAAGGGCGAATGGGTCCGAATACGATCCTGCAGGCCGCTTTGCCAAAGTCCGTTCGCGGCAGGTAGCTCAGGATCGCGAGGACGCGAAAAGCTGAGCGAACGCCTCCGCCAGTTGCGGTTGGCAGTTCCGCTCCACTACAACGGTGAACTCACAACTCACAAACAGCGGCCGAGTGAGGGTGGGTGCGGGTAAGCGATACGTCCCCAGCCGACGTTACGGCGTCACGCGAACGATGGAACGGCGCGCACGATCACCGACCCACACGACGCCGTTCGAGGCGCGGACGGTGGTCGCGAAGGGGAATTGGCGCGAGGAGCCGAGTACGCGTGCGACGGGGGAAAGCGAAAGTCGAAAGAGTCCATCCACGCCACCGGCGACGAACAACTGCTCGCCCAGAAACGCCAGATCGTACGCGAAGCGAGGTTCCTGTGTGACGTGCACGGGCGTGATATCGGAACTGCCGAGTGACTCACGACGCCAGGCGATCACGCCGCCGTCGCCGAGCGCGGCGGCGATCCATTCTCCGCTGCTGGCAATCGCGCGCGCGGTGGCCGGTACAATCAGCGCAGGGCCCATGCGAAGTCCCCCGGTGCTGGCCTCGATCGGGACGATGGACGAATCGAGCGCGACCCACCACTGCCGCGACGTTTCATCAAACGAAAGCGCATACACCGCGCTCGACATCTGCATGCTGTCCACGCGCTGTGCGGCACCGCTGCCACGGCGCAGCCGCACGAGCTTTCCCGACGCGGACATGACGGCATCGTTCGACGCGGCAAGCGCATCGACGGGTCCATCCGCGATGCGCGATGCAGGGCCGGTGGTGAGCGAAGCTTCCCAGAGCGCGGTGTTGGTGCCGAGTACAAGCGACTGCGAACCTGGCAGGATGACAACCTGTCGCAGGCTGCTCAGCCCTGCTGCACGGCGGCGCAGCGCTTTGGGGGACGCTTGGGCCGAGAAGAGCTGCGCGCCACTGTCACTCACCACCGCAATGAGCGAATCGCGAACATCGATGAAGTTGGGTGCGGCAAATGACTGGGCTTCGTCGAATTCGAAGGAATAGCTCGTGCCGGTGCGCGGCGCTTCGGCGCGACGCTGTGCGTCGAGTTCACGTGAAATGAACAGGCCGGACAGCGCTCCGCTCACCACAAGAAACGGCATGGCGCAATTGAACGGCCGGCAACCGCCGGCACGGTCACCCTGCTGACTCATGTAGTAGTACCCCATCGCCAGCGCGCCACCGGACGCTGCCCCGATCAGACTGAACAGCGCGGCTCGGCTGCCGGGACCCTTCTGCGGTGACTGCTCGCTGCGCGTTTTCATGCGCTGCTGTGCGAGCAGCGGCGCTGTGGCCGTGGTGAACGCCACGCTTGCACACGCGAGCGTTAGCGCCAGTACCGGCAGGCTGCGCCGCCGCGCGCGCGACGGGCGCTTCGCCCTACGCTCAACAACATTCGAGAACATGGTCATGATCGAGGGCATGCTCGGGCTCATGGGCCTGCACGGCTGATGGTGAACTCACGTTGGGTGCTCGTACGCTGTCCGCTCACGCGATCGCTGACAGTCACCGTCAGACGATAGCGTCCGGACGGCGCAGTGCCGAGTCCAAGCGTGACCAATCCCGGGATGCGATCGCGTCCTTCCACCGCTTCGGTGCGTTCGTAGCGCATTCCCAACTGTTCATCACCTTCGGGGCTCAGACCCACCGCGTCTGAGATGTTGCCGAACAGGTTGCGCAGCGGATCTCGTCCGCGATCGAGTTGCAGCAGTGTGACGACGATTCGCACCTCGAAGCTGACGCGTTGCCCGGCGTTGGCCCGCAGTCCGTAGTTCTCCCAATACAGACTGAAAGTGTCGCGTGGGGCCATGACCAGATCGCCGCGCGGGACGAGCCCCAGTTGATGCCACGAGCGAAGCGTCGTGGGCGGCACGGCCACCCTGTCGGCAATGAGCAGATCGCTGCTGCCGAGATGTGCGGTGTCGGACGTCGACAGGACTGTTTCGAGCTGGGCGCGACCGAACGCGCCAGTCACGGACGGATCACGCGCCTCAAACCGCATTCGATACTCGCCTGCTCGGAGTGTATCGACGAACAGCCACTGCAGGCGACGTGATGCGGGGAGGGACACGCGCATCGTGTCCACCGACGCCACTTGCAATCGGGCCGCGGGGCCGACGCGCACCGAGCGTTCGAGGACACCACGATCGATTTCCGCACCGCGATACATGCGCGCCGCATCGATGGATGTCGCCACGAGCACTTCGGTCTCGCGCACGTTCGCACCACGAAAGCGGGTCACCTGCGTGGGGAGCGAATCGATGGACATTGCGAGCGGCACGTTGTCGAGCATGAACGGCGATGCGTCGCGACGTTCTTCGGCGAAGTCGCGATAGTTGCCGGCGAAGGACGCGGAGTTCATTGCCGGCGGACCAAAGAAGACGAACTCCACTTCGGCGCGCGGATAGAACCAGACCGTGATGATCCGACCGATTGCATCGCCGGCATCGGCATCGGAACTGGGCGGAAACGTGGCGATGACCGGTGGCTCGCCGTACCGTGCGATGATCAGGCCACGATCCGTGTTCCAGCCGATCTGGCGTGTATCGCTGTCGGTGAAGAAGAGATCCGTGAATGCGATGCGCGACAGATACTCGAGCCGCGCCTCGTTCTCAGGCGTCGCGAGCAGCGGATCGGCCGATTCCCAGAAGGCGCTGTCGGTCCGCGCACGATCGGCGGCGTTGAGTCCGAGCACACGCACGGAGTCACCTTTGCGCAGAATGCGGCCGAGGTTGAGCACGTTGTCCTTCATCTGCGGCGTCAGTCGCGCGAGCGCTGCTGTGTAGAAGCGATCGGCGGCAGCGAGTTCCCCGAGCCTATAGGCCGCGAGTCCGGCGGCGAGCCAGGGGCGTGCGCTGGCGCCGGGCAGCTGCAGCACCGGCGCGACGATGCAGTCCATGCGCAGGATCATCGTCTTGCGCCAGAGCATCACAATGGGCAGCGCCAGCGGAACCGTGATCATCGCCGCCAGCGTGCCGGGCAGCAGGATCAGCGCGATCTGCGCGGCCGGCAAGTGACGCGGCGGCAGGACCATCGGCATGGTGTCGGCCCAGATCACGAGCGCCAGCCCATAGCCGACGAGCCCAGCGACGAGCAGCGCCACCTGGACCATCGTGAACAACCGACGCAGCTCTCCGCTGCGCGCGTAAGGTATGATTCGCGGTGTCAGAACGACAGCCAGATAGTTGCCGAGCAGCTCCGGGATCGATGCGATCACCTGCCCGCTGGAAAAGGTTCCGGCTTGCCCGAGGGTCCCGAGCAGCCCGAGGGCCAGGATGTCGGCACGACCGATGAACGCGCCGAGCGCAACCGTCGCCAGGTACCATTTCGTCAGATCGAGGAGGTCGCGATAGCGGCGCCATGGCACCGCCTGCAGATCGAA
>CAYWCJ010000289.1:0-6254 GCA_964456595.1 uncultured Gemmatimonas sp. | reverse complement strand
GCCCCATGGCGACGCAGCAGACACCGTTCGATGGCACGCTGTGGTTCTTCACGGCGGCGGAGTCACCGAAGGTGTCGGACATCGGTCGAAACACTCGCGTCAATGTCGCGTACGCATCTGCGTCGGCCGCGAGCTATCTGTCGATGAGCGGCGAAGCCGAGGTGTTGAACGATCGTGAGAAGATCCGCGAGTTGTGGAACCCGTTTCTTCGTGCGTGGTTCGACGACGCCGAAGATCCGTCGATCCGGTTGGTGCGCGTCTCCGTCGAGGAAGCAGAGTATTGGGACACACCCGGCGGCAAGGTGGCGTCGCTGCTCTCCATGGCCAAGGCTGCCCTCACCGGCACCGGAAGCGACATGAGCAGCAACAATCAGACTGTCCGGTTCTAGCGCCGGTCGGAGGTGTGCGGGATGAGCAAGCTGTTGCGTGGCGTTGCCGCCGGATGGGGAGCCAAGAAGCTGGGCGGTGGCTGCTTCAGCACCATTCTGGTGTTCGTTCTGTTGTGGTGGTTGCTCGGCAACTTCGACATCTTCAAGTAGTACGTGGATAACGCGCGCGTTTGCGCTCCAACGCCGCGTCGCGCCGATCCGTGCACGGGGGTCTGACGACACGCCGACTCCTCCGATTCGGGGAGTCGGTGTGGGCGCGGTCGTACGGCACGTCGGTCCAGACGTCGCCGCTCACACGTGACGTCCACACCGGCGTCGTGGTGGTCGGGGCAGGAATCAGCGGTGCGTTGATGGCTCGCGAGCTCGTCCGGCGCGGACACGATGTCACCATCGTCGACAGAAGAGCGCCGGTGCTTGGCAGCACATTGGCGAGCACCGCGCTTCTGCAGTTCGAGATCGATCTGCCGCTCAGCGCACTGACCGATCGCATCGGCCGAGCAAAGGCGGAGCGCGCTTGGCAGCGATCCACGACGGCCGTACAGACGCTTGCGCGAATTGTGCGCAAGGAGCACATTCGCTGCGCGTTCTCGCCAAGGCAGAGTCTGTATCTGGCCGGCGACGCGTATGGCTCCCGCGCCTTGCAGCGCGAGGTAGAGGCGCGCACCCGCGCTGGTATCGCCGGGACGCATCTCGATCGTGCCGCACTGGCGAGGGAATTCGGTCTCGATCGCACTGGCGCCATCGTGAGCGATGGCTCCGCTGCCGCCAACCCGGCGCAGCTCACGGCGGGGTTGCTCCGCCGCTGCGTGGATGCCGGGGCGGCCATCCACTCGCCCGTTGATATTGCACAGGTGCGCAGTCATCGCCGTGGCGTCGAACTGCAATCGACAGACGGTGCGGTGATTTCGGCGCAGCATGCGGTGTTCTGCACGGGCTACGAACTGCTGAAGGAACTGCCGTTGGCGGGCCATCGCATCAAAAGCACCTGGGCGATTGCGATGCGATCGCGTGGCGCGTTGCCGCGCTGGCTCTCGCATACGTTGCTGTGGGAAGCCTCCAATCCGTATCTCTATCTGCGAACGATCGCCGACGGGCAGCTGATCGCCGGCGGCGAAGATGAGGACTCCGGGTCGCGGCATCTGGACGGCCGTGCGCTGCGCAGCAAGGCTCAGCGCATCGCGTCGAACGTGGAGGCGCTGCTCCCCGGCGTGCGGGGCACCGTCACGCACCGTTGGGCAGGGGCGTTCGGCGAGTCGCCCACGGGATTGCCGATTCTCGACCAGGTGCCGGGCCAGTCGCGTTGCCACGTCATTGCCGGGTTCGGCGGCAACGGCATCACGTACAGTGTGATTGGAGCGGAAGTCATTGCCCGCCGCATCGATGGTCAGCGCGATCCGGACGCCGATCTCTTTCGCGCCCCTCGTTGACGGTTCGTTCCGTGGCGCGCTGGGTTGTATTGGTTTGGCTTGGGTGGGATTGGATTGGGGAGGCGGCCACGGTGTCTGCCGCGCGGCCGGAGATTCCCATCGTGCTCAGTTCAGGCTATCTCACACAGGAGCTGGAGGCGCAGGCGTCTCGGGCCCGTCTGGATTTTGTCATCTCCAGGACTGAACTGGTGACGACGCTGGTTTCGGTTGTCGAACGACTGGTGCGCACGTAGACGTCGGCGGGCGTGGCGGATGCCATCGATCTGAGTCGGCGGAACAGACCCTGATCGCGAGGTATCGGTGAACGCAGTCCATGGTCCGATCGTCGGCACAGCAAGGAGGCGCGTGCGCCGACGCACGGTGGCGTTGCTGATGCCGACGCTGCTGGTTGCGCTACCCGCCGCCGCGCATGCACAGCGCACCGATCTGGCCACGGCTGCCGACAAGGTCTTCGCGCAGTGGAACAGTACGCAGGGCCCGGGTTGCGCCGTCGGTGTGGCGCAGGGCGGCAAGACGCTGCTCACGCGCGCGTATGGCATGGCGGACATCGCGCAGGGAATCGCCATCAATCCGGGCACGATTCTCGAGTCGGGGTCCGTGGCCAAGCAATTCACCTCCACCGCCGTGCTCCTGCTCATGCAGGACGGCAAGCTCGCCCTCGACGACGACGCGCGGAAATACCTCCCCGAACTTCCCGTCTACTCGCGACCGATCACCGTGCGTCACCTGCTGACGCACACCAGTGGCCTGCGCGACTGGAGCAACCTGGTCGCGTGGCAAGGCTGGCCGCGCGGCACCCGTGTCCACACGCAGTCGGATGTCTTCGATCTCATCACGCGACAGCAGACGCTGAACTATCCCGTCGGCGACTTCTATTCGTACACCAACTCGGGATTTCTGCTGCTGCGCACGCTCGTCGAACGCGTGAGCGGCATGCCGTTTCCCGCGTTCACGGAATCGCGCATCTTCCGGCCGCTCGGGCTCACCCAGACGCGGTGGCGCGACGATTTCACGCGCATCGTGCCGGGGCTCGCGCAGGCCTACGCACGGCAATCCGATGGATGGCACATCGACATGCCCAATGACAACGTGATCGCGGCCGGTGGTCTGCTCACCACCGTCGCCGACTGGCTGCGATGGAACGATGCGCTGACGGCGAAGACACTTGGCGCCGCGTGGGGCGACTCCATCACGCAGCGTATGAAGCTCACGAGTGGCGTGGAGATTCAGTACGCCTTGGGTCTCGTTGTCACCCGCTATCGCGGACTGCGCGAGATTTCGCATTCCGGCTCCACGGCGGGGTACAGCACCTTCCTGGCGCGTTATCCGGAGCAGGACAATCTCTCCGTCGCGGTGATGTGCAACGCCGCCGGTGCACCGGCAACTGCGCACGCGCATGGCATCGTGGATGCAATCGTGAGTGACCTGCCGCGCGCTGTTGCGGCGGATACAACGAGCGCTGTCGGTGTCGATGTGGCGCCATTCGTTGGCATCTATCGCGACACGCGGACGAACACCACGATGGAACTCGCGCGTGCAGATGCGCAGTTGCGTCGAGTGGGCGGGCCGGTCGCGCGCCTACTCAGCAATGGAGTGCTGCAGATCGGCACCACGCGCATGCGTCCACTCCGCTCCGCCGACGGTCGTGTGCGTTCGCTCAAGCAGGCAACATCCGATGGCGACAGTCTCGAGTTCGTGCGCGCGGCCGACGGGCGCTGGACTCCAACGGCGGCGGACTTGGCTTCGTTGGCTGGGACGTATCGAAACGACGAGATCGGCGCGCTGTTCGATGTGCGCGTGGTGGGCGGCAGTCTGACCATCAGTCCTCGCACCGGCGTCGTCGAAACCGCCACCCCGCTCTATCGTGCAGGACGACGTGATGCGTTCACCAGCGACGGCAATGCCGTGTGGTTCGAGCGCGGCGCCAATGGACGCGCGACCTCGATGCACATGGGCGCTGGTCGCGTGTGGGACTTCGTATCGGTACGGGTGCCATGAACAAGCGTGACTTCGTGAAGCGACTGAGCCGCGTCACACTCGGCGCGACCGTGGGCACGTCGCTCAGTGCGTTGTTGGGCGACGTGCTGCTGGCGCAGATCGCGAGCACCACCCCAGCCACGATGGCACGCGACGAACCGCTCTGGGCGGCGTTGCGCGCGAAGTACCGGTTGACGTCGGAGTACATCAACCTCGAGAATGGGTACTACTCCATGCAGGCGGAGCCGGTGCTCGAAGCATTTGTCGGCAAGGTGCGCGAGGTGAACGTGCAGGCCGCACGCTACATGCGCACGCGGCAGTACGACGACAAGCTGGCGGTGCGCACACGGCTCGCGGAGTTGGCGGGATGCGCGGTGGACGAACTGATCATCACACGCAACGCAACTGAATCGCTCGATACCGTGATCGCCGGCATCGACTGGAAGGCTGGTGATGGCGCGGTGTTCGCCGAACAGGACTACGGTGCAATGCAGGACATGTTCCGCATGCAGGCGCGCCGCTACGGCATCGTGAACCGTGTGATCTCGTTGCCGCTGCATCCGGCTTCCGACCAGGAGATCGTATCTCTGTATGCGAACGCCATCACACCGCGGACGCGGTTGCTGATGGTGTCGCACATGGTGAACATCACCGGCCAGATCCTGCCGGTGCGCAAGATCGCCGACATGGCACAGGCGCGGAGCGTTCAGGTGCTGGTGGATGGTGCACACGCCTTCGCGCAGCTCGACGTTCCGATTCCCGCGCTGGGTGGCGACTACTACGGCGCCAGTCTGCACAAATGGCTTGGGGCGCCATTGGGCGCCGGCGTGCTGTACGTGCGCCGGGATCGCATTGCGTCGCTGTGGCCCGTATTCGCCGAAGAAGGCACGCCCGCAACGGACATCCGCAAGCTCAATCACACCGGCACGCATCCGGTTCACACCGATCTGGCCATCAACGACGCGATCGACTTTCACCTGGCAATCGGCACGGCCCGCAAGGAGGCGCGCCTGCGCTACCTGCAGCAGTACTGGACGGCGAAAGTGCGCGCGCTGCCACGTATCGTGCTGAACACGCCCGCCGATCCGTCTCGCGCCTGCGCGATCGCCAATGTCGGCATCACCGGAATGACGCCGGCCGAGCTTGGGCGCACCTTGTTCGATCGCTATGGCGTCTGGACCGTCGCAATCGACGGCGCCGGCGTGCATGGTGTGCGTGTCACTCCGCAGCTCTTCACGACGACCGACGAACTCGATGTGTTCGTGCGCGCGTTGACGGAGCTCGCGCGCCGCGCGTGAGCAATTCCACGAACAGCGTCGACTACCACACGTGGCAGTCGGGCGCGGTGGTGGTGCGGGGGGTGCGCTACGCAACGAAACCGGGAGCCTTCGCGCACGGTGCGGTGGACCCGGCGATGCTGCTGTTGGCGGAACATGTCCGGGTCGAGTCCGGTGAGGTGGTCGTCCACCTCAACTGCGGGGCCGGGATTTTTAGCGTCGTCGCCGCAGGACAGGGCGCATCGCGTCTGATGCTCAGCGACCGCAATGTCGTCTCGCATGCCGCAGCATCGCGCACGTTGGCGGTCAACGATGTCGGTGACAGTACGCTCTGGCTTGGACATGGAACGCACGGCCTCATGAACGCGGCGCACGAGCCCCTGGGCGCCGACCTCGTCGCGATCCGCATTCCGCACGAGAAGCTCGCGTTGCTGCAGCTGCTGCGCGACGCGTGGCATGCACTGCGAATGGGAGGTCGCTGTGTGGTGGTCGGCGCGACCAATGAAGGTATAAAAAGTGCCGCGCGCATGCTGGAGCGCATCTTTGGTGCAGCGCAGGTGCTGGCGGGCGAAGGGGGGTATCGGCTCGTGCAGTCGCGCAAGCAACACGACATCTTGCCAGCGCTCGAGGAGCTGGCGGTGCCCTATCTCGCCTATGACGCGTTTCACGAACTCACGGTGACGTTGCGCGGCGCGCCGCACACCCTCTTCACGCGCCCCGGTGTGTTTTCGTGGGAGCATCTCGACGAGGCCACGGGTATCCTTGCCGATGTGCTGACCGTTCCGGTGGGCGCATCCGTACTCGACCTCGGCTGCGGCAGCGGCGCACTCGGACTGGTCGCGGCGCAGCTCTCCGGCGGTGCCGCACTGACGATGGTGGATGCTGATGTGGAGGCGGTCCGTTCGGCGCAACGGACCGCGGGGGCAGCGGGGCTGGTCGGCTCGCGTGCGATGGCCAGCGACATCGGTTCGGCGGTGCTGCGCGAGCGGTTCGACATGGTCGTGAGCAATCCGCCATTTCACATCGGCAAAGCGACTGCACTCAATGTGCCAACGCAATTCATGCGCGATGCACACACGGTACTCAACGCCGGCGGGAGGCTGATGCTGGTGGCCAATCGTACGCTGCCCTACGAGGGGATCCTGTCGTCACTCTTTGGCAACTGTCGCACCGTGCACGACGGC
>CAYWCJ010000288.1:0-6256 GCA_964456595.1 uncultured Gemmatimonas sp. | reverse complement strand
GCTGCCCGCCTTTCTCTATGGCTGGTCCGAGCTGATCATCATTCGCGCGGCGGCAATCCAGTGCGCGTAGTCGTCGTACGGCGCGAGGAGCGGATTGAAGCCGAGCGCACGGAGCAGGTATTCCGCAAACGTGATGGAGATGGCGCCGAGTGCCGCCGCGCGAATGATGATCAGCTCGGACCAGCCATAGAGAAAGGCGGGCAGCTTGCCCCACCCCTCTCGGATGAAGACGTAGTGACCACCGGTTTTGGGCAGCGCGCCCGCAATTTCTGCCAGGGTGAGGGCGCCACAGAGCGCAAAGATGCCGCCGGTGACCCAGACGGCCATGAGAGGAAACGGACCGGGCAACTTGTCCGCGATCCCGGCCGGCGAGCGGAAAATGCCCGACCCGATTGTCGATCCAACGAGCACGGCGATGGCACTGAAGAGGCCCAATCGCCGCGGGAGCTCCGTAGTTGTTGGCATGGCCGCAATGCTACTGCCCTCGCTACCTTTCTGCATCATGTCTACCGGAATTCTCGACGGTCTCTTCTGGGGTGCCGTCGTCTGCTGCGTCGTCGCGCAGCTTTTCATTATGCGGGCCGTCGTTCGCGTGCTCCCGCCCCGTTCCGCGTCACCCGACGCGTCGAACGTCCCTATGCCACATCGACTGCAGGAGATTGCCTGGGCCATACTGCCCGCGTTTCTGCTGCTCGCCGCCTTCGTCGGCGCGTGGCGTCTGATGCATCCGTCATCGACTTCCTGAACTTCGTGAAGATGTCCGTATGAATTCCCTGTCCGCCCTGCCCCCCGCGTCCGTCCGTCGCGCGTCGTACATTGCCCTCGCGGTGGCGTTGGTGCATGTCGTCTTTGGCGCCATCGTGCGCATCTCCGGTTCGGGGATGGGGTGCGGTGAGAACTGGCCCAAGTGCTACGGCTACTGGATCCCGCCGTTCGAGCGCATGGACCTCATCATCGAGGTCACGCACCGTTATCTCGCCATCGCACTGTTCGTCGCGATCGCCTATCTCGTGGCAACGGTGTTCCGCGCACGCAACGAACCGTCCGTCCGTGGACCGGGCAGCGTCGCCAACAGCGCGCGTCTGGCGTTGGCGCTCTGGTTTGCGCCGGCCATCTTTGGCGCGGTGACGGTCTTCACCGGTAACCCGGCATGGGCGACGGTCGTACACAAGTTGCTGGCGGCGTCGCTGCTGGCCGTACTCGCGATGGCCGCCATTCGCGCCGGCGGATTGGGCGGCCGAAGCATTCTCGCCGCTCGCGGAAGCGCCAAAGCGGTTGGCGGCGCCACGGGTGCCGCGATGCTCGCGCTCCTCGTCGTCCTGCTTGGCGGGCTGACGGCCAAGTTGCCAGGTGCGGCGGTGGCGTGCGCCGGTTTCCCGCTCTGCGGCCCGGGCTCGTTGGGAGGTGCCGCGCAGCACGTGCAACTCACGCATCGCATCCTCGCCTATCTGCTGGTGCTGCATCTCGCGTCGCTGCCGTTCCTCTTTCGCAAGCGCGGCGAACCTGCCGTGGTCACCCGCGCCGCCTGGGTCGGACTTACGCTGGGCGTGCTCCAGATCGTCTGGGCGGGGTGGATGGTGCTCGGCGGATTTCCGTCCTACGTACGGTCGCTGCATCAGGCCACCGGCATCTTCATCTGGGTGACCGCGTTCGTGATGATGTATCTGGCGCGCATCGCGGCAGGCCGGACGACGCTCGCGGCACAAGGCTCGAATGTGGACACCAAACGTGAACTGAACGGTCTCGTGACGAACGCGGCGCGCTGATGGCTGTCATTGCCGCCGAACCGTCGCT
Organism: uncultured Gemmatimonas sp.; assembly: GCA_964456595.1. GTDB lineage: Bacteria > Gemmatimonadota > Gemmatimonadetes > Gemmatimonadales > Gemmatimonadaceae > Gemmatimonas. The sequence goes on along the minus strand of CAYWCJ010000288.1, from coordinate 4,462 downwards.
GTCACGTGATCTCATTTCGCTGACCAAGCCACGCATCATTTCGCTGCTGCTGGTGACGACGATCGCGCCGATGTACGCCGCTGGCTCGCCGTCGTGGGTGACGGTGCTGTTGGTGACGATCGGCGGCTATCTGATGGCCGGTGGTGCGAACGCGATCAACATGTACATCGATCGGGATATCGACGACGTGATGGCGCGCACGCGGCTGCGCCCGTTGCCGAGTGGGCGCATGTCGCCGGTGCAGGTATTGGCGTTTGGTATTGCCTGCGCGACGCTCGCCACGTGGATGCTCGCCCACTTCGTGAATGTGCTGACGGCCGGATTGGCGCTCGCCGGTTTCTACTTCTACGTGTTCATCTACACGCGTCTCCTCAAGCGTACGTCGCCACAGAACATCGTGATTGGTGGCGCGGCGGGTGCCTTCCCACCGCTGGTCGGGTGGGCAGCGACGACCGGCACACTCGACGTTTCGGCGCTCTGTCTGTTTCTGATCGTCTTCTACTGGACGCCCCCGCACTTCTGGGCACTGGCACTGCTCAAGCAGGTGGACTACGGACGTGCGAAGGTGCCCATGGCACCGCTGGTGTGGGGCGAGCGCGAGACCATGCACCAGATGGTGTGGTACACCGTCATTCTGATCGTACTGACGTTGCTGCCGGTGCTTTTTGGTGCGTTCGGATGGTTCTATCTCGTGTCGGCGCTGGTGCTCAATGCGCTGCTGATGCGCGGCGTCTTGCGCATGATCGCTGCGGCAAAGGCCGGACAGCCGTGGTCCGGGCCGGCGTGGTGGGTCTACAAGTACACGCTGCTCTACCTCGCGCTGCTGTTTGTGGCGATGGCTGTCGACCGCGCGATTGCGCGCTGAGCGGCCGCAGTGAGTCCGCACGCGGTGCGTGAGCCACCCGCACCGCCGTCACCGGCGACACGGCGCTTCACGTCACCGAGACCGCTGGCCCGGCTGCTGCCGTTGGTGCGGCCCTATCGTGCGCGTTTGGCGGTGGCCTTCGTCTGTCTGGTGGTCGCGGCGGCGGCGGGACTCGTCTTTCCGCGCATGCTGCAGTACCTGCTCGATGCCGCCTTCGAGCTCAAGGATCGTGCGGCGCTCGATCGCGTGGCCATCGCGCTGCTTGGCGTGTTTGCGGTGCAGGGTGTGATGAACTTCGTGCAGGTCTTTCTGCTTACCGCCACGACCGAGCGCATCGTCGCCACGCTGCGACAGCAGACGTTCGCGCATGTCATTCGGCTATCGCCCGCGTTCTTTACCGAGCGTCGCACCGGGGAACTGACGAGCCGCCTGTCCAGCGATCTGGGACTGCTGCAGTCGCTGCTTGGCACGTGGCTCTCCGAGCTGTCGCGACAAGTGCTGTTTCTGGTGGGTGGCATCATCATGCTCTCCATCACGAATCCCGGGCTCACGGCGACAACGCTGGCCGTCGTTCCGCTGGTGATTGCGGCCGCATTCGTATTCGGACGCGCACTGCGCAAAGCCAGCACCGGCGTGCAGGATAAAGTTGCCGAAGCGATGGGCACCGCCGACGAGGCCTTTGGTGCAATTCGCGTGGTGCAGAGCTTTACCCGCGAACATGAAGAAACGGCGCGCTTTGGCGGACTGCTCGAGAGTGTGGTAACGGCGGCGATTCGTCGAGCACGATTGCGCGCCATGTTCTTTGGCGTGGTGGGATTCGTTGCCTTCGCCGCCGTCGTGGCGGTGCTGTGGCAAGGTGGGGCGCAGGTGTTGGCGGGGCGACTCACGGCGGGCGCGCTCGTCTCCTTTCTGTTCTATGCGCTGACGGTCGCCGCCGCCGTTGGTGCGCTCGCGTCACTCTTCGGCAACTTCCAGGAAGCGATTGGTGCAGCGACGCGCGTGTTCGAGCTGCTCGACACGCAGCCCTCGGTGCAGGAGCCAGCGCACCCGCGCTCGCTGACCGGCGCGGTGCGCGGCGCCGTGGCCTACGAGCAGGTTTCCTTCCGCTACGCCGCTGAACTCCCCGACGTCATTCGCGGCATCGCGCTCGAGATCGCACCGGGTGAAGTGGTGGCGCTGGTTGGGCGTTCGGGAGCCGGCAAGACGACGATCGCGAGTTTGTTGCCGCGCTTCTGGGATGTGACTGCTGGTCGCATCACACTCGACGGCATCGACGTGCGATCGCTCCCGCTTGAGACGCTGCGCGGCGCGATCGGTATCGTGCCGCAGGACCCAGTGCTCTTCAGTGGATCCGTGCGCGACAACATCGCCTACGCGCGTCCCGATGCCAGTGACGCCGAAGTGCTGCAGGCCGCGCGCGCGGCGCATGCCTGGGAGTTCATCGAAAAACTGCCCGAGCAGTGGAACACGCGCGTTGGTGAGCGCGGCGTGAAACTCTCAGGTGGCCAGCGTCAGCGCATCGCGATCGCGCGCGTCTTCCTCAAGAATCCGGCCGTCGTCATTCTCGATGAGGCGACGTCGAGTCTCGACACGGAAAGCGAGCAGCTCGTGGAAGCGGCGCTCGAGCAACTCCTCAATGGTCGCACCACGCTCATCATTGCGCATCGACTGAGCACCGTGCGTCGGGCTGACCGCGTGGTGGTGATGAACGACGGCGCGATCGTGGAAATTGGCAGTCACGCCGAACTCGTGGCACGCGAAGGCGGACTGTACGCCAAGCTGTATTACGGGCAGCAACTCGAGCCCGACGCGCTCGTCAGCGCGAGCATCGGCGCCGTCGGCGGCGCGATCGCGACGCCGCAGAACAGCGCATAGACTCCTGCTCTCTCCGTGCGCTGTTCGCCGTGTCAGAACTTGAGCTCGAGGCGCGTCTCCACGCCGTTCGTCACCTGCAGTTCGCGCGTTCGCGTGCCCAGTACTTCGCTCCACACCACCAGCGTGTAGCGGCCGGACGGCACACTCTCGAAGCGGAACTGTCCGTCGGCCAGCGTAACGGCGACGTACGGATGTGGCGACACGGCAATCCACGCGCGTACCCACGGATGCAAGTCGTCGTGCACCATCACGAGGCCGGGCTGCGCGCTCGCCTCGGCGATCGGCACCACCTGCCCTGCATCGTTCAGCATCACCGTCGAGCGCACTGCACTGCCTGCACCAGCATCGCTGAAGCGCAGACGCGACATCATGACGTCGCGCGAGGTCACCATGATCGTTCCGCCAACCGGAACCCGCTGCACCCGCGGTTCCAACCGACAGCCGGCGAGTCGGAGTGGTGTGCGTCTCGATGCAGTATCCGCACTGCCCGACGCGACACCGACCAACCACACGAGGGCGTTACCAACGCCATCGCTCGTGCTGGGCAACAGCCGTTGCGTGAACGGCGCGCACGCGCCCAGGTCGTGCGTCGGTACCACGACGCTGTCGCGCGACGCGCGCTCACCGCCGGAGATGCGTCCGACGATGGTGCCGCTGTTCACCGCGAGATCGATCGACGCACGTCGCACCGTGTAACGCAAGCCGTCGGCGCCACCGGCCGCGCGCGCGAGCGATTGCACGGCGCTCGAGGGTTGCTGTTCCATGATTCGCATCGCCCGTGCGCCACTCGAATCCGCCTCGAGTGTCCCGGCCACTTCGGCAATACGTCCGCCCGTCTGCTCAGGCGCCTGGTTGTCGCGACAGGCGCCGAGTCCGGCGAGCGCAAGGAGACACGCCAAACCGTGCGCGCTTCGGTCCACTAAACGACGAACAGGTCGCGTTGGGGCGTGCGCGGCGTGACGAGCAGCGCGTCATCGCCGACATACGCGTTCACTTCGCTGCGCACACCCAATTCGCCCGGCAGGTAGATGCCCGGTTCGATGGAGAATCCGACGCCGGGAATGAGCAGGCGATCGTCGCGCGACTCGAGGTTGTCGATCTGCGGGCCAGAGCCGTGCAGCTCGCGCGAATCGATACTGTGGCCGGTGCGATGCCAGAATTGCGCGCCGAAGCCACGCGCTTCGATCACCGCACGCGCCGCGTCGTCGGCTTCACCGCCATGCACATCGACGCCCGCCGCGATGCGATCGCTCAGCAGTGTCAGCGCGGCGTCGCGTGCATCGCGCACGGCTTCCCAAATCGTCACTACGCGCGTCGATGGCGCACCCATCGACGCCATCCAGGTCTGGTCCGCGTACACGCCGCCGTTCGGTTCGCGAGCCCACAGGTCGATCAGCAGGGTGTCGCCGCGTTCGATCAGTCGCGGTGCGTCCGCCGACGGCGCGTAGTGTGGATTGGCGGCGCTCTCCGACGCGGCGACATCGGGACCATGCGCCGTCTCGAGGCCGGCGCGATCGAACGCCTCCAGGATGCGCGTCTGGAGCAGGTGCTCGGCGATCGGCGCGCCCGCGGCGACACACGCACCCGCATGCGCGATGGCTTCCTGCGCCACCGCCGCGATGATCGCCGCCGCTCGTTCGTGCGAGGCCAGCTGCGGCTTCGTCCAGGTGGCGTAGACACGCGACACGAGATCGCCGGAACAGACGACCGACGCCCCCGTGG
>CAYWCJ010000287.1:0-6263 GCA_964456595.1 uncultured Gemmatimonas sp. | reverse complement strand
GGCGGGGACTTCGCGCTCACGCCGGTCGGATTACCGATCGTCTCGGGCGCCGCATCACAGGGGCAGCAGCTGCGAAGCATCTTCCAGGCCAACCAATGGCCGGTGGAAACGTTCGATGCGGTCGGGCAGATGTTCCGACCGCGCCCAACACAGATCAGCAACTTCGACGCCACCGGTCGCTTCGGAAAGACGACATTCTTCGGCAGCGTGAACCGGCTCGCACAGCAGGGGAACGTGAAGTTTCTACAGGGATTCCAGCGGGCGTCCATGCGGCTGAACATCGACCAGCAGGTCAATGACAAGTTCAGCTTCAACGCGAACACCTTCTTCAGTCGCTCCAATCAGGACGGGCTGCAGGAAGAGGACGGCAACGGCACCGCTTTCTTCCGTCTCACCCGCACGCCGCCGCTGGTGGACCTGACGCGGACCGACAGTCTGGGGCGGCTGTTCATCCGTCCGAACCTGCAGGGCGGCGGTGTGCAGAACTTCAACCCGTTGTATGCGCTGCAGAACGTCGATCGGCAGGATCAAAGTGATCGCTTTCTGGCGGGTGCCACCGCTCGATACTCGCCCGCGTCCTGGATTGATCTTGAGGTCAACTACTCATTCGACAACAGTCGTGCGATTGGCTACCAGAACAACGAAAAGGGATTTCGTACGACCACCTCGAATCCGACCACGAACAACGGTTCCGTGTTCCGGTTCAACAACAACGGCCAGTCGTACAACGGCAGTCTGAGCGCGACGGCACGATGGGATCCGTTAAAGGACATGAAGACGCGCTACACGCTCCGATACATCAGCGAGGAGCAGCGGTTCAGCAGCATCAACGCGTCGGGGACCCAGCTACAACTTGTTGGCGTTCCCCAGATCGGCAATTCGCTCGCCAGCACCCGGTCAGGGTCGTCGAACGAAACGACGGTGCGTGGCATCGGCTACTTCGCGTCGGTCAATACCGAGTACAAGGACCGCTACATCGTCGACGTGCTGGTGCGCCGCGACGGGTCGTCGCTGTTCGGATCCGCGCAGCGGTGGCAGACCTTCGGCCGAGGGTCGGTCGCCTGGCGCGTGAGCGAAGAACCGTGGTGGATTGCGCCCGACGCAGTCAGCGAGTTCAAGTTCCGTGGCTCCTACGGGACAGCGGGTGGGCGCCCCAGCTTCGCCGCACAGTACGAAACGTTCACGCTCAACGCCGCCGGTGTCGTCACGCCCGGTGTGCTTGGTAACGCACAGCTGCGCCCGGAAATCTCACGCGAGGTCGAGATTGGTGCGGATCTCGAGCTGTTCGGTCGCTACGGGGCAAACATCACGTACGCGAAGAGCCGGGTCAGTGATCAGATCCTGCAGCCGCCTCTCCCGGCGGCGTCGGGCTTTACCAACCAATGGGTGAACGCGGGAGCGCTGGACAACAGCTCCTTCGAGGTGCAGTTGGTGCTCCCGGTGATCTCTCGGCGTTCGCTGAACTACACGTCGCGCTTCACCTTCGACCGGATCCGTTCGCAGGTCAGTCAGCTGGGCGTGCCGGCGTATAACACGGGCAACTTCCGCATCGAGACCGGCGTGCCGTACGGACAGATTTATGGTCGCCGCTTCATCACGCAGTGCAGTGAGCTGCCCGGCACATTCCGGGGGCAGTGCGGAGGAGACGGCAGTGCGTTCCAGCGCAACTCGGATGGATTCATCGTGTGGGTCGGCGCCGGCAATGCCCTCGCCGATGGTGTGATGAAGAACTTGTGGATGTCCAATCTGCCCGCCACGCAGGCACCGTTCGGCGTGCAGGCCGCGTGGGGACACCCGCTCATTCTGCGCGACACCGTGCTGGCCACCAATAATTCGGCCCGGATCGTCCCGGTTGGCAGTGCGCTCCCGCGCTTCCGCTGGTCGACGTCGCAAAACCTCCAGTACAAGCGCGTCACCGTGAACGCATTGCTCGACGCAACGGTGGGGAAGACGGTGCACAACAACGGACTGGGGTGGTCGCTGCTCGACTTCCTCTGGGGTGGATCCGACCAGGCAGGCAAGACCACCGCCGACGCGCGCCCGATGTCGTACTACTACCGCGCCGGTCCGACCGACAATCCGAATGGACTCGGCGGTCTCTACGACGTCCTCGGCCCAAGCAACTTCACCGCGGAGAGCGCCACGTTCGCACGGCTGCGGGAGATGCTGGTGTCATTCCGCGTTGGCAAAATCCGCAACGTCGGCGACTGGAGCGTCAGCCTCATCGGACGGAACCTGTACACGTTCACCAATTACCGCGGCTTCGATCCCGAGGTGGGGAACACGCAAGGCACCGGTCAGGTGGGGTCCGGCGTGCTCGCGGCGCAGGACAACTTCACCTTTCCGAACATCCGCACCTTCACGCTGTCGCTCGGCACCACGTTCTGATCACACGGGCACGGGGAACGCGGCGACGGTGCCGTGATCCCCGGGTACCCCCGACTCGAGAGCATTGATGCGACGATTTCTTCGAATCGCCGTGACCTCACTCGTCACGGTGCTGGCGGCCTGCTCCACCGACCTCACGGTATCCAACGAGAACAACGCCGACATCAATCGCGCGCTGGCCAAGCCAAGCGATGTCGAGAATCTGCTGTCTGGTGGCTTCAATCAGGTGGTCGCCAATACCACCGGCGGTGCCATCGACAATCCGAACACGGCGTATCAGGTCATGTCCTTCGAGAACTACTCGGGGCTGGCCAATTTTGGCATGGGCCCCCGCGCGGGATTGCCGCGCACACCGGTCGTCAACGGCCTGGGGAATCCCAGCAGCACCACCGTCGCTGGCACCTTCAACGGTCTGTCACGACAGGCGCGGGCAACCACCCTTGCCCTCGAACGGCTCGCCTCCAGTGGCTTCACGCTCGGCACTCCGGCTGCCGACGTGCGCGCGCGCGCGTACGGTCGCTTTGTGTTGGGGCTCTCGCTCGGATATCTCGCGCTGACGTACGACTCCGCCGCCGTGGTCGTGCCTGGCGCCGAGGCCGTGCCCGCGCTGGTCGGCTACGACTCGGTCATGAAGGCGGCGATCAAGTCGCTCGATGATGCGCTCGCCGACGCCACGAACCCCGTTGCGGGTGGAACCGGCGGATTTCCGCTCCCCGCGTCGTGGATGAACCTGACGACGGGGAGCGTGTCGTCCGACCTCTTCGCCCGGATCATTCGCACGTATCGGGCACGGTTCCGCGCGCAGCTGGCGCGGACATCCACGGAGCGCGCTGCGGCCAACTGGACGCAGATCATCGCCGACGCCCAAAACGGCATCCAGAGCGATGTCAGTATCAGCATGAACGCCACCACCGGCTGGACTCAGGCGTGGGTGGTGCAGCACTATGCCGGACCAAACTGGCATATCATGACTCCGCAGATCATCGGCATGGCCGATTCGGTCGGCGCGCAGTACGCGACGTGGCTGAACCAGCCGCTGCTCAACCGAAATCCTTTTCTTATCAGGACGGTAGACAGGCGATTCCCGGCCGGGAACACGCGGGATTTACAGAATGCCGCGTCAAACGGCGGCGCGATCGGCGCGGTGCCGCTCGCCGGTGTCTACTTCCGCAATCGTCGGTCTGCTGACGACGGAGCGGCCGCTGATGGAACCTGGGGGTTCTCGTTCTACGATCACGTGCGTTTTCAGGCCTTTCAGAACGCAGCACGCATCGGACCGTTTCCCCATATCGTGATGCCCGAACTTTGGGCGCTGATCGCGGAGGGAGCGATCCGCACCGGAAATTTCGCACTCGCCGCGAGCAGCATCGATCAGTCCCGGGTGAGCCGGGGGGGCCTACCGTCCGTGGCCGGCCTGACGAATCTCACCGATCCTGTGCCGGGCGGGAACGCCTGTGTGCCCCGCGTTCCCGTTCTTACCGGCAGCACCTTCACCACCCGCTGCGGCAACATCCTCGAGGCGATGAAGTGGGAACGGCGAATGGAGACCGCGTACATCAACTACGGCGCATGGTTCCTCGATATGCGCGGGTGGGGCGATCTGGCGGAAGGCACGCCGATTCACTTCCCCGTGCCATGGCAGGAGCGACAGGTTCGTGTGCAAGAGCCGAACAACATCGGTGGCGTCGGGCTGCCCGGCGGCGCGGTGAAGGGCTCGTACGGGCTTCCCTGATCCATGGCCCGGTCCTTTCTCCGTGTCAGCTGCCTTGCGTTCGTGTGTCTTTCGGCAGGCGGATGCTACCAGTACCTCCCCACCTCGGTGCCGCCCACCCCGGGCCAGAACGTTGCGCTGCAGCTCTCCGACGGGGGACGCGCGGCGTTGGCCGTGCGGGCGGGCCCCGAGCTCGACCAGTTGCGGGGCACCCTGGTGCGTTGGACGGACACCGCGCTCACCATCGCCATGAAGGAGACGCGCACGATCCGGGGTGGCGTCACCCCATGGACTGGTGAGTCGCTGACCGTCTCGCCTGCGCTGATCGTCAACGTGCGTACGCAGCGGCTCGACCGGACTCGCACCGCGCTCCTCGCCACCATCGCCACAACGGCCGCTGTCGCTTTTATCGCCGGTAATGGCTTTGGCAGTGGACGGCGGACCGAGACCGAACCCATTACTCCGCCGAGCGGGCCAGGACCTGCTTCGGTACGGATTTCGCTGGTGCCCAGCTTCCGGAGTCACTAGATGCACACACACAGACTGGCTGTAATCGCGTGCTTCGCCTTGCTGTCCGTTGCTGGCTGCTCGTCCGACGAGGTGGCTGGTGCGACCACGGTGCTCCCACCCACCGCGTTCGTTCGGTACGTCAATGCGGTGCCCGATACGAGCTCCCTCGATTTTCGCTTCGTCGATGGGGACATCGAAGCATCGCCACAGTTCCCCGACGTGACCTTCCGCTCGTTCACGGCGTACCAACGTGCACGCGTGGGTACTCGGCGCCTCCGCGTGTTCACGAACGCTCTTCCCTACGGCAGCAGCGCCGCCGTGGCTGCGCAAATGCACATCGATACCACGTTCACGTTCGAAGAAAACAAACGATATACCATTATTTCCTTCGGCTTCGCACGGACCAGCGCCACGCCGCGCCACCGGTTGGTGATTCTGACGGACAATCTCCCCACCACGCTTAGCGCGACGCAGATCGGCGTGCGCACCATTCACGCGGCGGCCGGTGTGGGAAGCGTCGATGTCTATGTGCGTCCGACGGAGACTCCCGCAGGCATTGCCGGCGCCACACCGACCGCGACCGGTGTCGCACAGCTTGCCGCCACGGCGTACCTCACACTGGACGCCCGTCCGACGGGCGGAGCGCTGCTCTATCGGTGGGATCTTGCCGCGGCCGGATCCAGTGCTGCGCTCACCGTCACGCCGAGCTCCGGTCTGCCGGGAAGCGTCGGAACGACGAGCGCCAACCCGCTCTCTGGATTTCAGGTCGGGCGGAGCATCATCACGGCGATTTTGCTCGGGCCAGCGGTGGTGGGCTCGCGAGCGCCGCAGACGAGCGACTTCACCAACCCGGGTATCCGTTTCCTGCCGGACTTCCATCTAGATACCAGCGGGCGGTAGCCCATCGACGTGGCTGCCGCACCGGAACGTGCCTTCGCAGCCGTGCGACGGTGCAGAGCGGGTTCGTGGCGATTCGCACGGGCGCTTCTAGCACCGGCGCTTGTAGCACCGGTGCCTATAGTACGGGCGCTTCCAGTACGCGCGCTTCTCTCGGGTGCGCTGATGGCCATGATGGCGGCGCCAGCCCGGGCGCAGCGCGCACTGCCTGGCGATCGTCCAACAACGGCGCTGACCGGCGTGGTGGTCGACAGTCTGGGGCGAGGTGTCGCCGGAGCCTATCTCGTGGTGCGCGACACCAGCCGCCGCGCTGGACAACTCCGGAGCCGCTGGGAGTCCACGTCCGATTCCGCGGGCTCGTTCCGGATCGACGGCATCATACCGGGTACCTTGCGTCTCGAAGTGCTGCGCGAGGCATTCGAGCCCGCCGGTTTCGACTTCCAGATCGTGGCTGGCGTCACGGCGCAACTGCGAATCCGTCTGGTCAGCGACGAGCTGTGGACGTTGGCGAAACGCGCCGTAGACAGTCTCGCACGCGGTGACAGCATTGCGCGATCGCAGCGCGCGCCGCTGGGTGCGTTTCGCACACTGGGACTGTTGTCAGGCGTGGCGAACACGCTGTCTGGACGTATTGCGACGGCGCAGGGTGAGCCGGTCGCACGCGTGCAAGTGCAGGCGTTGGGCACGGCCATCTTCACGCTCTCAGACAGCGTGGGACGGTTCGCGCTGCGCGATCTCCCCGCGGGTCCCTACGTGC
>CAYWCJ010000286.1:0-6266 GCA_964456595.1 uncultured Gemmatimonas sp. | reverse complement strand
GATTAGCGCGCGTCGAGCGCGTACCCTTCGCCACGCACCGTACGCAGCTCCACCGTGCTGCCGGCGTCACGCAGGCGTTTGCGCAGCTGCGCGACATGCACGTCGACCACATTCGAGCCTGGATCGAACTGCAGGTTCCACACCTGCTCCAGCAGCGTCGTGCGCAGCACCGTGGAACCGCGATGCAGTGCCACATACTCGAGCAGTGCATACTGCCGCGCGGTCAGCGCCATCGGAACGGCGTCGCAGGTCACCTGATGACTCACGCGATTGAGTTCAAGATCGCCGACGCGCAGCAGCGCCATCGCAGCACCATCCCGACGACGCATAACCGCACGGAGGCGCGCACCAAGCAGCGCCTCGTCGAGCGGCATTTCGATGACCTCGTCTGCACCCGTGTCGAGCGCAACGATGGCATCGGCAGCACTGAAGGGACTGCTGAGCGCAACGATCGGCGTACTCGATCCCGCCAATCGGATGTCGCGAATGAGCGCGAGTCCATCCTCGGGTTGCGGCATGCGACCAAACACGATGGCACTGTATGCGTTCACGAGTGCGCGTTCGCGACCGCTCGCCGCATCCGGCGCAACTTCGATTGCCGGGCCTGTGGGCGTGAGCACTCGACGCAGCAGTGCGACGCCGATCTCGTCGGCGTCGATAACCAGAATGCGCATGACTGCCAGATGATGAGCTACCGCCGTCGCACCCAGACGCATCCGTCCGATGCACGACCGCGCATGGTATCACGCAATGAGTGAATCGCCGTGCACAGGGAAAAGCAGACGAACACGACGATTGCTGCGCGGAGAGGTTCGAAGCACATCCTGCGACCATTCTGCAAATGAAAAGTTGTTCATTCGGAGGTCGCGTATCCGCGTCGATGCGTTGTCATTGAAGCATGTGTCCGCGCACTGCGCGCGGATAGTGGCGCGACGAAACTACACGTCGCCCTTCAGTCGGCGAATTGCGCGTCGATCCTGTTTGCCGGGACGACTCTCCCCGTACGCGAACGCGGTCGGCATCGATCGCAAGTGTGTCTGCACGACCTCGCGTCGCGCACGACTCGCTGCCGATTCCTCGTATAACGCCTGCGCGATCTGCGCTGAACCGCGCCGCGCGGCGATCTCAATTACCACGAGCTGCCATTCCATCGGGCCGTTCCGCAGCCGGACCTGATCTCCTGCCTGCACGAGTCTGGATCGCTTGGCGCGATCACCATTCACGTCGACTTTGCCACCGTCGATTGCGGTCGCGGCAAGCGCCCGCGTCTTGAAGAAGCGGGCGGCCCAGAGCCATTTGTCGAGGCGGACTTTGCCGGCCGGCGCGTCATCTGCATCATCATCCTCGATGACCGGCTTCGCACCATGTCGCTTGCTCATCGCGTCGCATCCTCGTGCAGATCGTCGTCGTCCACGTCATCATCGTCGTCGAGATCGTGCTCGTCGCCGGCGTGCGGAGCGAGTTGCGCCTGTGCTTCGGCAGCCTCGACTTCCCTGATGCGCGTGGCGGCGCCCGCATACACCGCGCGTACCGGTGCGCCCCCGATCTCTTGCGCCGCGCGATGCTCGAGCAGCGGCAGCAGTGACACGATCGAGGCCAGCCCGCGCGCGGAATCGTCCGCCTCGGGAATGGCCTCGAGCATCTGCACTACGCTGTCACACGCCGCGGCCATTCGTCGCGACGTCTCGGCGTCAGGGCCCGGCACGGGCGCGGCACCATGTCCGCTCTTGCTGCGCCCGGCACCGCCTTGCGTCGTCGCGGCAAGGGTGTCGGCGCGTTGACGGAGCGCGAGTGCATCCGTGCGGAATCGGTCGAGCAGGTAGGCGCGGGCAGTAAGCGGCATGTCCGAAATCTGTCAGAGCGCGTCGGCGCGCGAGAAGGCCAGTTCATCGCGCGCGCTACGCCATGCGGCAAGCCAGGCCTGTCCGACCATGGAAGGCGAGACGCCAAGTCTGCGGCACCGCGAGCGCAGATCTTCCCACCACCCGTACTCCATCGCGTCAACCAGGTCGAGGAGGGCGCCGAGGGGCTCGCGTCGATCGAGCAACGCATCCTGCAGCACGCCCGGAAGCGTCATGCGTTCGACAAGCACAGCGGGTGGAACACCCAGCGCGAACTCCAGCACGGACAGCAGACCGGCCAGCGTGCGCGCGCGCGGATGTGGCGCGCCGTCGAGCGCGGCGCCCACCCGCTCGCAGGTGCGCGCCCGTCGCAGCGCGATAACCGATAGCTCGGCGTCGTGCGCCGCTTCGCCCAGCAGGTGTGCAGTCACTCCGACGAGCTGCTCCATCACCGCGTCTCGACCAAGCACGTTCAGTGCGTGCTCCACAGACTTGGGTCCGCGCACGCCGAGCGCCGCAGATCGCATCGAGCGAAGCATTGAGGCCGCCAGATGTGGATCGTCACGCACAAACGCATCGAACGCCGCGTTGGGCGGACGGCCATCGGCGAACGCGGCGAGCATCGCAATGGCGCGCATCGCACTGGCCTCCGCATTCCGATCCACCGCGGCCGACGCCGCCCGGGTCAGCAGACGTCCGGTGTACATCGGCACGCCGACCGCCATCACGCGATGTCGCAGCGCACGATCGTCGACACCACGAACCAGCGGGCGCAGTCCCGCCTCGAGCAGCACGCGCACTCGGCTCTCCAGCAGCTGCGCTGACAGGCGCTGCGCGTCGAGCACAATCGTCGCACCGATCAACGAGGGAAGCAGTGGTTCCCCGTCGGGATATCCATCCAGCGCGAAGTGAAAGCCGGTGCCAAGCAATCGGTCGACCGCCTTCCGTGTGGCGGCATCGTCCAGCGCACTGGTCGCGAGCAACCATACAGCGTCCACTGAGGCAAACCGCGTGAGCGCACCATTGCGCACCAGAGTGGGTGTGACCGGCACCACGAGACTTCGCGTGGCCAGGCGAGACAGCAGGCCCACCATCTCAACCGTCTGTCTCGCCTCGTCGTCGGCCCCACCGCTCGCGCGCTGTTCGTCCGACGGAAAGGCGGACACGGCGTAGCCCATCACTCTTTCGCGCCGATCGCGAATGGGGAGCAGGGTGGTCAGCATCGCCCAGCGACGACGGGGTCAGCGCACGCCGGACGACATCGACTCGGCGCGCGCCATGACGGCGTTGAAATACGCCGGCTCTTCGGTGACATCGCGCACGACATGCGGTGCCAGCCAGAGCGGAATCTCTGCCGTCTCGAACTCCTGTGACAACTCCACTTCGGCAAGCACGAGATCGCGGTCGAGGAAGACGTCGATCTCCCACTTGTGCCGACCATGCCGGACCACGTGCCGACGCTTGCTGATACGCGCGCTTGTCGTCAGCGGCCACAGCGCATCGAACAGCAGGCGATCGGTATCTTCCTCGACTTCGACACGAGCGTGCGCCGGCCCGAGCTTGATCGTGCGCGTGAATTGCTCCGTCCCGTCTGGTGCCGTGGCTCGGCGCAGCCGTTCGCGCAACGCCGTGCCGGGGAGCCACCCCTGCTCGATGCGCGTTCCCTCTACCGAAGCCGCTTCGGCCGGGAATGCGCGCAGCAGGTACTTGCGTTCGAACTCCATCGGCAGCCCGGAAACGGGCGAGACGGCTGAAGCGCCGAGCGTGCGAAGTGCGGTGGCGGCGGCGAGTTGCGCGCGCGTGATCGCCGGCGCGTCGCCGCCCCAGCCATGGAGGAATGCCTCCTGGTGCCCCAGCGCGACGCTGTCGAGTGAGATGGCCAGTGCATCGGCTCCGTCGTAGCGCGCCTTCGCGGCGAGTATGGCCGCATCGCGCATGGCGCCGAGCAGATCCTGCCCTCGCGTGTACAGTTCGTACAACGCGCCGAGCGCGCCGTGGACGGAGATGTGCGGTGCCAGCAGCGCGCGCTGTCGCTTGAGCCGGAGACGCAACTGGTGCAAGGCAATCGCCAACGCATCCGACCCGTCCTGGTCCACGGCAAAGAGGGCGTGCAGTTCGAGCCGGATCGCTTCGGACGATTCGTCGACGCGTTGTGCCAGATGTTCCGCAAACGTCGGGCGTGGGGTATCGTCGCCAAGCCGTTCGGTGCGCGTGACTTGCGAGAGCCTTCGCACGTACTTCTCAACGTGCGCGTCCAGGTGACGGCGAAAGGCCTTGGACACGCGCGCGCTCCGGTCCGCATTGCCATCGGCCAATCGGGCGCGCAGCTCCAACGCCTGAAGGCGCGATTCGCTCGGCAGTCCGTCGGTCTCCGCGTCGAGCCACTCGACCTGCACATCCGCGTCGCGCGCGGCATTCGTGGCCCGCTGCAGGCGTGACGTCGCCTCGAGCATGCGGCCAACGCGACTGCGGGAAAGCAAGCCACGATGCTCCTTGCATGACGCGCGCATCCGGCGGAGCGCGACGCGCGCGTGATGCAGCGCAGCGACCGCGTCGCGATGGCCGCTGTCGAGCATGACGCCCGGCTCTCTTCCGTCCAGCAAAGTGGCGTGCGCCCACTGTCCGCGCGCGCGTTGCAGTGTGAACAGCCAATGCAACGTCACGATTCGCACACCTTCGTCCGCCGGACGGCGCAGGACGCCCTCGAGGAGACGTCGGACGATCTGGGCGGTGAGCGGCTCACGCGGTGCGGTCTCCAGGCTCATGTCTCACTCACGTGTCGTCGCTCGCATCCACGAACACCTCGGCAGATCCGTCTGCACGGTAGGTGACTGTCACGTGCCACGGGCGGCAGCACACCTGACAGTCCTCGATGTACTCCTGCGACGAACCCGATCCCGGATCGAGGGTAATCTCTACCGATTCACCGCAGTACGGGCAGTGGACTTCACTCGAGCGATCGGCCACCCCATCGCCTAACGGAAACTCGTCGTCGAGCAGTTCGTTGTCGTCGACATCGTCCGGATCCTCCGGAAGCGTCCAGTCTTCCTCGTCACTCATGCATGCACCAGATGGGGATGTGGCACGACACCGGAGCTTACCTCGGCGGCATGAGGATCGCACGATCGCCGGTCGCCACAGCCAACGCACCGCGCGCGCTGGCCACCTTGGCTTCCAGCGCGGCGAGCTTCACCGACTCGTCCAGCACCAGCCGTTCGCGCAGGTTGACGATAAGCAAGGTGCTTTCGCCATTTTCGTACCGGATCTGCTCGGCGTCCCGCAGCAGTCGCGCGTTGCGGACGTTATTGGACTGCACGGTGAGCAAGCGCTCAAGGTTCGCCAGATCGAAAATCGCCGCGCGGGCATCGAACTCCACATCGCGTCGCAGGCGATCGAACTCCAGCCGCTGAAACTCAAGGCGCTGGCCGGCGGCAGAGAACCTGCCCGATTCCTTGAGGAAGAGCAGGGGCGACTTGATGCTCAGCGCAGCTTTGTAATTGTTGTCGAGGCGGTCGCCATCGAAGAACGGATCGTCGATGACGCGTTCGCTGAGACCATACAGCTTGGCTTCGGCAGCGGGGAGCAGCGCCTGCGTGGTGAAGAGCCGCTGCGCCTCGGCCTGACGCACACGCGCCTGCAGCTTGAGCAGATCCGGATTGCGACGTGTGGCGATATCCAATAGCGACGCCAGCTGCGTGGAGTCGATGCCACCGCGCGCGATCCCGTCGAGCACCGGCTTCGCACTGTCCGGCAGCGCGGCAGGACGTCCGGCGTCGTCCCACAGGTACGCCGTCACGCCGAGGGT
The DNA here is from genome assembly GCA_964456595.1 of uncultured Gemmatimonas sp. Taxonomy (GTDB): domain Bacteria; phylum Gemmatimonadota; class Gemmatimonadetes; order Gemmatimonadales; family Gemmatimonadaceae; genus Gemmatimonas. Next base: position 620 of record CAYWCJ010000286.1, on the reverse strand, counting down.
CGCGATGTAGAACGACGCCTCGGCTTCGAAGCGCGAGACCTGTCGCCGCTGCACCTCGAGAATGGCCTCGATGGTATCGATCGGCGCGCTCTCGCCATTGACGACGCGACGGCGCACGCCCTGCAGGCGGAAATCGGCGAGCGCCTCGCCTTCCTGGCTGATCGCGCGACGGCGCCAGGCCTCGTACCACGCGCCGTAATCCTTGGCGGCGCTGAAGAGCAATTTGTTGAGGATCGACACCTGATCGGCTTCGCCCGCATCACGCGCGGCACGGGCCTGCGTCAGCGCATTGCGCCGTTCGTCGGTGACGATCCGCTGGCCGAGGGGAATGCTCATGCCGGCTGTGAAGGTGCCCTCGCCGACGGTACGGCGATCGGGGTTGATGAAGCGACCGAGCGTGCGATCGAAGGCCAGCGTGACATCGGCACCGATCGGCAGCGGAATCTTCATCTCCCCTTCGAAGTAGTTGTAGTAGGTCGTGCCGTCAAACTTCTTCTGATCCCACGTGGCGGAGACGGTGGGGTCGAAGGCGCCCCACGCGGTGCGCAATTCACTGCGCGCCTGCGCGGCGACGAGCTTGGCCTGCTGCGCCACGGGGTGTTGGCGCAGCAGGCCAAGCT
>CAYWCJ010000285.1:2830-6282 GCA_964456595.1 uncultured Gemmatimonas sp. | reverse complement strand
GCGTGATCACGCAATCGGCCACATACTCCTCCAGCCCGTAGCGCGTGATCGACGCCTCGCCCTTCTCGCCGGTGATCACCGCCGTCATCCCGCGATCCTTCAGCCAGCGGAAAAGCCGGCGCAGTTCCGCGCGGAGGATGGCGTGATTCGGCAGCCCGGCGAAGAGCGCCTCCACGGTATCGAGCACCACGCGTTTCGCCCCGATGGAATCAATGGCGTGCCCGAGCCGGATGAAGAGCCCCTCGAGGTCATACTCGCCCGTCTCCTCGATCTCGCTGCGCTCGATCTGGACGTGATGGACCGCGATCTTTTTCTGCTGCACGAGCTGGTCCAGATCGAAGCCGAGCGAGCGGACATTGGCCGTCAGCTCCGCCGCATTCTCCTCGAACATCATGAACACCCCGGGCTCGTCAAACTCCACCGCCCCGCGGACGAGGAATTCCGTGGCCAGCATCGTCTTCCCGCACCCGGCGCTCCCGCACACGAGCGTCGGTCGCCCCGACGGCAGACCGCCGCCAGTGATTTCATCCAGACCGGTGATGCCGGTGGGAGACTTGGGGAGAGTGGGTGTGGCCGCGGGTGCGGTGAGTTTCGTTTTATTCACAAATAGTCGCCCATTGGACGAGGAGCTCACACCGGCACACGCACACCAAGCTCTCTGAGGCCAAGGGTGCGGGGCCTGCGACGTGAGCGGAAGAAACGCCGTGAAAGTATCACGCCCGATCGGACTTTTGTGCAAGTGTCGGAGACGTACTCCCTGCGGGCGCTTCCGCGGACAGGATGTCGGCGATCAACCCTTGTCAGCACCGCCGATCGCCCCGTCGCTCATGACAATGGTACGAACCTCGACTGGGCACGCTTTCAACGCCTCGCCCAACTCAGCATCATCAGCATACGAGAGTTGCTTCAGCGTGCGATACTCCACAGACAGCGTGACTGTCTCGTCGGCAAATGGCCACGGGGCAATCCGAATGCACTCGGTGTCGTCCTGCCAGAGTTCGAATCGAGTCCCCCCGACGTTGGTAATGATCTCCAGGCGACGGTGCATCGCCGGCACATCGTCACCGCAAAGGATGAGGGATAATCGATCGCACAAGTGCATCCAGTCGTAGGTCTTTTGCACCAGTGTCGGCTCGATCCGCAATCGCGTCAGGGCCGCCTCGCGACGCTGCGATTCTCCGTCCAGCATCTGCTGCATTTCAGGTGTCGTGTCTTCGCCGCGATACAGGCAGTCGGCGTGTTTGGATTGCAACACGCCTAACCACGAGTGCTTGCGAAAAGCTTCGTCGATTCGATTCTGCGTCTCGGCAGCGCGCTTGTCGTCCTGCATGGGTACCAGCGTGAAATCGCGTGGCGCACCGGCCTCCGTCAAGTATTCCCGTTCTCCTTTTTCAAAAACTCGATGCAGGTCATCATGCAATCCAATTGCGACCTGTGTTTCAAACCAGTAGGGCAGTTCTCTCGCATCATGCAGGCAGCTTGCGATTCGCTGCGCGAGCAAGCCGTGAGTGGTGTGGAAAACGACCGTCCAACCCTGATCCACGCTTCGTACGATCATATGCGGTTCGCTCTCCAAGATTGTTCTCGCCGGTTTCGCGCCGTTACGGAAGTCAATGACACGATCGACCACCAACGGCTCACTCCATACCTCGCCGTCTCAGCCGAAGTTCTCCATGCGCTGAGCGGCTCGGCTGAAAGCGACCGTTTACCGCATCGCTGGCGTAGGTCTCGCTTCCGGACGATGCAGCACTCATACATACTCTCGTCGGTAGAAGTGCGGCTCAGTTCTGAACGAATCGCGGCAACGATCACCTGCGCGCGCGGTTTCAAGCACCATCCTGACTCCAACATGCACCGTGACCCCGCGTGCTCTACCTGATCTTCAAGTTCCTGCACGTCCTCGGCGTCATCATCCTGCTCGGCAACGTGACGGTCACCGCCGTCTGGAAGGTGTTCGCCGATCGCACGCGCGACGCCAGAATTGTGGCCTTCGGCCAGCGACTGGTGACCATCACAGACTGGTTTCTCACCGTGGGTGGCATCGTACTCCTGCTCATCGGCGGGTACGGCGCGGCGATGGTGTCGAACCTCGACCTGTTCGGCACACGCTGGCTCGTGTGGGGTCAGGTGCTGCTTGCGATTTCCGGACTCATCTGGATGGCGATCCTGATTCCGGTGCAGATTGGACAGGCCAAAGCCGCGCGCTCGTTCGCGCATGGCGGTGAGATTCCTGCATCGTATCGCCGAGCCGGGAGTCGGTGGCTGTTGTGGGGTATTGTCGCGACGGTGCCGCTCGTCGTCGCCCTGTGGGTCATGGTGTTCAAGCCGATGTAGTTCGAGGCTCACCGAAGGGGTGACGGAGACTTACTCCCTGCGGGCAATCGCGCGGCGAGAGGAACGGACAGTCATCATTCGCCGAACTGACGCGTTTGCTGGTCTTCCGACGAGCTTTGCGCACCCTCGTTCGAATGGCAGTGCACTGCCGTACAATCTTTCCCTATTCCTGCTGAGCGAGACGTGCTATCGGCTTTTCACGACGACTCTCGCGCAGACGCAGGATCGTGTTCACGAGCTCGTCGAAGAGGACAGGCTTCACGAGATGAGCGTCGAATCCCGCCTCGCGCGAGCGCTTCAGATCCGCTGCCTGCCCCCACCCGCTGATGGCGATGATCGTGGCGGCTTTCCCCCAGGGTTCGCGGCGAATGCGACCGCACACTTCGAGTCCCGTCATTCGCGACAACCCGATGTCGAGAAGGAGGACCTCGGGCTGATCGGCGGTAGCGCGAGCGATCGCCGTCTCGCCGTCATATGCGACCGCAACGGCATATCCCCTCGTCGTCAGCAGCATGGCCAGGGAATCGGCATTGTCCTCGTTGTCATCGACGACCAGAACGCTGATCGGTGCCGTGTTGGGAGCCGCGGGGAGTTCGGTTTCTGACATGAGGGGTGCGCGGGAAAGTGGTGGTGGTTCGTAGACTTCGTTCGCGTCGATGAACCGTCGCCTGTGGGCCTCCGCTGCATCAAGCTCCGTGCGCTGTCGTCGGCACACGTGACGTCACGCGGGCACGGTCGAGCTCGATGGTGAAGGTGGAGTCGAGACCGACTTCACTGGCGACGCTCAACGTCCCACCCATCGCTTCCCAGCAATCGTCGGCTGATGGCGAGGCCAAGTCCAGTGCCTTGCATCCGACGCGAAGGGCCGCTGTCCACCTGCACAAAGGGCTGGAACACCCGCTCGTGCTTGTCGTGCGGAATCCCGATGCCCGAGTCGGTCACATGGATGCGCACGCGTTCCTGATCCGACGTCGCTCCGATGGTGATGTTGCCGCCAGGCTCCGTGCAGCGAATGGCGTTGGCCACGAGATTGACCAGCACCTGCGTGAGTCGCTCGACCTGGCCCGTCGCGACGAGATCGGCGATGTCTGGATCAACGTGATAGTGCAGGCCACGCT
>CAYWCJ010000285.1:0-2730 GCA_964456595.1 uncultured Gemmatimonas sp. | reverse complement strand
GGCACGGGTTGCGATATCATCGCGATATGTCCGCACTCGATCCGCGTGAGGTCCAGAATGTCATTGATGATATGGAGCAAGTGGGCTTGGTTTGCCTGAATGCGGCTGACACTGACGATACGCGCCTCCGTCGCGCTCTGCTGCGCGAGCCACAGCTCGGCGTTGCGCTGCTGGAGGGCAACTGCCAACGAATCCGATTCCTCAATGCGTGTCTTCAGCTGCCGGCAGGATCGAACGACTGCAATGGACGGGTGGCCCGGCGGCCGACCGAGCGCGCCCCGACTACACCGATGGCGAGCAGTATCGCGCCGATGCCCAGCATGCGCCGCAGGAACATCGTGGAGGGTTGAGTGACCGAGGCGTGCGTCGACATGAAAATGGCGATCCACGAAGTTCCGCGTATCCGACCCTTCGCTCCGATGATTGGTTCACCGTCTGTTCCAACAGGTAGCCAAGAACGTTGCCGGATCGATCCATCGATCGCACGATCACCCAGTAGTGCACCCGGCTGCCGCTGAGACAGAAAAGACTGATAGCCACGCCTGCACTTTCTGCAGCGACTCGACGGTCGTCGGCAGCGCGAAGGCCCCTGCCACATCGCTGTCGTTCGCCATCCATTTCAGAACAGCGAGACGGACCGCGACATTCCGGCTCGAGATGTCCACCGACTGACCGAGCACCGTGCGAAGCTGCGCCGTTTTCTTCGACGAGCATGATCGCGCGCGGAGAATCTTGAGAATTCACGTGCAATAGATTCGCGCCCCTGGTCAACGGCGCAATTGTACCCAGGAGGTATTTACGCGGAACGACTCGTCCCCGACATTGCCCACACTCCGCATCTGGGGGAGCGAAAATGGGTGCCGTCCACGCTTCAACCCTCCACTCACAGCTCGTCTCGCACCAGCGGACGCTCGACACCCGGCGCGGAAAGCCGTTGATGTTCTGATTCCGCTCCGCGAGCTGCTGGAGGCCAATAACCACGAGAGGCATCAACTGCGCTTTCGTCGGAGCTCGTCGAGCGTGAACTGTTCGGTCACACGAAAAGCGCCTTCACAGGAGCGGTGAGAGATCGCGGTGGCCTTGTTGAGCGGAAACCGCGCGCGGTAGCCGACGAACCGTCCGCCTACGGTTCGTTTCCCTGAACTCGATCCTCGGACGGTGCCCCGCACCTCGTCGCGGGATTCTGGACATCCGAATCCGGTCCCCACAGCTTCCCGCTATCGATTTCGTCCTCGTTCACGGGAGCGTGAGATGAGCGTGCTGCGCAAGGTGGCGATCGGTGTGGGCGGGTTGGTGGGGGTGCTCGTGGCGGGAGCGGCAGGCGGGTATCTGTGGGCGTCGAACGCGGCAAGTTCGAAGCTCTCTGCCAAGTACGAGGTGCATCGGGTGGACTTCCCGATTCCGTTTCCGCTCTCCGACGCAGAGGTCGTGGCGATACGAACGGAGCGCGTCGCCGACGTCGTCGGTACCCAGGATCCCTTGGCTGGTGTCGACCTGAATGCGATTGCCACGGAACGCGCGGTCGCCCGTGGCAAGCATCTGGTGGGGACGTTCTACGCCTGTGCGGAATGTCATGGCGCGGACATGGGCGGCGGCGTGATGGTGGACGATCCCGCCATCGGACGGGTGCTTGGTCCGAACCTGACCACCGGCAAAGGCTCTCGCACGCTCACCTACGCGGCGGCCGACTGGGATCGCATGGTGCGTCACGGCGTGAAGCCCGACGGCGCTCCCTCGCCGATGCCGTCGCGCGACTTCTTCCTGATGTCCGATCGCGAACTGTCCGACGTGGTGTCCTACATCCGTTCGCTCCCCGCGGTGGACAAGGAAGTCCCCGCCATCTCGCTCGGTCCGGTGGGCCAGGCACTGTTGGCGACGGGTCAGCTGCCGCTCTCGGCCGACATGCATCCGACGAAACACGAGATCGCGCACTCGGCGCTTCCTCCGACCGACACACCCGATGCCGCATTCGGCAGACATCTCGCCCAGACCTGCAGCGGCTGCCACGGCCCCACGTTCGCCGGCGGTAAGATCATCGGTGGACCGCCGGACTGGCCGCCCGCCGCGAACCTGACTCCGACTGGTCTCGCCGGTTGGACGCTGAACGACTTCTCGCGCACGCTGAAGGAGGGGAAGAGCAAGAACGGCATCGCGCTGCGCGAACCGATGGCGTCTATGCCCAAGTTCGCGAAGAACATGACCGACGTCGAAATGCAGGCGCTCTGGGCCTTCATCAAGGACTTGCCGCCACAGCCGACGGGGAAGTGAGGCGCGATGCCGAGAGACTGCTCTGGATCGACTGCACGGGCGGGCTCGCGGTTGGTGCGATCGTGTTGGCAGGCTCGGCGTGGTTGAGCGAACTGTACGCCGTGCCGCGCGCGCTGGTGGTGGTGTCCGGAGTCGCCAACCTGCTGTACGGGTCGTTCTCGTTGTCGCTGGTTCGGCGGACATCGCGCCCCCGCGCGTTGATCGTGCTGCTCGTCGTGGCCAACGCCGCATGGTCGGTGCTGTGTGTGGTCGCTGCGATCGCGCTCGCGGGCCGTGCGTCGGCCTTCGGGATGATGCACATCGTGGGCGAGGCGCTGTTCGTCGGTGGACTGGCCGCGCTGGAGTGGCGCTATCGGGAGCGGCTGCTTGGGACGACGGTGGCCAACGGCTAGCGTCGCGGATACCAGACGAACTGGATGAAGTTGAACTCGAATTGATCGAGTCGTTGGACGTTTCCGCCAA
>CAYWCJ010000284.1:4732-6289 GCA_964456595.1 uncultured Gemmatimonas sp. | reverse complement strand
TCGATACACCGATCGCACCCGCGCAGGCGTCGGAATCGGCGTCGGAATCTGCGTGGGCGTGGGCGTGGGCGTGGGCGTCGAGGTCGGCGTCGGCGAGGGTAAGGCGGCACCGCGAAGCGCAGCCCAGCGAGCGGCCGCCAAACGACACACGGCCGACACCCGCACCCGACCGACCCGCGCTGCCAGCCGCCGCAGCTCGGGGTCGCCGGGTTCCGCGGACGCGCACCAAGTCGCCGTCATCGACGGACCGACGTCGTGCCAGGCGCTCACCAGCGCGCCGATCCATGCCGCGTCCGAATTCGAGAAGCGAAGCGCGCGCAGCGCCGTACTGGCCTGAGCGCCATCCATCTCGCTCAGCAAGAGGGCGATGCGCAGCGAACGCCGGAAGGGTTTGGCGGTCGGACCGGGACGCGGCACGCAGTCGATCGCGGACAACGTTACGTCGCTCACCTGTCCAATCGCCGGGACGAGCGCCGCCAACGCTCCCGAGTCGCGCCAACGACGCAGTGCCCGAGAGGGGGCTGCCACCTGCTCCATCGTCTTCTCGATCTCCTGCTTGACCCGCTCAGGTGACAGACGCGCCAAGAAGGCTGCGCTCCCCAGGATGGCAGTCCAGGTGGCCGCTTCTATCTCAAAGTCGAAGCGCGCGGCGAACCTGATGGCCCGCAACGCACGCAACCGGTCCTCCCCGAGCCGAGCCTCGGCGTCCCCCACTGCCCGCACCCGTCGCGCAACCAGATCGCCGCGTCCATCGAACGGGTCGTGCATACGCTTGCCGAGCGGATCGAAGGCGATCGCGTTGATCGTGAAGTCGCGCCGCGCGAGATCCTCGTCCAGCGAGGCACCAAACTCCACGACCGCGTGCCGACCGTCTGTGTGCACGTCCCGCCGAAAGGTGGTCACCTCGTGCATGATGCCCCGCGCGTCGAGCACGCCGACGGTACCGAACTCGATACCCACCGGCACCGTTCGCTTGAACAAGCGCCGCACTACCGGCGGCGTCGCGGCCGTGGCCAGATCCCAGTCGAGGCTGACCACGCCCAGCAGCGCGTCGCGAACAGCGCCGCCGACACACCAGGTCTCGTACCCCGCGTCGACAAGCGTGCGCGCGATCTGCACGACCTCACCAGGAACGCGCAGCTTGCCTGCGTCAGCGGAGGCGCTCACCCGCAGAGCACACTGCCGCCGTTCACGTTCAGCACTTCGCCGGTCACGTGTCGAGCCAGCGGGCTGGCGAGAAAAAGGATTGGACCGGCGATATCGTCGGCGCTGGCCACCCGCCGGAGCGGGATTGCGGCCTCGATTCGGGCTCGGCCTTCGCCGGCGAACGGAAGTGCGACGGCCTCGGTGTCCACCCAGCCGGGCGCGACGCAGTTCACCGTGACGTCGCGAGGTCCCAGCTCCACGGCCAGTGATTTCACGAACGAGATCATAGCTCCCTTGCTCGCGGCATAGTCAGAATGTCCAGCCTCCCCCCGCTGCCCCGCCGTGCTCGAGACAAAAATGAGTCGGCCTCCCGCAGGCAGCACGGGAGCGATGGCGTGGGCGGCGTAGAAC
>CAYWCJ010000284.1:0-4722 GCA_964456595.1 uncultured Gemmatimonas sp. | reverse complement strand
TGGTGGCCATCGTCCGCCTCCATCGCGCGCCGTCCAACTTATCAACATCAAGCGGATTCGGCGGCCAGATACCCGAGTTACCAACAAATATATCAACACCGCCAAACTTTTCAACGCCGGATCGAACGAACGAGTCGTTGGCGGATTGTGTCGATAAATCACCGGATTGTGCAAAACTCTCTACACCATACTCGCGCAGTTCTGACACGAGCAGGTCCGCATCTGCGGCTCTGGCTCTATACGCGATACCGACATCGGCTCCCGCCCGGGCCAACAGACGGCAGACGGCGGCGCCGATTCCGCGCGATCCGCCGGTCACCAGCGCTCGCTTTCCACGAAGGTCGATCACAAGCAGTTTTCCTGAGATGAGATGATAAACTGCATGAAATCAGCGGCCATAAGATGTTAAAATAGACCCACTTGGCGCGCACGCTATCAGAGAGTCTGTTCAATTGCTTCGCAGATCGCATGCTGAATGCAAAGGTGAATCTCCTGTGCGCGGTCAGTCCGATCCGTGGGTATCACGATCGTGTGATCAGCGATCCCCTTCAGTGCACCGCCATCTCTGGCCGACAGTGCGAGCACCGGAACCCCCAAAACCTTGGCCGACTCAGCCGCCTTGATGACGTTTGGTGAGTTCCCACTGGTGGAGTGGATAACCAAGAGATCGCCAGCTTTCGCGAGCGCTTCGATCTGGCGCGAAAAAATGTGATCGAAACCGAAATCGTTTCCAACGGCGGTCAGCAGCGAGCTGTCGGTAGTCAGGGCGATCGCCGGGTACGCTCTCCGATTCCGCATGTATCGGACGACATACTCAGTGGCCATGTGCTGCGCGTCAGCCGCCGATCCGCCGTTTCCGCAGAAGAAGAGTGTGCCCCCGCCGGCGACGGTCCTCCTGACCATGTCCAGAGCGATGCCCATCTGTCCATCCAAGTCCTCCGCGACACGTGTGGCCGTCTCAGCAAGTTGAAGCAGCGCGGTCCGAAGAGAGTCCGTAGAGGAGTCGATCATTGGGAGTGAGCAGGGGAAGGAGTGCAGCGAACGGTATGGCGCGGGACTCGCCAGAGATGATCAGCCGCCGAACAGTCGCTTGAGGCGGCCAAGCAGACCGGAGGGTAGCGGCGGCACCGGCAAGGGGTCCTCGTCGGCCAGTAGTCGCGCAGCATTCACGCGGGTGAGCAGATCGATCTGTGCCTCGGCGCCTCGTTCGGTCAGCCACGACCTTGCGGACGCCAACGAGCGGTGATCGCCGTGGTTATCCGACGCGAGAACATCGATCAACCCATGGGTCAGCATCGACCGCGCCATCTCAGAGGGTACTCCCCGACCCAGGAGAACCGAGGTGTCGGTCTGAATGACGACGCCGAGGTCGCGCCATTCTCGTACCAGCTCGACGGTGCAGCCGAAATACCGCTCTGGATGCGCCAGAATCGGCGTGCGACCGGAGCGCGTAATGCGGCGCAGTTCCACAGACGCGCCGCGAGGGATGCCCCCCCGCGTGAACTCCACGAGCAGCGCGCGCGAGTGAGCCAGCGATAGCTCTGGCGCGGTCAGGTCGATGCCGGGTGCATCGAGCATGATCTCCCAGCCGAGCCGCAGCTCCGGAATCGCGGGCGCGTGCCGCCTGAGCTCGGCGAGAATTCGAAGATGCTCGGCATAGGGCGCGCTCGTGGCCTGCGAAGCGTTCAGATGTGGCGTGCATATCACCACCGTCACGCCGTCCTGCGCAAATCGCTCGAGGACAGGGACGGACACGTCGAGCGACGGTGAGCCGTCATCGACGCCGGGCAGCAGATGGGAGTGGATGTCGATCACGCTGCAGCGCCCCTCTCCGGAGTCGATTCATCTACCACGAACGGCGCTCTCGCTGCCGCTCGAACACATCCTTTCGCCCGAATCAGTCCAGTCGCTCCCCTGGCAGCGCCGCGAGTCGGGCCATGGCCCGCGCGGCCCGCAGCTCCAGTCGCTGGGGCGAATCCGCCGCTGCGTGAAAGGCATACGTCACAAGCGCGTCCACCGCCAGCAGATCGAGCGCCGAACCGCGGTTGGTGGAGCCCGAGGCGAGGAGTTCGTCGAGCAAGCGTTCCCCGGCGTCAAGACACGCTTCGGGCGCGCGCTCCGCCGGTTCATCGGCGAAGGGTGCCAGCGCAAGGGCCAATCGCTGCGCCAGCGCCAGTGGAGGGGCCGGCTGCAACGCCGCCAGCCACGCACCGACCGAACTCCCGCGGTCCACCGAAGAGGACGTCGTAACGACGGTCTCGGAGGACGCGGGGGGAAAAACGGACTCGTTCATCCTGTGATCGCCATTCGGGCGATGATGTCTCCTGCTGCGGCGAGTGCGGCGTCCACCTGCGAACCATCAACGCCAGCTTGGGCCATGTGTGGCTTGCCGCCGCCACGTCCACCCACCGCGGCGGCGACGTCGCGCACGACGATGTCCGCGCGCAGGCCGCGATCGCGAGCATCGTCGGTGGAGACGACCAGGAGCGCGCCTTTGCCGTCAGCCAGCTGTGTGCCGAGCAGCGCGACGCCGCTGCCGAGTGCCTCACGCACCGCGTCTCCCAATGCCTGCAGCGACTTCACATCGGTCACGTCCACGCGTATCGCGACAAACCGAACGCCGTCATGATCGGTCGCCAGCGCCGCAATCTGCTGCGCCTGCCCGCCGCCGGATGCACCACCACGCATGGCGGCGTCGAGCTTCTTCTCCAGCTGCTTCCGATCTTCGAGCAACGCATCGAGCTTGCGTTCGATCTGTTCGAGACCGCCGGTGCCGCCGCCCATGGGCACCTTGAGACGCGCTGCGACATGGCCGAGCACGCGCTCCCGTTCGGCAAGGTGCTGGAAGGCACGAGGGCCGGTCACCGCCTCGATGCGACGCACTCCAGCCGCGACACCGGCCTCGGCGACGATGCGCAGCAATCCGATCTCCGAGGTGTTCCGCACGTGCGTTCCACCGCAGAGCTCGACCGAGAGCTGCGGGATTTCCACTACGCGAACCACATCACCGTACTTCTCGCCGAAAAGCGCCATCGCGCCCTGCGAGACGGCGCTGGCGTACGACTCTTCGCGCGTGCGCACCGGAGCCGCGGTCCACACACCGGCGTTCACCCGAGTTTCGATCTCGAGCAACTGCTCAGCCGAGACCGGACCGTGATGCGTGAAGTCGAAGCGCAACCGATCGGGCGTCACCAGCGAGCCCGCCTGGTGCACATGCTCGCCGAGCACGCCACGCAGTGCCGCGTGCAGGAGGTGTGTGGCCGTGTGGTTGCGTTCCGTGTCGTGTCGTCGCGCCCGCGGCACGACCGCGCGCGCCGGTCCAAAAACGATCTCGCCGGTGACGGTGCCGATCGCCGCGATACGTCCATCGATCTTTCGGACCTCGGTGACGTCGACCGACCATCCGGCGCCAACGATGCGACCGGTATCGGACACCTGACCGCCAGACTCTGCGTAGAACGGCGTGTCGCGGAGCATCACGGCAACGCGACCGTCCGGTAGCTCGCGCACTGCGGTGACGATAGTCTCACTCTCAACCCGGTCGTAGCCAACGAACTGGCCGAGTGCTGCCGCGTGCTGCGCATCGTGCGACCACTGTGTCGGATCACCGAAGTCGTCGGCGCCGACGGTGAGCTGACGCGATTTGCGCTCGTCCTGCGACTGCTTGCGTTGCGCCGAAAGCGCGTGCTCGAAGCCGCTGATGTCCACGAGATAACCGCGCTCACGTGCCATCAACTCGGTCAGATCGATCGGGAATCCGAACGTGTCGTAGAGTCGAAAGGCGTCTTCGCCGGCGATGGATCCGCGGAGCGAGGACGAACCCTGCGTGGACGCGGTCGGTGCGAGTTCTTCGAACCGGGACATGCCGGCATCGATCGTGGCGAGGAAACGCTCCTCTTCGGCGCGCGTGGTGTCGAGGATGTGCTTCTTGCGGACGTGCAGCTCGGGATAGATGTCGCGCATCGTCTCGATGAGCACTTCAACGACGTGAACGAGTGTCGGTTCTCTACGCCCGAGCAACCAGGCATGACGCACGGCGCGGCGCAGAATGCGGCGCAACACGTAACCTCGGCCCTCATTGGACGGGAAGACGCCATCGGCCAGGAGGAACGAGACGGCGCGTGCGTGATCGGCAATAACGCGGAAGGACGCGGGATCGATCTCGCGTCCGTCCGGGCCGTGCGCAGTGCCGAGTCCGACGCCCGGTCGGTAGGGATACTTGATGCCTACGACTTCTTCCACGCGTGTGATCAGCGGTGCGAAGAGATCGGTGTGAAAATTGTTGGTGACACCCTGCAGCACGGCTGCAATGCGTTCGAGACCAGCGCCGGTGTCCACGGACGGCTTGGGGAGCGGGACCAGTGTTCCGTCCTGCTGCCGATCGAACTGCATGAACACGAGATTCCAGATCTCGAGGAAGCGACCAGCTTCCGCGCCCTCAACGAAGGCGTCGAGTCCGTAGTCATCAAGATCGGTACGGGTCCACTCGCCGTGCGCGTCCTTGGGGAACGCCCAGTCGGGCGCGATCTTCGCCAGGTCGACATAGATCTCGGTGCACGGACCACACGGGCCAGTGTCGGCCATCTGCCAGAAGTTGTCCTTGGCGCCGAGGCCGTAGATGCGACTGTCCGGCACGTTCGCGACGTCCTTCCAGAGCTGACGTGCTTCATCGTCCTCGTGGAAGACGGTGACGCGCAGGTGCTCGCGCGGAATCTTCAGGTC
>CAYWCJ010000283.1:3047-6314 GCA_964456595.1 uncultured Gemmatimonas sp. | reverse complement strand
CCGGCGCACCGGACACTATTCCTCGCTCACCGGCACGGTCACCGGCAGCGGTCCGACCCTGTCCGTCACCATCACGCAGGTGAACGTCGACGATGGCGCCTCGCACGTCGTACCCGTACACGAGTTCCCCGAATCACTGGCGCGTACGCTGCTTTACGCCTTCGTCGATCGCGACGACGCCCTCGGTTGAGGGCCAGGCGACCTGCACGGCAGGCATTGGCACGTGAGGACGCGGCGCGCGCAACAGCGCGAGGTACGTTCGGGACGGAACCCGCATTTCTTCCGCACCATGGTGCTCGGCGCAGGCTCGCGAGCAGCCTGACAGCCTGCCGACGGTTGATCGAACTCACTGGATGAAGCAACGAGTCGCATCGTCGCGAACGACCACACAACGGTTGGTTAGACTCGGCCTACTTCGTGACGATCAGCAAGATGGTCTCGCAGCAGTACCATCCGGTCGATGCAGAACCGTACACAAAGAGCTCGTAAACTCCCGATTCCGTGCGCGGGCCGACGGTGAAGAGGAGCGCCGAGCTGTTGCCGTTTGTCGGGCTCTTCGCAAACTCTGCGCCGATTCCATAGGGCATCGTACCGTGCATGTCGCCGATGGTCCTCTCGACTGGTCGGTTGGGTGTCGGTCTGGCCTCGCAACAGCTGACGCGTGGAACAACCACAAAACGCGCCGTCGCTGCATGCGCATCGTGAAGTCAGCGACTACGTGCGTGCCGCTACGCGCGCGCTCCATACACCCCCCGCGGAATCAAACTCGCGCGGTGGGAGAGGGAGTGCTCCCCCGCCGTCCGAATCGAGCCCGCCCTGCACGCGCGAACACGACCACGAGCAGCAACACGACGGCGACCAGTGCGACCATGGGCAGCAGGATGGCGAGCGCCGAGAGCGCGATCGCACCGAACAGTTCACTCAGGCTGACAATCGGGTTGGCGAGCCCTCCGGTGAAGAGCCCCGACTTGAGGCGCGCCAGGACGGATGCGCCCTGCGTGAGGCCGGCCACGCCACCGCCGCCAACGATCACGATGCTCCACTTGAGCAGCGGCGGCAGTTCCATCAGCACCGACGCAGACGCGAGCATCCCCGCGAGCACGGCGGCCGGCGTCGCCACGACATCGAGCGCATGGTCGAGCCACGGCACTGCGTACGCGCCCACCTCGAGCGCCGTCGCGGTGGACAGGGCGACCAGCGCGGCCCCGCTCGCCAACCACGACCAGCCTGGCGCCAGTTCCACGTAGCCACTCGACGCGGCGATGCTCAGCGCGACGAGCGGCACGAACACCCGTAGCCCGCTCGCTGCCGCCAACCCCAAACCGAGCGCGATCGCCAATGCCGTATCCATTGCAGCATCCTGCGATGCAGCACCTGACGTGTCAAATACATCAGACTCGGCACGGCGCTTGCTCTTCTCATGCGTGGGTCGTGGTCCGGAGCGGACTTGCCGACGGATCATGACTCGACACCCTGAGCAGGAGCGGATATGCAGTGGACTCCACGTATCATCAGCGCAGCGGTGGGACTCGCTGTCAGCGCGTCGATCGCCGGCGCACAAACCACCGTCAACTACACCACGACGGGATCGTTCAATGGGGCATGCTCCGGCTTGGCATGTACCCTCGGCGGCATGACGATCAGCTTCAATCCACTCACCTCCAACTCGGTCACACTGGACGTCAACAACGGCTACTTCAGCTTCCTGTCATTCGGCGAATTCAATGTCACGGGAACGCAGGTTGGGCAGCAGTCATTCGCCGGCGTGAGTTTCGCGCTGCTGGTCACGCAGACGTTGCCGACGCCGGGCGGCACGCAGATCCTCTCGGGCGGCTTCACCGGGGGTATCGACAAGAACTCATCGAACCTTCGCTGGGCGCCGCTTCCGACATCGTGGAGCATCCCGTACCAATCCACGAATGGCATCAACTATACCATTGGCAACCCCGTCCGTCTTCAGGCACCCTCCTCGAATCTCGGCGTGACGAGCATTCAGGGAGACATCTCCACGTCGATCATTCCTGAGCCGTCCACGTACGTACTCATGGCAACCGGACTCGCCGGCCTGCTCGTTGCTGCGCGCCGCCGGCGCGCTGCATAACGAACAGTCTCAGCGGCATCGATCACACTCGGTTTCACGAGACAGGCTCCACTGGCCAGTTTCGTGAAACTGCGTGTGACGACACTCCCGTAGCGCTCGGTAAGGCGGAGAAGGGCATACATAGACAATGCTTCGATCGCTAACGAGTCTCCTTGCCTGGATCGCCGCCACATCGCTCGCCGCGGTGAGCGGAGCCGTCGCCGCGCGCTCAGCGTCCGTGTTCTACGGGCAGCTCGATCGCCCACTCTGGGCACCTCCCGCGTGGGCATTCGGGCCAGCGTGGACGGTGCTGTATGTCCTGATGGCTGTTGCCGCGTGGCGCATCTGGCGCGCGCACGGCTTCGGTGGCGCACGAACCGAACTCTTGCTCTACGGCGTGCAGTTGGTGTTCAATGCCGCGTGGAGCTGGTTGTTCTTTGTGCGCCGCACCGGCGTTGGTGCGACAATCGACGTCGTCTGCCTGCTGCTGTTGATCATCGTGACACTCGTCGCCTTCTGGCGGCGTGACGCGGTCGCCGGTGCGCTGTTCCTCCCTTACCTCGCGTGGGTCTCGTTTGCATCGGCGCTCACCATATCGGTGTGGCGCCGCAATCCCACGCTGCTGTAGCGCTATCGCGTCCACACCATGATGAGCCCGCAAAAGCGTTCGGTCGCCGAGCGCGCTGCGCCATACTGAATCGGCATCGTGGCGGCACCGGAGAACACTTCAATTCCGTACACCTGATCGGGAGTCGGCAGCTCCTTGAGATTCGCGCGCGGCTCGTGCGTGAGGACGCCGTTCACAGCGACGCGAAACCAGCAGCTCACGTCCACGTTACGTGACGACCTGGCGAGGACCGCATCGCCGCTGTCCACGACGAACACCGACGGCACGCGCGTCAGCATCTGCCAGGTGCTCACCGGATTGCGACGCTCGACATCGGCGCGAGTGATGATCGCCGTCGCGTCTCCGCGTCGCCGCCGGGACTCGAATTCCTCGTGACGCGCGAGCACCCGCGCACCAGCCACCACGCGCACGGTGTCGAGCATCGGTTTCCGCACGCGATCGAGTACGATGGGAATCGAGTTGCGCCCCGGTTCCACGCTCACGCGCAACTCACCGGCAGCGAACCCCACCGAGCGCGCCCGAACGCGCAGCCGCCCCGGCACGACACCAGGGACGAGCG
>CAYWCJ010000283.1:0-2947 GCA_964456595.1 uncultured Gemmatimonas sp. | reverse complement strand
CGAGCAGCGCACTCCCGTCCGACTCCGTGCCCGTGCTCGCTTCCCGGCCCGCCGCCGTCGACAGCGCGCGACGCGTCGTCACGTCGATCGTGCCGTGTATCTGCTGCGACGTGATGCGCGCGATCGCTTCGCCACGTTCGTTGCCGGACACGACGCGCACGTGCACGGCAATCTCCTTCGGCACGCCGCAGTGTCGCCACTGTCCGGTGCCATCGGCGCGTACGCTCACCGACTCCTCGTTCCATATCAATCGGTCGGCCACCACCGTCATGCGGCGTGGCCAGGTGAGCGCGAGTTGTGCACCGCCCACCGGCCGACCGTCGGCATTGAACACGCGCCCGTGAACCAGCGCCTCGTCTCGCCAGGCCACGTCGCCACCGCACGCGTCGCGCAACAGCTCCGATAGCGAAGGCATGGCAACCGACTCAACGCGCGGCGATTCCGACGACACGGTCACCTCGCGCTCGACCGGTGCCGCGCCCAAGGAGTCCATCATCGGCGATCGCACACGCAGTCGGTAGCGCCCGTCGATCATCGGTGCGATACGCACAACCCCACTGTCGTCGGCGATTCCAGTGAGATCGGTTCCATCGACTTCCACGCTCGTGCGCGCGAACGAGATCGTGCTATCTCGGCTGATCAGCTTCACGGCCAGTTGTGCGCTCGCGCCGTGGTAGAGCGCGGAATCACCACGCCGTACGCGTGTGACCTCGGCACCGGTCACATGCACTGCGCTCAGCGGTGCCTCGGCCGCTGTCATCGCGACGGCGTACGGGGCAGCGGGTTGCGACCGCGCGAGACTTCGGGCACGCAGCTGCGGCATACGGATTTGCCAGCGACTCACCAACCAGCCGCCCGAACCCAGACGGCGGAACTCGACCTGACCGCCGGCGTCGGCACGAATGACGGCCTCGGGAAGATTGGTGTAGCGGAACTCGAGTGCGCGGAGTTCACTGCTGCCCTCGTCCACCCAGAACGTCCCCTCGATGTCCTGCCGCGACCGATCATCACCCGCCGGTCGAAAGCCTACACCGATCTGTTGCGGCCGCTCGGTATTCGGCGGCTCCACATGAAAGCAATGTCGCGCGGCGAACGAGTCCGAGAGCAGCACATCGAGATCCGGCGCGTGGAACTTCGTCGCATCACCCTCGCGCTCCACGTAGCCGCGCGCCGCCAGCTCGTCTGCGCCGAGACTGCGGAACGCATGCACCGTGGGATTGGAGACGGTGCGCATCTGCTGCGTGCGCACAAACCGCCCCGATGCATCGAGTGAACGCGAGTATTCAATCCACTCGGCCACCAGCGGATCCGACTCCGCGGTCAGCTGCGACGCCATCATCGCCTTTCGCGCTTCCTCCCACACGCGCGCGACAAGCACGCCGTCATCCGCGCGCACGCGACAGACGTCCTCGCCTCGCGCCATCACGTGCGGCAGCCGCGTCACGCTGCCGCGCAGCACGATTCGAAGTGCTCTCCAACCGCTCGCGTCGACGCTCGCATCGAGCGGTACGTTGTCCACCACCG
The DNA here is from genome assembly GCA_964456595.1 of uncultured Gemmatimonas sp. GTDB lineage: Bacteria > Gemmatimonadota > Gemmatimonadetes > Gemmatimonadales > Gemmatimonadaceae > Gemmatimonas. Next base: position 1,423 of record CAYWCJ010000283.1, on the reverse strand, counting down.
TTGGCGGCGCCCCGATTCGAAGCGCGCGCAACGTCACGCGCGTCGACGGCCGCACGGACAGCGTGAAGCGCCCCTGTGCATCGCTCAGCGCGCGGCCCAGCGTGGTACCATCGCTCGACGTAGCCAGCACGATGACGCCGGCCGCAGGTGTTGCGCTGTCGGGCAGGACGATCGTGCCGCGCAGTACACGTGCACTGGCCTGCGCACTGGCTTGCGCACTGGCCTGCGCAGTCACCAACAGCGAGAATGCGCACGCGCAGACAACCGCACAGCGCCAGAGTATCTGGCGAGGCTGTACGCGGTCCGTGGCAGCAGTGATCGATCGCTGCACCCGTTCGGTGTCACCATTACGCGCGCCGCCAGGCCGTTCTGCACGTCCGCCCATCTCGCCTCCCCGCACACGGTCGTCACGCCGGGCGTCGCGTCGGAGGCTACGCGCGTCGTGGCGCGGTGAGCTTGGCTACGGCGTGTCCACCCAGCGTAATCGTACTCCCGCAAACAGCTGACGCGCAAACGCCGGCGTCCAGAGCGCCGGCTGCTGATTGAGCAGGTTGTTCACGCCGAACGACAACTCGGCGCCGCTGAGCAGCGCGAGTCGCAACTGTCCATCGACCGCCAGAAACGCCCCTTGCGTGCCAATGATCCCCGACTCCGTGGAGAACGGGCCCGTAATCGGTGCGCCGCTTGGAATGCCAACCAGTGGCGCGCTTCCGGTGTATCGCATCGACACGTCACTGGTGAGCCCGTGACGAACTGCCCACTCGCGCGCCATTCGCATCCGCGCTGTATGCGAGGCGCGACGACTGAGTGGCAGTCCACTGCCCAGGTCGCGAGCGCGAAGGAAGTCATAGCCCAGGGACAGCTCGGTGCCGCCACGCACCATGCGCACATTGGTCTCGATACCCTGCGTTCGGGCGCGTGCCACGTTCACGTTCTTGTAGATCTGGTAGCCCGACGGGTTATTCCCCTGAAAACGCCAGTCGATCAGATCGTCGACGTCGTTGCGATACCCTTCCGCGTCAATCGAGAACGATGCGGACGGCGCCCACGTCGCACCAAACGTTCCGCTCACGGACGACTCGGGGCGCAACTCGGCGTTCCCCACCAGCGTGTAGCCGCCGGCCGGATTGAAAAAGGTGTACCGGATCTCCTTGAAGCCCGGCGCGCGAAAGCCTCGCGCGACATTGCTGCGTACTCGCCACGCCGGCGAGAGTTGCCACGACGTTCCAATGGATGGATTCGTCGTGCTTCCCCACAACGAACTCGCGCTGTGTCGCGCACCAGCCGTGAAGTGCAGCGGGCCCATCGACCACGAGTCGCGCGCAAAGACCTCCGTCACCGCATCGTGGGCGCTGTCTCCGTCCACTTTCTTCGGCGCGATCAGCGTGCGATTCGATCGCTGCACACCAAGATCGAGCGTGTG
>CAYWCJ010000282.1:0-6321 GCA_964456595.1 uncultured Gemmatimonas sp. | reverse complement strand
GTGCATTGGTGCACACTGTGCAAGCCGATCTGGCCGATGTACACGCGCCGGCCTTGGTCGTGAACGAAGCGATGCGTACGTTCGGCGCGCTTGATGTTGTTGTCAGCTCGGCATCGGTGATGGAGTGGCAGGCGTTCGACGAGGTGACGCCCGAGACCTGGGATACCGCGTCGAACATCAACCTGCGTGCACCGTTCTTTCTCATGCAGGCGGCGGCGCGCGTCATGCGTAAGGGGGGCGTGATCGTGCAGATGTCGGACCATCTTGCGTTCGAAACAATCTTCCCGCGTCTCATTCCGCACCAGGTCACGAAGGCGGCGCTCACGCAATTGGTGCGTGCGGTGGCCTCGGCGGTGGCGCCACGCATTCGTGTGAATGCCGTCGCGCCCGGACTCGTCATGGCGCCCGACGACCTCTCGGCCGACGCGCTCGAACGCTTCCTGCGCGACGTGCCCATGGGGCGCAGCGGTTCACCCGCTGATGTGGTGCAGGCGATTCACTATCTCGTGAACGCCACCTACGTCACCGGCACCGTGTTGCAGGTGGACGGCGGTCGGCATCTCTGGCGTTGACGTGATGACCACGCGCGAGCCACTGCGCTTTCGCCGCATCGTGGTCATCGGTGGCGGTTGCTATGGCTCGTGGTACACGCAGCAGCTCGCGCGCGCCGCACGAAACGGTGCGCTGATTGCAGAGGACGTGGTGGTGGTCGATCGCAATCCGATCTGTCGCGTGGCCTCGCTCCTGCCCGCGGGGGAGTACGACGGACTCCCCGTCCGGCTTGTCCGCGACAGCTGGCAGCACTATCTCGCGTCCTGGTTGGACGCGGGGCACGATGCGCTCAGGAACGATGCGCTCGTGCCATCGCCGCTGATGCCGCATCTCTGTCTCGATTGGCTCATCGATCGAGCACGCGCGCGATGGCCGGATCGCACGGTGCAGGTGACACCGTTGTCTCAATCCACCGGCATGCCATGGGAGCGAGCGGCGCCCGATGGTCGACACTATGTGAGCTTCGCCACATGGATCTGTCCCGTGAATTGCATCGAGCCGGTTCGATGCCCCGCCACGCGCGGCGAGCGCGACTGGAGCATGCCGCCCGCGCTCGAGTCGTATGTGACACTGACCAATCGCGTTCCGTGCGAGGAGACGATCGCCCGCACGGCACCCGAGTTGCGAGGCCCGGTTATCTTTCACTGCGTACATCGCACCTATGGGGTCGGCATGGTGGATGCGGCCGCCATTGCGCAGGCCGATGCGCACATCGCGGAGTGGGGCTCGCAAGGCTCGGTATCCGTACTGGTCGGTACCGTCTCGCACTGTCACGGTGCGCTTGGCGTGCTGGCCGTTTCATGAGGTGTCGGTGGTGATGTTCGCGTAAGCCTGCGGCTGATTCTGTCAGCCCATTTCTCAGCCACTTCGCCCAATGCTTGCAGAACGCCCAGAAAACGTTGTCATCATCGGCAGCGGTCCCGCTGCCTGGACCGCTGCCATTTATGCCTCGCGCGCCAACCTGAATCCGCTCGTGTTCGAGGGCGAACCGGTGGGCACCGAATTGCCGGGCGGACAGCTGATGCTCACCACGGACATCGAGAACTTTCCAGGGTTCGCCGAAGCAATCAGCGGCCCCGAGCTGATGGATCGGATGAAGGCGCAAGCGGTACACCACGGCGCGCGCGTGGTGGGCGAACTGGTGAAGAACGTCAGCCTGTCAACAAAGCCGTTCATCATCACACCCAACTACAGCGAACCGATTGCTGCGCACGCCGTCATTGTGGCGACGGGTGCGGCGGCGACGTGGCTTGGACTGCTCAATGAACTGCGGCTCGCCAAGTCGGGCGGCGGTGTTTCCGCCTGCGCCGTCTGCGATGGAGCGATTCCGTTCTTCCGGCACAAAGTGCTTGCCGTCGTGGGCGGTGGTGACACGGCGATGGAAGAAGCGATGTACCTGACCAAGTTCGGTTCGGAGGTGGTGATCATCCATCGCCGCGACTCGTTCCGCGCGTCCAAGGTGATGGCCAATCGTGTCCTTGCGCATCCCAAGATCCGTGTGCTCTGGAATACGGAAGTCGTGGACGTGCTTGGCGAGCACGAGATCCGCGGTCTGACGCTCAGCGACTCGCGCACCGGCAAGGAAAGCACGCTCGACGTGGGTGGCCTGTTCGTGGCGATCGGACACAAGCCCAATACGAAGTTTCTTCAAGGGCAGCTCGACCTCACCGAGCACGGCTATGTGAAGGTGACACCGTGGCGGACCGAAACGAGCGTCCCAGGCGTTTATGCCGCCGGCGATGTCATCGATGATTACTATCGGCAGGCCATCACGTCGGCGGGTACGGGGTGCATGGCGGCACTCGAGGCGGAACGCTGGCTCGCGCACCACGGCATTGGCGAATCGCCAGTGCTGGAAACTGCGGAAGGTCCGGTGCCGGCCACACCGGAATCGAGCTTCGAGTGATCGTCGAGCAACTCACCGTCGGCCCGCTCGCCGAAAACTGCTGGCTCATCGCCGATGATCTGGCTAAGCTGGCGGTGCTGGTCGATCCGGGCGACGAGGCGGAACGGCTGCTGCATGCCGTGCGCGAGTCGGGCTGCATGTTGCAGGCGGTATGGCTCACCCACGCGCACTTCGATCATATCGGCGCGCTCGCCGAGATCCTGCGACATCAGCCGGTGCCGGTCTATCTGCATCCGGCGGACCGCGTGCTCTACGACAATGCCGCAGCGTCTGCGCTGCGCTTCGGCCTGCGCATCGAGACGCCACCTCCGCCGACGCATGCCCTCGCGGAGGGAGACACCGTGCGCGTCGGTGCGCTCGCGTTTGATGTGTGGCATCTGCCGGGCCATGCGCCGGGTCACGTGGCGTTCCTCGGCGCCGGACTCTGCATCTCCGGAGATGTGCTCTTCGAGGGGTCGATTGGGCGCACTGATCTGCCGCTGTGCGATCCCTCGGCGATGCGTCGCTCGTTGTTGCGTTTGACCTCGCTCCCGCCCGAGACTCGGGTGTTGACGGGACACGGGGGTTATACCGACATCGGGCAGGAGATCGCCACGAATCCGTTCCTCGCTCCCCAATTCACCGACAGATCATGATGGCTCGTCAGATCGATTCGCGGCAGCTCACGCTGACCTCGCTTCTCCTCCTTTTCAGTGCGGCGACGGCATGCACGAAACTCACTGCGGCCGATCCGACGCTCAATCGCTACGGTGCCGTCAGCATCGTCGCACGTGGCGCATCGGCCACGCGCGCCACCGCCAATGCGACCGTGATCTTCTTCGATGCCTTTTCCGCGGCGGTGCCGAACAGCGCGCTGCAGCAGGGTGACCAATGCGCGTTCGCGGCGGTGGACACGACCACCACGCTCACCAAGGGACTCAAGAAGGCGGGCACCAACGTCAGTCTGTCGGTCGGCGGGACCAACCTCACGCTGCCGTACGAAGAAGGGCTCTTCCGCTACGCCAACCTGATGGAAGCGCCGTTCAGCTACAACGCGGGCGATCTCGCGGTGGCAACAATACCAGGTGCGGCTGATGCGTATCCGGCGTCGACCATCAGCGTCAGGTTGGCTGAGCCGATCGTGCCCGGTGCAGTCACCGTACCAGCCGCCGGTGTCGTCCTGCCCGTCACATGGAATGCGGGCGGCGACTCCACAGCAGCAGTGATCCTCTCGCTCCGCTACGCCAACCCCAGCAACAGCAGCTATGGCAACGAGCAGATCTACTGCACACTGAAGGACGACGGTCGATTTGAAATACCAGCGAGCGCACTCGGGCCGTTTCTGGCCGCGCCCAACAGCACTCGCTCGTTGCGATTGACCCGTTGGCGCACGCGCGAGGCACTGCTCGACGCCAAGACGATTCTGCATATCGCCAGCGCCGTCGACAGCACGGTCAGGTTCCCGTAGGCCTTTCACCACCACTCTCTGCCACTTCGTGACCGTCATGGCCACCCGCATCGAGAAGGACCCCCTCGGCGAACTCGCCGTTCCCGCGGACGCGCTCTACGGCGTGCAAACCGTGCGCGCGTCGCAGAACTTCCCCATCAGCGGTCTGCGTCCGTTGGAGCCGTTCGTGATCGCGCAGGTGTGGATCAAGAAGGCGGCGGCGCTGACGCACAAACAGACGGGGCGACTCGATGCGGAGCGTGCCGATGCCATCGTTGCGGCCGCCGATGAAATCCTCGGCGGTCAGCATCGCGATCAGTTCATCGTCGATCCGTATCAGGCCGGCGCGGGCACGTCGCACAACATGAACGTGAACGAAGTGTTGGCCAATCGAGCCAACGAGTTGCTCGGCAGCGCGCGCGGCACGTATGCGCCCGTGCATCCGAATGATCACGTGAACATGGCCCAGAGCACCAACGACACGATCCCAACCAACATCCGACTCGCGGCACTGCGTCAGCTGCCGTCGTTGGTGGCGGCGGTGGAGTCGTTGCGCGATGCGTTTCTCGCGAAGGGTGTCGCGTTTGACGGCATCGTGAAGGCGGGACGCACGCACTTGCAGGACGCCATGCCCATTCGACTCGGGCAGGAGTTCACGGCGTACGCCGGTTCGCTCGATCGTTGTCGTCGTCGGATGCTCGAAGCGGCGGACTATCTCAATGATCTGGGCATCGGTGGGTCGGCCGTCGGCACGGGCGTCACCGTCGAGCCGCAGTATCCCTCGCTCATGAACACGCATCTCAAGGCGACGTCGGGGATCGCGACGCTGCGTGTGGGCGAGGATCGCATTCAGCTCATGCAGAGCATGGGCGATGCCGCGGCGTTTTCTGCATCGTTGCGCGGGCTCGCACTCGACCTGTCGAAGATCGTCAGCGACCTGCGTCTCATGGTCTCAGGTCCGCGCACCGGACTCGATGAGATCACCCTCCCCGCGGTGCAGCCCGGATCGTCGATCATGCCGGGCAAAATCAATCCGTCGATCCCTGAGATGGTCAATCAGGTGTGCTTCCAGGTCGTCGGCTGCGACACCACGGTTGCTATTTCCTCGGAACACGGACAGCTCGAGTTGAACGTGATGATGCCCGTGATTGCGCACAACATTCTGCTCTCCATGCAGATCCTCACGAGCTCCATTACGGTGCTCACGGAGAAGTGTGTGCGTGGTATTCAGGCCAACGCGGCGATGTGCGAATACTGGGTCGAGCGGTCGGCGGCACTGGCGACCGCGCTGATGCCACAAATCGGGTACAGCGCGGCGGCGGAAATCTCCAAGCGTTCGGTGAAGGAAGGCGTTCTCATCCGAGAGTTGGTGAAGCGTGATGGTGTCATTCCTGCCGACGAGATCGATGGCGTGCTGGATTTGCGGAAGATGACGGAGATCGGGGTACCATCCGGAAAGCACGCGGCGGTTGCCGGGGGCTGAGCCGGAATGGCGACACTGCTTGTCCCGAACCTTGAGTTCTCGTAGACTCATTCCATGCGTATCACGACGTGGGCCGAGTATGGCTTGATTTGCGCGCTGCACCTGGCGCGTCGAGTCGAGGATGGACCCGTGACGGGCCGCGACATTGCGGCGCGCGAGAAATTGCCCGGCGACTACGTCGAACAGATTCTGTTGCGTATGCGTCGCGCGGGCATCGTGAAGAGCACGCGCGGTGCCCGTGGAGGCTACGCGCTTGCCCGCAGCGCCGATGCGATCTCGGTGCGTGATGTCATTCAGGCGTCAGAACTCACCACGTTCGATTTGCACTGCGTCACGCATCCCGTGGATTCCACGCGGTGCGGCGACTCGGAGAGCTGCAGCATTCGGCCCGTCTGGCAGATGCTGCAGCGTCGCATCGACGAAGTGCTCGAGAGTGTGCGACTGAGTGACCTGCTCGATGGCGAAAGTGAAGTACGGGCGCGTGTGGGGCTGCCGCCGTTGGAGAGCGAGCCGGTACTGCGCGCCGGTGCGCTGCCCATCCTGCAGGGCTGACCGACGTCATGGGGATGCTCGGCGAGTGGCGCGCGACGCGCGAACGGCGGCGTCTGGCGGCCTTGTACCTGCAGTCGCTGCTGACGGCGGCCGAGCCGTCGGATGTGCAATGGCTGACGACTCTTGCCGGCGATGCAGAAGTGGCGCGCCGTGAGCTGACGTTTGCGCGTCGCGCGTTGGCGCTGATTGTCGCCGAACGCGACGCGCTCGACGATCGCACGGCCTCCGATGTGGCACACGAGCTGACGACCTTGACGGACCAGGAGTCGCGTCGCGACGCTGCTGCAGGCGCCACCTGGCTGACGCGCTGGAAGTCGTTCACCGAAGCGCTGGCGGTGCGAGGCGTTTCGGACGCACCGGCCAGCAGCACTCTTGCCAGACGAACGGCCGGCGCGTCCGAAA
>CAYWCJ010000281.1:5826-6357 GCA_964456595.1 uncultured Gemmatimonas sp. | reverse complement strand
GCTGTCGGGTGACGTAGCCGTCCTTGGCCAGCGCGGCGACTCGACGCGATTTGCCGCGCTGGCCAAGGACGGCTACGTCACCCGACAGCAGCTCGACCAGACCTTCGCGGAAGCCTCGGCGCTCGCGGCAACCGTTGCCGCTGGGACGGCGTCGCTGGAAGCCGCGCGTATCGCGCTCGAGAACACGACCGTTCGTGCGCCGATTTCCGGTCGCACCGGTCAATTGGCCATCAAGGCCGGCAATCTCGTTCGCGCCAATTCGGATCCGGCGCTGGTCACCATCAACGAACTGCGGCCGGTGCTGGTGCGTTTCAGCGTGCAGGAGCGCGACTTCGAGGAAATGCGCAAGCGCGCCGGACTCGATCGCCCGCTGCCGGTGATGGTGACGCCGAGTGGTGGCGATACGAGCAGAACGGTGACCGGCACGTTGACGTTCATCGACAACCTGGTGGATCGCGCGACGGGCTCGGTGCTGCTCAAGGCACGCGTGGCCAATGAGGGCCGGGATCTCTGGCCCGGCCAGTTCGTGGC
>CAYWCJ010000281.1:0-5816 GCA_964456595.1 uncultured Gemmatimonas sp. | reverse complement strand
GTGCCATCGGTCGCGGTCGTGACCACGGCGTCGGGGTCGTACGTGTACGTGATTGGCGAAGGGTCCAAGGCCAAGCGCATCGCCGTAAAGGTCGGTCGGCAGGTCGGCCAGCTGAGCAAGATCGACTCCGGCCTGGTCGGCGGTGAGCAGCTCATCGTGGACGGACAGACGCGCCTGAACGATGGTGCCAAGGTGGAAATCCGCGGTGCCGCCACGGCCGCTCCGGCAGGCAGCGGCGGTCGTTCGGGACGCGGAGCGAACGGAGCCACTGGAGCGCCGAAGGGCGATTCCACGGGACGTGAATCGGGGAACGGCGCGTCACCAGCGCGCCAGTAACGAGGCGACGAGCAATGAATCTGAGCGCGATCTGGATCAAGCGGCCGGTCATGACGACGTTGGTCATGGTCGGCATTCTCGTCTTCGGTGTGCTCGCGTATCGCGAGCTGCCGGTGAGCGACCTGCCCACCATCGACTACCCGACGATCACGGTGTCGGCCAGCCTGCCGGGCGCGAGTCCGGAGGTGATGGCGACCTCCGTGGCGACGCCGCTGGAGCAGGCGTTCACCACGGTGTCGGGCATCGACAACATCACGTCGTCGAGCTCACAGGGGAGCACCAACGTCACGCTGACGTTCAATCTCGATCGTGACATCGACAAGGCGGCGGCCGACGTGCAATCAGCCATCTCGAAGACGCTGCGCCAGTTGCCGCAGGGGATCAATCCGCCGTCGTACAACAAGGCGAACGGTGCCGATTCGCCGATCATGATGTACAGCCTCAGTTCCGACCAGCTGTCCCGCGTCGAGTTGAATGAGTACGCCGAAACGTTCATCGCGCAGCGGATTTCCACTGTGACCGGTGTGGCGCAGGTGCAGGTGTACGGTTCGGCCAAGTATGCGGTGCGCGTGCAGCTCGACCCGAACGCGATGAAGGCACGCGGCATCGGCATCGACGAGGTGCAGGCGGCGATCACTCAGGGCAACTCGAACACGCCGGCCGGCATCCTGATGGGACCCAACCAGTCCTTCACGTTGCAGGCGTCGGGTCAGCTCAGGAACGCCACGGAATTCCGTGCGCTGGTGGTGGCGTATCGCAATGGTGCGCCGGTTCGCCTGGGTGATCTGGGCAACGTCATCGACGGATTGCAGAACACGCGCGGCATGAGCGAACTCAATGGTCGTTCGAACATCGCGCTGGCCATCATCCGCCAGCCGGGCGTGAACACCGTGGAGGTGTCGGAAGGCGTACAGAAGATCATGGACGAACTCGCGCCGCAGCTGCCGCCCAGTGTGCAGGTGGAGACAATCTTCGACCGCGCCGTCTCCATCAAGCATTCCGTGGACGACGTGAAGTTCACCCTGCTGCTGACGCTGTTCCTCGTCATCATGGTGATCTTCCTGTTCCTGCGGAACGTGCGCGCGACGATCATCCCGTCGCTCGCGCTGCCGTTTTCACTGATCGGCACGTGCTCGATCATGTGGATGCTCGACTACAGTCTTGATAACCTGTCGCTGATGGCGCTCACCCTCGCCGTCGGTTTCGTGGTTGACGATGCGATCGTGATGCTCGAGAACATCGTGCGCCACATCGAGAAGGGAAAGACGCCGATGCAGGCGGCGCTCGATGGCTCGAAGGAAATCAGCTTCACGATTCTCTCCATGACGCTGTCGCTGGTGGCGGTGTTCATCCCGCTGCTCTTCATGCCCGGACTGGTCGGCCGTCTCTTCCGCGAGTTCGCGGTGACGATCGGCGTGGCGATCCTCGTGTCGGGCTTCGTCTCGCTCACGCTCACGCCGATGCTCTGCGCGCGCTTCCTGCGTGCCGAAGACGCGCACACCGACGTGAATGGCAGGTGGCGCTCGGTGGAGCGGCTGTATCAGCGGACGGAAGGCGGCTACATTCGCTCGCTTCGCTGGGTGATGAACCATCGCGGACTCACGCTGGCGTTCAGTGCGGTCATGCTCGCGCTGACGGTCGGCCTCTTCATGTACATCCCGAAGGGCTTCCTGCCGTCGGAAGACACCGGCCGCCTCTCGGGTTCGATCGAAGCGCCCGAAGGCGTGGGCTTTGATGCGCTCGCAGCCAAGATTCGCGAGGTCGCACTGATCGTGCAGAAGGATCCGAATGTGAAGTTCGTACTCGGATCCGTCGGCGGAGGACCGGGCGGTGGCGGCAGCAACAGCGGGCGACTGCAGATGACGCTCGTCGATCGGAGCGAGCGTCCGCACGTGGACGAGGTCATGCGCCAACTCACGCGCGCGACATCGAAGGTGCCCGGTGTGCAGGTGTTCTTCCGCAATCAACCGCCCATCAACATCGGTGGCCGTCGCGGCAACAGCGCCTATCAGATTTCGCTGCAAGCGCCGGACATCGCCCTGCTCTACAACTCGGCGCGTCAGCTTGAAGCACGCATGCGCGAACTGCCGGAGCTCGAGAACATTTCCAGCGACTTGCAGGTGGGCAATCCGCAGGTCGGTATCGAAATCGATCGTGAGCGCGCGTCCGCACTTGGCGTGAGTGCAGCGCAGATCGAACAGGCGCTCTACAACGCGTACGGTTCGCGTCAGGTCTCCACGATCTACACGCAAACCAACCAGTACTGGGTCGTGCTCGAGCTCAAGCCGGAATACCAGACCGATCCCGCCGCGCTGAGCCAACTCTTCATTCGCTCCAATACCGGCAACCTCATCGAGCTCGGCTCGGTGGCCAAGTTCACCAAAGGCGTCGGCCCGCAGTCGATCCAGCACAACGGACAGCTGCCGTCCGTGTCGATCTCGTTCAACACGCGACCGACCGTGGCGCTCGGCACCGCCGTCGACGCCGTGCAGCGTGAAGCGCGCGCCGTGCTGCCGTCGGACGTGAGCACCGCACTGTCGGGCGATACGCAGGCGTTCGCACAGGCGCAGAGTGGACTGCTGGCGCTGCTCTTCGTCGCCATCTTCGTCATCTACATGGTGCTCGGCATCCTCTACGAGAGCTTCGTGCACCCGATCACGATTCTCTCAGGCCTGCCGTTCGCCGCTGTCGGCGCGCTCATCACGCTGCTGATCTTCGGTAAGGACCTGAGCGTGTACGCATACGTGGGCATCATCATGCTCATCGGCCTCGTGAAGAAGAACGCGATCATGATGATCGACTTCGCCATCGAAGCGGAGCGCGACCACAACATGTCACCGTCCGACGCGATCATGGAGGCGGCGCGCGTGCGCTTCCGTCCGATCACGATGACGACGATGGCAGCGTTGATGGGCACGTTGCCGATCGCGATCGGCTACGGCGCGGGCGCCGAGTCGCGGCAACCGCTCGGTCTCGCCGTGGTGGGCGGGCTGGCGTTCTCGCAGCTCATCACGCTCTACGTCACGCCCGTTGTGTATACGTATCTCGATGGCGTGAAGACACGTCGCACGCAGCAGCGCGCCAAGCGTGCGAACGTGCAGCAGGGGATCGATGCCGTGCCGGCGATGGGCGACTGAGTCCAACCGTCGTTGCGCCTGCTCAGAACTCGATCTGCGTGCCCAGCTCGACCACACGATTGGGCGGAATACCGAAGAACTCCGTCGCCGAACGTGCGTTACGCGCCATGATCGAGAAGATGATCTTGCGCCAGCGTGAAATCTTGAACGGATCGTCGGGGCGGCCCTTCGTCGGAATCAAGCGTTCGCGTCCAAGGAAGTAGCTCGTTTCCATCGGCTTGCAGCGAATGCCCATCTGGTCCGCCACTTCGAGCACCTGCGGAACGTTTGGCGACTGCATGAAGCCGTACGTTGCCACGATGCGCCAGAAGCCCTGGCCGAGTGGCGTGACACGCACACGTTCGCCCGGGCTCGTTTCGGGCGCGTCCGACGTCTTGATGGACACCAGCAGCACGCGCTCGTGCAGCACCTTGTTGTGCTTGAGGTGATGCAACAACACGGGCGGCACGCCGTCATCGTTGCCGGTCATGAACACCGCGGTGCCGGCCACGCGATGCACCGACGATTTTTCGACGCCATCCAGAAAGAGCGTGAGCGGCATCGACCCTTCCTTCAGCCGTTCGCTCAACAGCAGGCGACCGCGCTTCCAGGTCAGCATCAGCATGAACAGGATCACGCCGAGGACCATCGGCACCCAGCCACCGTGCGGCAGCTTGATGATGTTGGCGCTGAAGAAGGAGATGTCCACTACCAGCAGCAACGCCGTCAGCAACAGGGCCTGCCACGCTTCCCAGCGGAAACGCAGACGCGCAACGAAGTAGAACAGGATGGTCGTGATGAGCATCGTGCCGGTCACGGCGATGCCGTACGCCGCGCCTAACGCCGACGTGTTCTTGAAGGCCACGACAATGAGCAGACAACCCACGGCGATGAACCAGTTCACCTCGGGAATGTAGATCTGCCCCTGCTCGGTCTTCGAGGTGTGACGGATCTCCATGCGCGGGATGTAGCCGAGCTGAATGCCAGACCGCGTGACGGAGAACGCACCGGTGATCATCGCCTGCGACGCGACAACGGCCGCCGCCGTGGCGATGATCAGCAGCGGTATGAGCAGCGCCCTGGGCGCCAGCAGAAAGAACGGATTGGTTGCCGCCGCCGGATCGCGCACGAGCAGCGCACCCTGCCCGAAGTAGTTGAGCAGCAACGCCGGAAAGACGAGGATGAGCCAGGCGAGACGAATGGGTCGCACGCCGAAATGGCCCATGTCCGCGTAGAGCGCTTCGCCGCCGGTGATGACGAGCACGACGGAGCCAAGCACCACGAACGCGAGCGTGTGGTTCGCCGCGACAAAGCGCACGGCATGTATGGGGTTCACCGCGCCAAGAATCCACGGTGACGTCGTCACCTCCATCAGCCCCAGTCCGCCGATGGTGAAGAACCAGACCAGCATCACGGGCCCGAAGGCTTTGCCGACTTTGTCGGTGCCGAGATACTGCGTGGTGAACAGCGTCGCGAGAATGGTCAGTGTGATAGGCACGATGTACTGGGCCACATTCGGGAGTGCGATCTCCAGACCTTCCATCGCACCAAGCACCGACATGGCCGGCGTGATGATGCCGTCGCCGTACAGCAGCGCGGTGCCGAACAGTGCGAGTGCGACGATGAGTCTCCCGCGCGTCTTGGACGTGGCCGACTGCTGCTTGGGAAAGATCAACGCGAGCAGCGCGAAGGTACCGCCTTCGCCGCGGTTGTCCGCGCGCAGGATGAAACTGATGTACTTGACGCTGATGACGAGCGTGAGCGCCCAGACGATGAGCGAAAGCACGCCGAACACGTTGTCGCGCGTGGGCTGCAGGCCGTACAACTTGCCGAAGCACTCTTTGACGGCGTACAGCGGACTCGTGCCGATGTCGCCGTACACGACACCAAGCGCTGTCAGCGTCAGAACGGCGAGTCTTTTCCCCGTGGGATGCTCGTCACGGTGATGCTGCGCGCGCGCCGCAGCGAGCTTGGGAAACATCCCGGTCGTGGCGTGCAGCTCGACACCGGGGGTGGCCGTGCCCGCATCGATTCCACCCATTGGCGGAACCGACGGTCCCGTCGGATGACGAAGCACGTCAGGCGAGGGTGGCGGCGTGGCGGACGAGCCGCCGGTGCTGCTATCGGGTGTGGAGTCGGCGGAGACCGCTGACTCCATCGGATCGGAATCGGTTGCCATGGATTGGTGCTGAGAGCGAAATGTAGCAGGGTGTTCGATCGCGGGACAAAGTCCCGAACGGCACGCGGCCCCGTCGATGCAACTGCATCAACGGGGCCGCTTCGCCTTGCCTCACCGGGTCGTGAGGTCTTCCAGCATCGGACGAGACGCTACTCGTACCGTAACGCGGTAATCGGATCGAGGCC
>CAYWCJ010000280.1:0-6375 GCA_964456595.1 uncultured Gemmatimonas sp. | reverse complement strand
CTCGGGCTGCGCCTTGAGCGCGATGAAGAAGTTGAACGAGAAGTTGCCGTTGGGCGCCTGCGTGAAGGCAAACACCGCATTCCAATCGTGCAACTGCCGCTGTAGCCCCACCTGCTGACTGGCAAAGCGATTACGCTCGACATCGTACTGCGTGGACCATTGTGCGGCCCAGTTTTGCGTGATGTTGAAGGTGAACGCCGAGGTGACGTTCTGCGTGGCCGGCGAGATGAACACCGGCGCACCTATCGCGCTCTGCCCCGACGTCAGCCCGGTGGACGGTGCGTTCTGCGCCTGGAAGATGCACTGATCGTACGCGGACAATCCGAACAGTCGCTGGGGTTCGCACAACGCCGCCGGATCGTTGAGGATCTGCGTCCCACCGCGCGGTGGTCGCTGTCTCGCCGCATTGTACTGCAGGTTGAGGCTCCACCCTGCGCCAGTGGGAATACTCGGCTGCATGCCGCGCATACTGCCGCCCGCGGCGTTCTGCTGTCGCGATTGATTGGCGATGTTCGCCTCGTTCGCGTTGACCGTGCGATTGGGATCGGTGGAGACACCTTCCAGCGGCGCGTGGCGACCAAGCAAACGTCCGAGCATGGCGACAATCCCTGATTTCCCGTTGAGCGTGAATGTCACGCCGATGTCGGTGCGGTACGGCTTGAAGGTCGCCGTATCGGACAGCGGGTCGCCCTGAAAGAGTTCGTACGACGTGCGGAAGTCGAGACCGGGGAGCAGATCGGTTCGACCAGAGAGCGTAAACGTGCGATCGGTGAATCCCTTGCCCGTCGAATCGGCGCGCACGAAATCGTACGAAAGCGGCGAGAAGTTGAGAGACAGCAGAGTGATCTTTTTCAGTGCGCCAGCCTCGCCACCCGCCGCATCCACCACCGCACCTTCCTCGGCGAGACTTCCGGTCTCCACGCCGCTGCTGTTGGCGCTCGAGTCAGTCGTGGCCGGCGGCCGGGTCGCGCTCCCCCTGATCTTTGCTTCGAGATTGGTCGCGAAGCCCAGCGACAATCGATTCTGCTTGAGCGAGCCGAGATAGCCAACACGTGTACGCCCCAGCGCCGAGAGGTACGCATCGCTGACAGTGGCCTGCGGCGAATAGCTGGCGCTGAGTTGCGGCGAGATGGAGTGCCGGAATCGGGCGATGGGGCCGAGTCCCGGCAGCTGTGCATAGAGCGTCGGCGACGCGCCGACGCTGTAACTCAGTCGCTTGGACTGCTGCACCCACTTGCCTCCACTGCGCTCCGTTCGCACCCACAGTCCGGAGGCGCCGTCCACGTTCTGCACGGACACGGTCGGCGACACGTTCCACGAGCCCTGAAAGAAACGCGGCAGGTTGAATGATGTGGTCCAGTCGGCGTTCGTCTCGAAGGTGCGCGCAAAGACGCGAATGGAGCGTTGCGAGGTATCGCGCACACCGATGATCTCGCGCTGCTCCGGATACTCGCGATACTGCTCGTTCACCGTGAACGTGTTCTGCCAGAGGAAGTCGCCGATCTTGACCGGTGTGTCGAAGTTGAACTGCATGTTCCGACGATCGGCGCGGAAGCGCGAACTGTCCACGCCACCGCTGCCATTCGGATTGTACACGAACGGAAACTGCAGCCCCTGGTCGATCTTCTGGCTCTGCGACACCGAGAAGCGCAGCGAAGGCGTCCAGGTGAAGCGTTCGTTGCCGAGTGAGCCCGTGGTAAGGTTGAACGACGGGAAGTCCTGATCGACCTGCGAACGGCCTGGATACTGCACGCGAGAACCACCCACATTGATTTGTGCGGGTCCAACCTTCGTCTGATAGCTGAGCTGCGATCGGATGGTCGCGTTGGCCGCTACGGGATTGATGATGCTCTGGCGCTGCACCGTCGTGCTCTGCACCCAGTTCAGGCGCGCCGTCAGCCGCGTCTGCTTCGAGAAGTCCTGGTTGTGATTCCAGGTGACCGAGGTGTTGGTGATGCCATCTTTCTGCGAGAGATACGACACCGCCGTTTCGCCGCTGATGAAGCGGTTGAGCCACTTGTAGCGGTATTCGACATTGCTGCGCACAAACCCGGGATCGCCATCCGTCGCGCGCGCGCCGCTTCGCCAGTCGAACGATGCTTCCGCGTTCATGTAGTCGTTGATGGCAAAGAAATAACCGATGTTGGCTACACTTCGCCGATACGACGGACTGTTGCGCAGCAACTCGGCGACACCAAAGTTCGGTGTCAGCAGGCCGCTGCGACGACCGCGGCGCACATCCTGAAAGAAGAACGGAATCCAGAAGACCGGCACTTCGCCGATGTAGAGCACCCCCGGGCGTGCGACCATCACGTTCTCGGAGATGAACTTCATATCCTTGGTCGTGAAGTGGAAATGCGGCTCGACGTGATCGCAGTAGGTGAACGATCCGTTCTGCGCGAAGATGATGTGCTTGCCCGTGACGAGCGAATCGGAGAAGATGGAGCTGCGTTCGGCGCTCAGAAACAACCGCTGCCCGGAGGTCACCGAGGTCGAGAACGCGCCGGTGACGCCTTGCTTCGCCTCGGTGTCGTAGTCGATGCGGCCACGCACGACGAAATCATCGGCGTCGGGTTGCGACGGATCGCGCAGGGTGACCGTGTCGCCGGTGGCCACCACGCGCTTGGTCGAATCGCTGTACGAGATCGTGTCGCCGATGAGCATCGTCTGGTCGCGCTTGACGGCAGCGGGCTCACCGAGAACGTGGCGCTCCTTCGTCCTCGCATCGAAGCGAACGACATCGCCCTGGTACTGCACCTGACGGTAGCCTTTGCGCTGCAACAGTTCCTGCATGGCCGAATCGGGCTGCGCCCAATCGAAGATGCGCTTCTCGCTGTTGAGTGTGCGCACCGAAGTGTCGGCGCGCGCACCCGGAGGTCCCCCCGGTACACCGGTTCTGGTTGGCTTGGTGACCTGCGCCGCCACTGATTTGCTGATCGTTGCCGCAGCGAGCGTGACCATCGACAGCGCGATCAACCACGACCGCCCGCAGCGTGCAGCGAGGCGACTGTATCGGGTCACGATCCTATGCGTCCTGCGCCGCGATTCGCTTCTCTCGGCGATTGTAGATCAACCGGGAGAACGTGATCGATACTTCGTAGAGCGCGTACAGCGGCACCGTCAGGGCAAAAAGTGAGGTCGGATCCTGACCCGGTGTGATGATCGCGGCGCCGATGATGCACCCGACGAACGCATGGCGACGGAATTTCGACAGAAACGCCGGCTTAACAATGCCGAGCGCCGTCAGCATGATGATCACGATCGGTAACTCGAATACGGCGCCGAACGCCAGGCACATGGCGAGCGCGAAGCCAAAGTACTCGGACACCGTCAGGACTGACTCGACCGACGCGCTCTGAAAGCCCATGAGGAACTTGAGCGTGACCGGCAGCACGAAGAAGTACGAGAGTGCCATGCCACCCAGAAACAGCAGGGCCGCACCGACGAGCGCGGGAATAACGATCTTCTTTTCGTGCCCGTACAGGGCGGGCGACAGGAAGCCCCAGATCTGCCAGACGATCACCGGCGATGCAACAATCAACCCCAGGGCGATCGACGCGTCCATCACGATATCGAACAGCGCACCAGGGTGCGTGACCATGAGCGGACGATTCAGATACGGCTGCACCGGGCGCGCAATCAGCCCGATGATGTCGATTTGTTTGGTATAGAGCAGTGCGAATGCGCCAATCACACCGATCGCGACCGCGATCGCAATCCTGAACAAGCGCCACCGCAGCTCCTCGAGGTGATCGAGGAACGGCATCTCCGTGTGTGTTTGACTGGCCATCTGAATCGAGTTCGAGCTAGTTCGCGCGACGACAGCAGCGCATCAGCGCAGCTTCTTGATCTGATCGGCGGCGAAGCTGGCTTCGTCGCTGCGCGGATAGCGCTTCACCACCTGATCGAACAGCTCCAGTGCCTTTGCGTTGTTCTGTTGCTGCAGGAAAAGCATGGCGCGCTTGTACAACGCCGTCGGGGCTTCGGGCGCGTTCTCGTACTTGGAGACGACGGCGGCGTACGCGGTCTCCGCCGCCGCGGAATTCTTTTCCCGCTCGAAGGTGGTGGCCAAACCGAACTGCGCCGCCGGCGCATACTCGTGCTGCGGGTAGGTCGTCAGGAAATCCTGATACAGAATGCGCGCCGTTGCGGTGCTGCCACGATTGAGTTGATCGCGCGCACTTTGGTACAGTTCGAGTGCACCCGGCACGCGCGCTGCCGCCGCTGCAGCACTATCCGCAGCACCCGGGGGCAGACTACCGATCGGCTGGACGGTCGTCGCGGGCGGCGCACTGACGCGCTCGGCGAGTTCTCGCTGCAGCCGCGCCATCGTGGCCGAGTTCTGACCGAGCAGCTGCTGGATCTGCAACAGTTGCTCCTTGATGGAGCGCATCTCACCGCGTCCGTCGCCCTGAATGGACACGGTGCGCGCACTGACCCGCGACAACGAGTCGCTGGCCACCTGCAGCATCGCCAACGCCTTGGTCAGCGTTGCACGCTGCTCGGCATCGGAGCGCGTGAGTTCCGTGCGCAATGCGGCGATGTCACTTTGCACGAGCCGCACGTCGGTGCGCGTCGCGAAGCAGCCGCCAGTGGCGACCAGCACCGCCAGCGGCAGTAGTCCGCGCATGCGCAGTCCGAGTGCGAGGGTCATGCTCACTTCGCGCGCAGGCGATCGCCGCCGGAGAGGATCTCGAACTCGTCACGGCGATTCTTCGACCACGCATCCTCGTTGCTGCCTTCCGAGGCGGGACGTTCGCGACCGAAGCTGGTCGTTTCGATGCGCGACTCGTCGATGCCGCGATCGGTCAGGTACTTCTTCGCCGCCACGGAGCGGCGACGGCCGAGCGCGAGGTTGAACTCATCGCTGCCGCGTTCGTCGCAGTGCCCCGCGATGCGAATACGCAGCGCCGGGTTCAGGTTGAGCAGTGCCAGCTTGGTGTCGAGCGAACTACGCGCATCATCACGCAGTTCGTCGGTCTCGTACTCGAAGTAGATCGTCTCGAGCAGTCGTGCGCGTGCCGACGCGATTTCGGCGCGCATGGCATCCATCGTGTCCACCGGTGTCGCCGTGGTGGTGGGCGTTCGGGGCGGCGTGGCCGGCTGCATCGCCGGCGCCTGCGGTTCAGGCGCCGGTGCCGCGGGCGGCTGCTTCTTGCGGCAGGCGCCGAGCACCAGCGGAACCGCGACCACCAGCAGCAGCAGACGAGACGAACCGTTCATGTTGTACGACTCCAAAGCTCGGGGTGATGAGAAAGAAATTCGTGTGTCGTGTCGCGTGTCCTGCGGCGCGTTACGGTGCAGCGAGCCGCGGAGACCACGCCGACAGTCGGGCACTGGCCCCGCGCGTCAGCTGCCGCGCACGACCCGACTCGACGTCAACGATCCACAGCTGCCGTGTCCCACTTCGGTTCGACGTCAGGACCACATGTCGGGAATCCGGTGCCCACGAGGGATCCCCGTTGCGACCATCGTTCGTGATGATGCGCGCCGACTTGTCACGCACATTCACCGTCATGATCTGAAAGGTCCCGCCGTTGAGCGACTCAAAGGCGACCAGTCGTCCATCGGGCGACCAATCCGGTCCCGAGCGATAGTTGCGATCACCGAATACACCATCGGTGAGCGCTTCCACGTTCGTGCCATCGAGATCGCAAATATACACTTCGGCATGCCCGGAACGATCCGACGAGAACACGATCCGCTGACCATCCGGACTGAACGACGGCTGCGAGTTCACACGACCGCGGCCGATGGTGATGCGCGTCGGGGCGCCGCCCGTGAACGGCACGGTGAACAGATCGGTGCCTGCCTCGGAGACGCGCGAGAACACCACCGTGCGTCCGTCAGGCGCGACCGCCGGCGATCCATCCTGCGCCGGCGTCGGCGACGTCAGCGTGCGTTGCGCGCCGGTGGCCAGTTCGGTCACAAAAATCGGATCTCGCCGTCCATCCACAACGTTGTAGACAAGGGCACGACCCGACGGCGTCCACGCGGCCGACAACCCCGCCGGCGTGACCGGACGCGCGTTCGCGCCATCGCTGTCCACCACCCAGATGCGTTTGTCGCGTTCGAACGCGATCTGCGTCTGCGCGATACCGCGCTGTGACGTAACCCACTCCTCGATGCCATCGGAAACACCGTGGACGGCCAGGCGCCAGGCTGGCGTACCGGCAGGGCTCGGCAGCGGAAAGTCCTTCGTGCTGAGCACCGTCTTCTTCGTCACGTCGTGCAACGCCACACGCAGCCAGCCCGAGGGAAGCAGCGTGCCCTGCACGAGGCCATCCACCGCGAGCTTGGCGAAGACGGCATAGTTGGGCGGACCGTTCAGCGTCGGCGCGGTACCCGAAGGCACGATCGTGACGCGATCTGGAC
>CAYWCJ010000279.1:0-6385 GCA_964456595.1 uncultured Gemmatimonas sp. | reverse complement strand
CGCACGGCCGCCGCTGCCGATGAGCAGAATCTTCATCCGGCAAAACCTAACCAGCGCCGCGAATGAGCGCGGTAATGCTCTATTCGCGGCGCTTTCGCGCCGTACGCGGCCTGCTGTTGAACGACCGCGCCGACCTCACTCCCCGACGCTACTCGAGGCGGTCTTGAACGCATCCCGGAACGCATCAGCGGCCCGGCCGAGTGCGTCGCCCACCGACTGCGCTGCGGCCCTGGCCTGATCGGCGTAGTAGTCCGAGGCATCGCGCAGATCATCCCGCAACGGACGCTCGGCTTCGGAGCCGCGACGGATGTAGGTGCCGGCGATGATCTGCTGGTACTCCCCGGACTGTGCCCAGCGTTGCAGCTCACCCGCCCGCACCGTGTGGAACGGATGCTCCCGCAGTGCGGTGTTCAACAGCTTGAGGACGCTGTCCCACGTCGTGCCGCCCGTCTCGTATTCCGCAGCCTGCGCCAGATACGCGTCAAGGTCGATCTCGTCGCCCAGTGACTTGCCACCCGCCAGCTTGAGGAAGGTGAGCAGACTCGCACGGGTGTCCTGCACACCCAGCATCCCCGCGCGATCGGCAGAGAGTTCCGATTTGCGATGCCACTCGAGCAGCGCGAGCTGGAACGGGAGCAGCGCGATGCTGGCCAGGATGGGCAGGGCGCTCATGCCGAAGAAGAGCACGATCTGCGCGATGGTGCGATACGTGGTGTGCCCGGTCATGATGTGCCCGAGCTCGTGCGCCAGAACGAAACGCCGCTCCTCGGTGTCGAGCAGTTCGAGCGCGCCGGTACTCACCACGATGAACGGATGCTCGAAGCCCACGGCACCCGCGCTGGCGATGGGCGTCTGCGTGATGTACAGCTGCGGCTCCGGTTGACCACTCCCGGGCCAGTCGAGCGTCTGCAGGACTTCCTGATACAGCGCATACAGCGCGGGACGCTGCGTTGGGCCGATGAGGACCGCGTCGCCGAGGAACAGGTTGCGCACCGCGCGCTCACCAAAGACGCCGGCAATACGCTGCACGACCTCGTCGAAGCCCGGAATGGCGCGCAGCGTGTTGAGGGCCGCCCGGTCGGCCGGGTGCTCCCAGCTGACGGACGAGATTTGCGTGAGTGGGACGCGTGTAGGCATTGGCGGGCTCGAAGAGGCGCAAAGAGGCAGGGGACTGGCAGCTGCGTCACCCTACGACTCTGTCGCCCCGAAGGTTCCGCTTCGGGACGACCCTCCTGCGTCCGGCAATCGCTACATCGCGGGCATCGCCTGATCGAGATCGGCGATGAGATCTTCCACATCTTCGACGCCGCACGACAGTCGCACCATGCCATCGGTCAGCCCCATCGCCAGCTTCACGTCGGCAGGGACGGAGCCGTGGGTCATCGTGAACGGGTGGTTGGTCAGACTTTCCACGCCACCCAGAGACTCCGCCAGTGAGAAGACCCGCACCCGTTCCAGGAACTGTCGCGCGTTGTCCTTCGTCCCCAGATCGAGCGTCATCATGCCGCCAAAGGCGCTCATCTGCCGCTTGGCCAGTTCGTGATGCGGGTGGTGCGCCAGACCGGGGTAAATCACGCGTTCTTCCCCAAGTTTCTCGACCAGAAAGGCAGCAATGGCCCGACCGTTGGCGTCGTGCTGTCGCATGCGCAGCGTCAGCGTCTTGGTGCCCCGCAACGCCAGCCAGGAATCGAACGGGCTGGGAATGGCGCCCGCCGAATTGAGGATGAACTGCATCCGATCGGCCAGGTCGTCCTCAAGAACCACCGCGACGCCGCCGATCATATCGGAGTGGCCGTTGAGGTATTTCGTGGTCGAATGCCAGACGATATCGGCTCCCAGCTCCAGCGGGCGTTGAAAGACCGGGGTCGCGAAGGTGTTGTCCACAATGAGCAGGGCCTGATGCCGCTTGGCGATGTCGCTGATGGCGGTCAGGTCCGTCAGACGCATGAGAGGATTCGTCGGCGTTTCCACGAGCACTGCGCGCGTGGTTGGCGTCATCGCGTCTTCCACGCGCTGCGGATCGTCCATGTCCACATACGTAAACGACAGCCCAAGATGACGAAGGATTCGATCGAAGAGTCGGTAGGTGCCGCCGTAGACGTTCTCGCCGCAGACGATGTGATCGCCGGCGCGAAAAAGTTTCATGATCGAGTCGAGGCAGCCCATCCCGCTTCCGAACGCGAAGCCATGTCGGCCGTTCTCGAGCGTGGCGACGTTGCGCTCCAGGGCCTGGCGCGTCGGGTTCTTCCCGCGCGCGTACTCGTATCCCTTGTTGACGCCGATGCTCTCCTGCACGTAGGTGGACGTGAGATACAGCGGCGTCATGATGGCGCCGGACACGGGGTCAGGGCGCTGGCCGGCGTGAATGGCGCGAGTGGACATGCCACCCGAGAGGTCTTCGTCGTAAATGCGCGTCATGGGCTCCGTCTGGTTCGTTCGGACGCGGAAGCTAGCCGCACCGACGACGCAGAGCGAGTATCGGACCGCGTTTCGACTGGCTACGCACGACGGTCTCCGCGGGTGACATCGCGCGCATCCGTGCGCACGTTGCAGCCGTGGCCGGCATCGCCGAGCGATCCGAAGCCCGCCGCCTGATCGTGCGCTGACCATGGCTCTCTCCAACCTTCCCGCGCTGCACATGGAAAAACGCTGTCTTATCGTCGATGACGAGGGACAGCTGCGCACGGTGTTGCGTCGCCTGATGGAAGCGGAGGGGTTCATCTGCGATGAAGCCGGCTCCGGCGTCGAAGCGCTGGCCCTGCTCGAAGCGCATCCGGCGCCGCTCGTGCTCACGGACTATCACATGCCGCGCATGGATGGCGGCGATCTGCTGCGCCATGTCGTCGAACGGTGGCCTGATACCGCGGTCGTGATGATCACTGCCGTCTCGGACGTGGATATCGCCGTGCGGTGTCTTGAAACGGGCGCGCTCGACTACCTCACGAAGCCGTTCAGCATCGAAGAAGTACGGGCGCGCGTTGGACAGGCACTGGAAAAGCGTCGGCTGCTCATCGAGAATCGTGCGTATCGCTCCGATCTTGAAGCGCGCGTGGCGATGCAGGCGCGCAAGTACGAAGATCTGTTCCTCGCCTCACTGCAGTCGCTGGCCGAAGCGTTGGAAGTGAAGGATGCGTACACCTGGGGACACTCCACGCGCGTGTCACGATACGCAATGGCCATCGCGCGCGAACTCAACGTCGTTCCGCAGGCGCTCGATCAGCTGGAACTCGGCAGCCGCCTGCACGACATCGGGAAGATTGGTGTGCGCGAATCGGTGCTCAACAAGGACGGCCCGCTGACCGAGGATGAGTACGCGCACGTGATGGAGCATCCGGTGATCGGGTGGCGCCTGCTCGCTCCGCTGCTGCGCGAGATGCCTCATGCACTCGCCGTCGTGCGCTCGCACCATGAGCGCTTCGATGGACGCGGCACGCCCGATGCGATGCGTGGCCATGAGATTCCGCTGGAAGCCCGCATCACGGCCGTCGCCGACTCCTTCGACGCCATGACGAGCGGGCGTCCGTATCGGGCCGGCATGAGCGTGGAAGATGCCGTCGCCGAGCTGCGTCGCTGCGCAGGGTCGCAGTTCGATCCGGCGTGTGTGATTGCCTTCGAGCGTGCCATGGAGCAGAAAACGTGTCCGCGTCCGGATTGGTCGGTGCAGCGCCCGACGCGGCTGCAGATCGTCGCGTAGGCGAGCCTTGGCGCCGCCCTGCAGTCGCGTGCGCGCGATCGCCGTCGCCCACTATACCGGCGCGCGCGTTCGCAGATCGGCACCGCGCAGAAGCGCCGCGCACGCCGTCGTAAAGCTGCCGAGATCGGACCATGACGCAGCCGCGGCAAGCTCCCTCGGAAACGACGGGTCCGGTCGGCCGGCCGCGCCTCTCGAATCCGCGAGCAGCGAGCGATGCGTGTGCGACTCGATCCGTCGAACACCGTCCGCCGCGACCGAAACGGTCACCAGGCATTCCTCATCAAGCCCGGCCGCCTGCTGATCGCCCTCGAGCATCAACCCGCGGTGCGAGCCAAGGTCCACTGCGATCGATCGGTCCGCGGTCAGCACGGTGGCACGCGCCGGCGCCTCGTCCAACAGCACGATCGCCAAGGGCTCGCCGCCGCCCCGCCGCAGCGCGGTCGTCAGCCGGGCGCGTGTGAAGACTGCCCGAACGCGCGCGTCCGTCAGCTGCTGCATCAGCTCTTCGCCTGCCCCGGACGGGTCGAGCAGCAGCGCTCCTCGTCCGTCCGAGGCGGCAAGCGCCGTGAAGAACTCCGGCCCGGGCGGCAGCAGCAGCGCCGACCGACCGGTCGCCATCGCCCGTACGAGCGGGGCGCACCGCTGCAGCAGCGTCACGCCGGCCGCGACCATGGCCGACACGGCATGGCCGTCGATGCGACCGCCGCCAGCGGCGACGGCCAAGGGGAGAAGCGCGAACGGGTCGGTCATGGCGGGGAGATTAGCCGGTGCCGCTCGCGTAACGAAAGCGGCCGCGCATTCGTCTGGTGACTGACGGGCGTCGTGGATCGCGGTTTCCAATGGTCGAGTTCGCTGCGGTCGTGCATCACCAGAACCGTGCTGCGTATGACTGATCTCCAGTTGGAGACGCCGATCCCGATGTCTAACTTTTCCGCTCCTGATGAAATTCCGCTCGGCCGAGGGATTCGATGGCGTTTGATGGACTGATGGTGAGTGTGTCGGGAGTGCGTGGGCGCGTTGGCGAGGCGCTCACCCCCGAAGTAATGGCAACGTTTGCCGCGGCCTTCGGCGCGTGGGCATCGCGCGACGGCGTGCGCACGGTGGTGGTCGGGCGCGACAGCCGCGTGTCTGGTCCCATGTTCACGCGTGTGGTCCACGGCGCGCTCGAATCGGTCGGCATCACGGTGATCGACATCGGCGTGGCGCCGACTCCCACGGTTCAACTGGCCGTCGAACATCACCATGCGGCGGGCGGTCTGGCCATCACGGCCAGCCACAACCCGATCGAGTGGAACGCGCTCAAGTTCATCGGCCCGACCGGGCTGTTCCTTTCGGCGGCCGAAGGCACCGCCATGCGCGCGCTGCTCGACAGCGGGATTCCGCGCGCAACCTGGGACCAGTTGGGCACGGTCGTATCCGATCCGGACGCCATTGCGCGTCACATCGACGCGGTGCTGTCGCTGCCATTTCTCGACGTCGAGGGCATCCGCGCGCGTCGATTCCGCGTGGCGCTCGACTGCTGCCATGGCGCCGGCGCCAGCATCATGCCGGCGCTGCTGACCGCACTGGGCTGCGAAGTGTTCGCGATCAACATGGAAATGGACGGGCGTTTTCACCGTCCGCCGGAGCCGGTCGCCGAGAATCTCGGCGAGCTCGAGACGCTCGTGCGCACCCTCGGCACCGATATCGGCTTTGCCACCGACCCCGATGTCGATCGTCTCGCGCTGGTGTTGGACGATGGCAAGGCGCCTGGCGAGGATTACACGCTCGCGCTCGCGGCGCGCACGGTACTGCGTCATCGTCGTGGCCCAGTGGTGACGAATCTCTCCACCAGCAACGTGGTGGCCGACGTGGCGCGCGAGGCAGGTGTGCCGTTCCACTTTGCCAAGGTGGGCGAAGTCAACGTCGCCATGACCATGCGCGATGTCGGCGCCACCATCGGTGGCGAGGGCAATGGCGGCGTCATCCTCCCCGAATTGCACCTCGGTCGCGACGCGCCGGTGGGCGCGGCACTGATTCTGCAATTGATGCTGGAGGAAGGTCGTCCATTGTCGGCGTTGATCGCCGAGCGCCCGCGTTACGTGATCGTGAAGGACAAGCTGGATCGTCCAGATGCGCCGTTGGATACCGTATACGAGGCGCTGCAATTGGCGTTTCCGGACGCGGTGGCCGACACTCAGGATGGATTGCGGCTGGACTGGCCCGATCGCTGGGTACACCTGCGCCCTTCCGGAACCGAGCCCATAGTACGCGTGATTGCGGAAGGTCCGACGGCGGCCGAGGCGAGGCAGTTGATCGCGGACGCTCGTGAGCCGCTGTCGGCACTGGCAGGCGCGGCGTAGTGTCAGGCACTCTCCACGTTTCTTTTGACTCACCAGGATCTCAACTGCCATGTGCGGAATCGTAGGCTACGTCGGCGGCCGTATCGCCACCCCCATGCTCATCGACGGCCTCAAGCGCCTCGAGTACCGCGGCTACGACTCCGCCGGTATCGCGATCATGAACGGCAAGGGCGTCGAGACCTTTCGCGCGGCCGGCAAAATCGCACGTCTCGAATCGGTGATTCAGCGTGACCCGCCAACGGGCACGATGGGGATCGCGCACACGCGCTGGGCCACGCACGGTCCGCCAACCGAACGGAACGCGCACCCGCACACCAGCATGGACGGCACGATTGCCGTGGTGCACAAT
>CAYWCJ010000278.1:0-6463 GCA_964456595.1 uncultured Gemmatimonas sp. | reverse complement strand
AGACGGCGATCCGGGAGCTGTCCACGCGGGACATCTGGCCGGCGCCGATGCCGATGGTGGCGCCATCGCGGACGAGCACGATGGCGTTCGACTTTACGCTGGCCACGGCGCGCCACGCGAACGAGAGATCGCGTTGCTCTTCGCGCGTGGGCTGGCGCGTGGTCACCGTTTCCCATTTGGCCGGGTTGCCGGCTTCGGGGGCACGGTCCTGCACGAGCAGTCCGCCGCGTACGCGCTTGAAGTCCATGCCGCCAGCGTTCCAACGCGCCGTACCCGAAAGCACGCGCAGGTTCTTCTTCCGCCCAAGAATCTCCACGGCTTCGTCGGCAAACGACGGCGCCACGATGCACTCCACAAATAGACTCGAAATGGCCTCCGCAGCGGCGACATCCACCGGCACGGAAAACGCAATCACCGAGCCGAACGCCGACACCGGATCACAGGCCAGTGCCTTCCTGTACGCGTCAAGCGCATCGGTGCCAGTGGCCACGCCGCACGGCGTGGTGTGCTTGATGATCGCGCACGCCGGCTGAGCACCGAACGGTTCGATGGCCAGCATCGAGCCTTCGAGATCGAGGATGTTGTTGAAGGAGAGTTCCTTGCCGCCCAGCTGCTTGAGCGCACCAAGACCCGCCCCCGCGCGTTCGACGTAAAAGGCGGCACGCTGCTGCGGATTCTCGCCGTAACGCAGCGATTGCTGCTTTTCGAAGGCCAGTGGATACTGATCGGGAAATGGCTCGCCACGTTGCGACGCAAACCACTGCGCGATGGCCGCGTCGTAGCTGCTGGTGTGCGCGTACACCTTCTCCGCGAGCAACCTTCGCAATGCCTGATCGTCACTGCCCGCTTCGATGATGTCGAGCACCGGCGTGTAATCCTTCGGATCCACGAGCACCCACACCGCAGCGAAGTTCTTGGCCGCCGATCGCAGCATCGACGGGCCACCGATATCGATGTTTTCGATGACGTCTTCCGCAAGCACACCGGCACGCGCGGCCGTCTCGCGAAACGGGTACAGGTTCACCACGACCAGATCAATGGTACCGATCCCGTGCGCCTCGATGGCCGACATGTGCTCCGGCAGATCGCGGCGCGCAAGCAGGCCGCCGTGCACCGCCGGATGCAACGTCTTCACGCGACCGTCGAGCATCTCGGGAAAGCCGGTCAGTTCGCTCACATCGCGTACCGCCAGTCCGCTCTCGCGGAGTGTGCGGGCGGTGCCACCGGTGGAGACGAGTTCGAAGCCGAGGTGAACGAGACGCGTGGCGAACGGAACGAGTCCGCGCTTGTCGGACACGGAGAGGAGAGCGCGTGGCATGGTGAAGGGAAGTCGTGGAGACGAAGGTGCAGACGTCGGAAATCAGCGCGGAAAAAGTCGAGCGAGATCGGTGGCCAGCGCGGTCGGATCGGACAGCGCGCTCGCGCCGGGTCTTGGATCACTCACCAGCGAAAAGCGAAGCTCGGGAGCGGAGGGCGGCAGTGAGACGTCGAGCGCACCATGTGTGCGACCGTCTTCGCCGAGTATGATGGCACCGGAGGCGACGCCCGCGACGCACAGCGGAAAGAGTCGATGCTCGATGCGGAGCACGCGGTCCGCCAGCGACGACGCCGTGTCACCCGCCAGTACCGGCACGGGCCACTGCGCGATGATGGCACCTCGGTCGAAATCTTCGTCCACAAAGTGCACCGTCGCACCCGAGATGGTAGCACCCGATGCCATCACGGCGGCGTGCACGCGTTCGCCATACATGCCGGGGCCACCAAACGCCGGCAGCAACGCAGGATGCACGTTGAGCATGCGACCGTGAAAGGCGCGCACGACCGCTGGCGGCACGAGCTTGAGATAGCCGGCGAGCACCAACAACTCCGCGCCAACCGCATCGAGCGCCGAGAGCATCGCATCGCTGTTCGATGGCTCGTTCACCACGGCCGTGTGCACGCCCGCACGCTGGGCGCGCGCCAGTGCGCCGGCGCTCGCGAGGTTGGAACCCACCCACACGACTTCGCCTGCGTGACGTGCGGCGCCGGCGAAGTGGTCGAGTAACGCCTGAAGATTCGATCCACCGCCTGACGCGAGAATCGCGATCCGCGAATGCGCCAGGGAAACCGCGGTCACGTGGCGGGCACCAGGTGCGCCACGGCGATGCTGGCGAGCGCGAGCTCTACCGCTTCGAGTACGGAGGAGGCGATTCGTATGCGCGGACCCGCGTGAAGGCGAGCCAGCTCGACATCGGCTTCCGGGGTTTCCACGCCGGGGATGAGCACCCCGAACCCGCCAGTCGTCTGCGCGGGTTGCACATCGCGCCACCGATCGCCGACGTAGGCCGACCGCGCGAGGTCGATGCCGAACCGCTGGGCCGCCTGCGAGTACATGCCAAGCGATGGCTTGCGGCAGTCGCAGAGGCCGCTCACGTCGGGCCAGTGCGGACAGTGATAGGTGGCGTCCACGTGTGCGCCACCGCGCGCGAGCAACGCATCGGTTTGTGTGCGCACCGCCTCGTATTGCGCGCTGGAGATGAGCCCGCGCGCGATCCCCGATTGATTGGTGACGATGATCGCCAGCACGCGCGCGCCGTTGATGCGAGCTACCGCGCGCGCCGCGTTTGGCAGCAGGCGGACGAGCGTTGGATCGGCGAGGAAGTGCGCGTCGGCGATGAGCGTTCCATCGCGATCAAGAAAGAGCGCCGGCTGCAGCGATGACGTGCCGCTCACGGCTGCTTGGGCGGTACGAGCTTGCTGCTGTCGACCTTGGCGGCTTTGGGAGTGATGAGCGTGCGCGCTGGAGAGCGCACCGTGCCAGAGAGACTGCGCATGCCGATGGCCTGCAGGCGAAACTGTGCGCCGGCAGCCAGCGGCTGCTGCAGCGTGACGAACAGGTCGCTGTACACCGTCGGTCGCTTCATCCTGGGCGGCGGTGTGGTGTCGCGCGGCGGCAGCGGGCGATTGCCACGCAACGCCGCCAACCGGCGCGCCTCACGCTCGGTCCGTTCGATGATCGTCAGACTGTCCAGGCGACGTCGGCGCTGCACCGAGTCGGCGCGCGCCCTGGCCGATGCCGAGGTGTCCACGGTGACCTTGGCGGCGACCGAATCCGCCTTCGCCTTTCGCTGCAACGAGTCGAGGAGCGCGCGTGCCGGCGCGGTCTCGAGTTTCGCGATCACGAGTGGCGTCGAATCGGCCGTCTTGATGGTGATCGTGCCGGCGGTGAACTGCTGATCCACTGCATAGGGCTTGTCGAACGTGATCTTCACCACGCGGCCGCTGTCGAGCAGCGTCATGTCGGAGATGCGCAGTCCCACGGTGTCGTGCGGGAAGGTGTACAACTCGACGTTGGCCGTGCTGGTGATCGTGACACCGACGGTGTCCCACGATTCGAGGGGGTCGAGTTCACGGTTGTTGTTGCGATCGGCAAACGCACGCACCGTATACTTGCCGGCCGGCATGTAGCGGAGATCGTAGCGCCCCGACGAGTCGGCAAGCACCTGATACGTGGTGCTGTCCACCGCGATTGCTTCCACCAACGCTTTCGGCGAAGGCTTTCCGGCAACCCAATCGAACACCACGCCCGTGATCGACGTCTTGGGGATCTCGCCGCCGGTGCTGAAAACGACACGAATGGTGCTGTCCAACTGATTGTTGCGCAGGTCGGCGATACCGGGACTGACCGTGATCGAATAGACGGTGTTCGGCTTCCAGCCTTTCCGGGGGCGGATGGAGATCTTGTTGCGCTGCCAGTCCACTTCGGGCGGACCGACCTTCGGGCTGATGAAGACGATCGAGCGCAACTCCTGCGCGCCTCGCGGCGTCTCGCTGATCACCTCGTCGAATTGAATGACGACGTTCTTCGGTTTGACGCCCACCGCGCCAAACGACGGTGTTGTCTTGAGCACCACCGGCGCATCGCGATCCTCCGGCCCCCCTTCCGGCGACGTGACACTGGCGCATGAGGCAACGACCGCAGCGATCACGGCTGCGCCGAACACGAACAGTCCGCGCCGCTGCGCCTCGCTCATGCGGCGAAGGACCGAAGTTTGGCAGCCATCTGCTCGCGCTTCGCGCGCCACTCGTCAAGCTTCGCGCGTTCGGCCATCACCACTGCCTCCGGCGCCTTCGCCGTGAATTTTTCGTTCGAGAGTCTGCCTTCCAACGCGACGATCTGCGTATCGAGCTGCTCCATCTCGGTCGAAATTCGCGCCGACTCCCTGGCGAGATCGATCATCCCCGCCAACGGCACCACGAGCTCGAGCCCGACCGCCACCACCACGTGCGCAGCCGCACCACTCGGCGCCGCTTCCGCCATCGTCACGCGGGCACGCGACAACGAGCCAATAACCGCGAGCTGCGGGGCGAGTGCCACCGCCATTCCGTCGTGGGCGACGAGTGTGGCGTCCACCCACGCGCCAGGCTGCACGCCATTCTCGTTGCGCACGGTGCGAATGGACTGCACCACCAACCGCGCACTCTCGAAGGCATCGCCGTGCGCGGGTCGCGAAGCACGACGACGCGGCCAGGCCGCCTGCGCGATAAAGGCGTCGCGCGGTGTCTGCGGCAACTGCTGCCACAACTCCTCGGTGATGAATGGCACCATCGGTTGCAGCAGTCGCAGTGCACCGTCAAACGCGTGCGCCAACACCGCGCGCGCCACTTCTCGATCGGCGCCGTCCTGCATCAGACGCGGCTTGATCGATTCGAGATACCAGTCCGCCAACTCATTCCAGACGAACCGACGCGCGGCTTCCGCGTACTCGGAGAGGCGCAGCCCGCGTCCGCGTTCGGCATCGGTCCAGGCTTCGCCATCGGCCGGACGCGCCGGACCAAGTGCCGCGTCGCAGTCGGCGATGGCCTGATCGAGTCGATCGAGAATCCAGGCGTCAGCCGCGGTGAGTGCCTCGGCAGGCAAAGACTCGACGCGTTGCACCGGCTCGGTACCAACGCGCGACAACAGGAAGCGGGCGATGTTCCAGAGCTTCGTACAGAAGTTGCGACCGGGTGCGAAGGACTTGTCCAGGTCGTTCGGATCGAGCATCACATCCACGCCGAGCCCGAGTCCGGCCACCATGGTCCAGCGCAAGGAGTCCGCGCCGTACAGACGCACCACGTCCAGCGGATCGATGCCGTTGCCGAGGCTCTTGGACATCTTGCGATGCTGCATGTCGCGCACGGTGCCATGCAGATACACCGTGTGAAACGGCGCCTTCTCCATGAACCAGCAGCCGGACATCACCATACGCGACACCCAGAAGAAGAGGATTTCGGGCGCGGTCACGAGCACATCGCCAGGATAGAACGCCTTGAGATCGGCGCTCTGCATGTTGGGCCAGCCGAGTGTGGACATCGGCCACAGCCATGACGAGAACCAGGTGTCGAGCACGTCCGCGTCCTGACGAACGGCACCGCCACACGTCGGACAGGCGGTGATGTCAGTGCGGGAAACGATTGGTGTGGCACCATCGGTGTTGGCACAGGCGTCGCAGTACCACACCGGAATGCGATGTCCCCACCAGATCTGGCGGGAGATGTTCCAGTCGCGAATGCCTTCCAGCCAGTTGACGTAGACGGCCTCCCATCGATCGGGGAGGATGCGCAACTCGCCACTGCGCAGCACGGCCAGCGCGCGCGCGGCGAGGGGCTGCATGCGCACAAACCACTGATCGGAGAGCCGCGGTTCGACAACCGTATCGCAGCGGTAACAGTGACGCACGCTGTGCTGATGAGGCTCGATCTTCACCAGCGCACCGGCCGCCTCGAGCATCTGCACGATACGGGTGCGCGCCTCGAAGCGTTCGAGTCCGACGAGCTCAGCGGGCACACGTCCGCTCGCCAGCTCCACTTCGCGCAACACACCATCCGCATCGATGACAACGGGCATCGGCAACGCGTGTCGCTTCCCAACCTCGAAGTCGTTGGCGTCGTGTGCGGGCGTGATCTTCACGGCGCCCGAGCCGAACGCGGGATCGGTGTAGTCGTCGGCGATGATCGGAATGCGCGCACCGTTCAACGGCAGCACGAGCTCCTTGCCGATCATCGCCGCGTAGCGCGCGTCTTCGGGATGCACCGCCACGGCCACGTCACCAAGCATCGTTTCCGGGCGCGTGGTCGCCACCGTGATCGACTGCGTGGGGTCGTCGGCCAGCGAATAGCGGAGGTGATAGAGCTTGCCCGCCGTTTCGGTGAACTCGGCTTCTTCATCCGAGAGCGATGTGCCGCAGCGCGGGCACCAGTGAATGACGCGGTGTCCCTTGTACACGAGTCCGTCTTCGTGCAAGCGCACGAACGCTTCGCGCACCGCCGCGGACAACTCGGGGGAGAACGTGTAGGCCGTGCGCGTCCAGTCGGCGCTCGAGCCGATGGCTTTGAGCTGATTGAGGATCTCGCCGCCCGTCTGCTCCACGAATTCGGCGACGCGCTGCACAAACGGCTCGCGGCCCACGTCGAAGCGCGTCTTCCCTTCGGCGGCGAGCTG
>CAYWCJ010000277.1:1778-6483 GCA_964456595.1 uncultured Gemmatimonas sp. | reverse complement strand
GTGCTTCGACTTCCGCGATGGTACCGCAGGTCGCTGTCCTGACGTTCGGCGCGAAGCGACGAAGCAATCCGGAGAGCACGTTGCCGGTGCCGATCTCGACAAACGTCGCATCGGGGTACGTTTCGGCCATGCGCTGCATCGTCTGCGACCAGAGCACGGGTGCCGTCAGCTGTCGCACCAGCAGACCACGAGCGGTGGCCGCATCATGCACTGGTTCGGCGTTCACGTTGGCATAGACCGGCACGCGCGGCGCGTGCCACTGCGCTGCGTCGAGGGCGGTGGAGAGTCCGGCGGCGGCAGGGGCCATCAGCGGCGAATGAAAGGCGCCACTCACGGGCAGGGGCAGCAGGCGTTTCGCGCCGGCGTCCTTTGCCAGCTGCATCGCCCGCTCCACGGCCGCCACTTCACCGGAGATCACAACCTGCACGGGACTGTTGTAGTTCGCGGCGACCGCGAGGCCGCTCTCGCTCGTCGCCTGCGCGCAGAGCTGGTCGATCGGCACGGACAGCGAGCCTATGACCGCCGCCATCGCGCCGGGACACGCGACACCCTGCTCGTACATCAACGTGCCGCGCGTACGCACAATGCGCGCAGCATCGGCGAGATCGAGTGCTCCCGCGAGACAATAGGCGGAGAATTCGCCGAGCGAGTGGCCGGCGACGGCGCGCACGGACGGGCTGATGGCGTCGCGCACCACCGCCCAGACGGCGGCGCTGTGCGCGACGAGCGCGGGCTGCGCGTTCAGGGTGCGCGTGAGTTCGTCGGCCGGGCCTTCGAAGGCCAGCGTCGAGAGCGCGCTGCCGACGGCGTCGTCAACGATGTGAAAGGCGTCGCGTGCGGCGGGAAAGGCGTCGTACAGATCCTTCCCCATTCCCACGCGCTGCGAACCCTGACCGGGCAGCAGCAGCACGAAGTCCATGGACGTCTCGTCGAGGTCGTGAAGGGGCTGAGGCGCGCGCCTAGAAGCGCGCGACCAGCGAACCCCAGGTGAATCCCGCGCCAAACGCCGCAAAAAGCACGGTCATGCCTTCCTGCACCCGTCCCTGCAGGACGGCATCGTTGAGCGCGATCGGGATGGAAGCCGCAGACGTGTTGCCGAACCGATCGACATTCACAAACACGCGGTCCATGGCGATGCCGGCATGCTTGGCCGTCGCTTCGATGATGCGAACGTTGGCCTGATGCGGAATCAGCAGGTCGATGTCGGACGAGGTCAACCCCGCACTTTCGAGTGCGCGATCGGTCGATTCGGCCATCGCCCGCACGGCATACTTGAACACTTCGCGACCGGCCATCTGCACGAATTGCCGATGCACGGCGGACTCTTCGGTCGAGATGGCCTCTTCGGTTCCGCCGGCCGGGCGCCAGAGCAATTCGGCCAGATTTCCGTCCGACCGCATAAAGGTGGACAGAATGCCTTTCGTGTTGCCCGGTTCGTTGCGTCGAAGCACGGTGGCACCGGCGCCGTCGGCAAACAGAATGCATGTGTTCCGATCGGTCCAGTCCACGATGGCGCTCAGCTTCTCCGCACCAATGACGAGCGCGGTTTTCGCCGAACCGGATTGAATCAGCGACTCGGCGATGATTGTGCCGTAGAGCCACCCCGAACACGCCGCCGCGAGATCGAACGCGGCCGCACGCGTCGCGCCAAGTCGCTTTTGCACGTCAACGGCGGTCGCCGGCAGCAGACGATCGGGCGAGGCGGTGCCAAGGATGATGACGTCGATCTCGTCGGCGGTCACGCCAGCCTTGTCCATGGCCTGCTGCGCCGCATCGGCGGAGAGCGACGCGACGGACTCTCCATGGCGCGCAATGTGACGCTGACGGATTCCGGTGCGCTCGACCACCCACGCGTCGTTGGTCTCGAGTCCCATCGCCGCGATGTCGGCGTTCGTCACGATCTGCTGCGGCACCGCATGCCCGGTGCCGGCGATGTACGCGATCGGTCGTATCACGCTGGACTACCGGAAGTCAAGGGCACAGTCTCGGCGAGACGACGGCCAATCTCTTCCGTCATGCCCGACTCGTACGCGCGCACGGCAAAGTGGATCGCATTCATGAGCGCCTTCGGCGAGCTCTTGCCATGTGAAATGATGGAGACGCCATTCACACCAAGCAGCGGTGCACCGCCGTGCTCGTCGGCGTCGAGATGCGTGAGCGCGCTGGCCACCTGCCGACGATCGACGCCCGCGGCGTCCGTGATCATGCGAATGAGCATCGGCCCCAAGCTCTCGTAAAACTTGAGCAGGATGTTGCCAACGAATCCGTCGCAGATGACGACATCGATCGGTCCACGATCGCAGGCGCCTTTGGGGAGATCGCGGCCCTCGACATTGCCCAGGAAGTTGAGTCCCGACTGGAGCAGTCGCTGATGCGCCTCCTTCACCACGGCGTTGCCCTTCTCCGCTTCTTCGCCGATCGAGAGCAGTCCGATCGCCGGATTCTCGCGACCCAGCAAAGCGCGCGCGTAGACGGTGCCGATGCGCGCGAACTGCACCAGCTCCTCGGGCGAGCAGTCGACGTTGGCGCCGGAGTCGAGCACGAGCACCGGGAGCGCGGAGGTCGGGAAGACCGTAGCGATGGCAGGGCGAGTGAGGCCGGCGTGCAGCTTGAGAACGCTGAGCGACGCGGCCATCTGCGCTCCGGTATTGCCGGCGGAGACGAAGCCATGGGCGTGGCCGTCGGCGACGCGCCGAAGGCCGACGACCATGGAACTGTTGGTCTTGGAGCGCAGCGCGACCCTCGGCGGGTCGGTCATTTCAATGACATCGGGCGCCTCCACGATGTGGATACGTGCACGCTGCGGCGCGAGTGCCATGAGCTCGCCGCCAAGGAGCGCGGCAAGTTCGGCCTCGATGATGTGCGGTCGTCCTACGAGTTCAATGTCGTGCTGAAGCGGAAGGGATGCGAGCGCGTGGAGAGCGCCCGCAATGGGGGCCCGGGGAGCGAAATCGCCCCCCATGGCATCCACCGCGATGCGCGCCAAGCCTACGCTTCCTGCGCAGTTACCCGCTGTTCACCCGCATAGAAGCCGCACGACGCACACACGCGATGCGGGCGCTTGGCCGTGCCGCACTGCGGGCACTCCTGAATGACGATCGCTGGCGCCGTTTTGTGAGTGTTACGGGCGCGCTTGCGACGCTTTGATGTACGGCGCTTTGGAACGGCCATGAGAGCCTGACCTGAACGTTCGAGACGAGAAAATCCGTCAGGCGTCGGAGCCGCGCGAGTCGCGCAGTCCCGCCCAACGGGGATCAGTGGCCGGAGCACAACTGCACGCCCCGGTATTGCGGTCGGCGCCACAAATGGCGCACAGCCCGAGACAATCCTCACGACACAGCGCGAACGCGGGAACGGCCAACAGCCACTCCTCGCGCAACGCCGGACGCAAATCAAGGGTCCGGGATCCAGCTGGAATCGGAACGACGTCGTCTTCGTCCGCCTCATCCAACCCGGACTCGGCGAACAACAACGTGACCTCGCCCGACACCGATTTGGTCACCTCGACCAGACAGCGACGACAGGACGTGATCGTCGCGCCGTCGAGCACGCCGCTGAAATAAAAGCGGCTCTGGCCAGCGCTGGATAGGCGTCCCTGCACGTGAATTCCGGCGTCAACCGGTCGCGCATCGTCACCTTCCCAGACCGGATCCGCCCCGTCCAACGTCCCATCGACGTTCTCGGCGCGGGCTTCCAGACTTCGGATGTCAAAGTACAGCATAGCCATGAAACGTAGAGCGGCAGCCCCGGTGACACAAGGGCTGCCGCTTGCTGAATCCATCGGCCAAGTGGCGATCCGACGCAGAGTTAGACCGCCCCCGCCCCGGGCCGTTCCCGGTCCTTACAGCGTCTCGCACTCGGCGAAGAAGAAGCCGGCTTCGCGCACGGCATTTTCGTCCGAATCGGAGGCGTGAATCGCATTCCGACCCTTCGACTCCGCGTACAGCTTCCGCACGGTGCCCTCGGCGGCCTCCGCCGGATCGGTCGCGCCGATCACGGTACGCAGTGTGGCCACCGCTTCGTCGCGCTCGAGGACCATCGGCATGCACGGACCGCTGGTCATGAATTCGACCAGCTCGCCATAAAAGCCGCGCTCGCTATGCACGGCGTAGAACGCGCCGGCCTGCGCCTGCGTGAGGTGCATGACGCGCGAGGACTTGAGCGTGAAGCCCGACTGCTCGAGAAGCGCGAGAATCAGTCCGGCCTTGCCGTTGGCGAATGCGTCCGGCTTGATGATGGTTAGGGTGCGACGACCGGCCATGTGTCAGGATCCTATGAGTTTGCGAACGATGTCCCCACGGGTCAGGAAGCCCACCAGTTTTCCTTCCTTCACCACGGGGACGCGATCGACGTCCTTGTTGAGCATGAGGGACGCCACTTCGGCCAGCGGCTGCTCCGGAGCCACGCACATGACCTGCCGGGTCATGGCATCGCGCACGGTGCGCCGAGTCGAAGCCGGCGGCGGGGACAACGGAGCGCCCCCAGCGCGCGGAAGATAATGGCTGAGGAGGTCGCGCAGGAGTTCACGCTCGCTCAGCATCCCAATCACGCGGTCGTCGACGTCCACCACGGGCAGCCCGCCCACACCGGCGCGCAGCATGTCGAGCACGGCGCTCCGGAGGGGCGCGTCCGGGCCGACCGTACGTGGACGTTCGGTCATCAGGTCTCGCACGGTGAGTTGCGGGGCGAGGATGACATCGTGAAA
>CAYWCJ010000277.1:1466-1768 GCA_964456595.1 uncultured Gemmatimonas sp. | reverse complement strand
CCACGGCCACCGGATCGGCGGCACTGAGGACGGCCGTGACGACCGCGG
Source organism: uncultured Gemmatimonas sp. (assembly GCA_964456595.1). Classification (GTDB taxonomy): domain Bacteria; phylum Gemmatimonadota; class Gemmatimonadetes; order Gemmatimonadales; family Gemmatimonadaceae; genus Gemmatimonas. Next base: position 1,720 of record CAYWCJ010000277.1, on the reverse strand, counting down.
GTTTCGAGAGGACGCGCACCAACGCCCCGACCACCTGCAGATGCTTCCCGACCTGGCGTGGCGGTGAGCAGACGAGCAGGACGATGCGCGCGCACTGTGTGTCGTCCTCGCCCACATCACGACAGAGCGGTCGTGCCGCAATACCGATCGCCACCGCCAACTCGCGCACCGCTTCGGTCCGAAAGTGCAGCACAAAAGCGCGATCGCCCAGCCCGACGATGTCTTCGGGACGCGCTTCCTCGACGCGTTCGCGC
>CAYWCJ010000277.1:0-1456 GCA_964456595.1 uncultured Gemmatimonas sp. | reverse complement strand
GCAGGTCGGTGTTGAGCAGCACGTGGTCGGTCACCATCGTCTCGGCGAGCTTGTCTGCCGCCTCCACGAGACTCGTTACCGAGAGCGGCATGCGCACGCGGCGTGGCGACAGCACATCGGAGAGTCGAAACGGTTCAGTGCTCACGGCTCGTCTCGAGAAAAGGAGGATTCGTGCATCCTGGCGCGCCTGCAGTGCGTGGCACAACATGTCGCACAACATGTCGCACGACATGTCGCACGACATGTCGCGTAACGTAAGCGTGATGCGCGACGCGGAGGCGCGAACAGCCACGGGCGGCCGCACACACCACGTGTACGGCCGCCCGCGTGCTTCATGCGTCGACTCAGGTCAGTCGAGCCTTGATCAAGTCCACGAAGTCGACCGGGCGCTTGGCCACGCCCATACCGGCGGCGTGAAACGCTTCGATCTTTTCGGCGGCCGTACCAGCGGAACCCGAAATGATCGCACCGGCATGACCCATGCGACGACCCGGCGGAGCCGTCTGTCCGGCGATGAAGCCAACGACCGGCTTCTTCATGTGTTCTTTGATGAACGCCGCGGCTTCCTGCTCATCGGTACCACCGATTTCGCCCATCATCGCAACCGCCTTCGTCTGCGGATCGGCCTCGAACGCGGCAAGACAATCGATGAAGTTGGTGCCGTTGATCGGGTCACCACCGATACCGACGCACGAGCTCTGGCCGATGCCGGCGCGCGTGAGCTGGTTGACGATTTCATAGGTGAGTGTGCCCGAGCGCGACACGACGCCGACGTTGCCCGGCAGGCAGATGCGCCCCGGAATGATGCCGACCTTGGACTGTCCGGGCGTGATGAGTCCCGGGCAGTTCGGGCCGAGGAGTCGCGCGCCGTGTTCCTGGACGAACGGATAGACCTTGGTCATGTCGAGCACGGGCACGCCTTCGGTGATGCAGACGATCAGCTTCACACCAGCGGCCGCCGCTTCCATGATGGCATCGGCCGCATACATCGGCGGCACGTAGATGACCGACGTGTTGGCGCCGGTGGCCTGCACCGCGTCGAACACCGTGTCGAAGATGGGAACGGTGCCTTCGAAGGTCTGGCCGCCCTTACCGGGCGTGACACCGGCCACGACTTTCGTGCCGTACTCGATCATCTGCTTGGCATGGAACGAGCCGTCGCGGCCCGTGATGCCCTGGATGATGAGCTTCGTGTCGTTGTCGATGAAGATGCTCATGCCGCTGCTCCGCTGGTCGCGAGTTCAACCGCGCGCTGCACGGCGGCATCCATGTCGTTTGACGCCGAGAAGCCGTTCTCCTGCAGAATCTTCACGGCGATCTCCTCGTTCGTGCCGGTGAGACGAATGACGATGGGCACCTGGAGCGGGTTGGCTTTGGTCGCGGTGACAATACCGTTGGCTACGTCATCGGTGCGCGTAATGCCGCCGAAGATGTTGAACAGGATGCACTTCACGTT
>CAYWCJ010000276.1:5457-6504 GCA_964456595.1 uncultured Gemmatimonas sp. | reverse complement strand
GCATCTCTTAACGCCACCCACGCTCCACGCAAACAGGTCACCAAAAACCGAAAACTCACCACAGCGAAAAGCCCAACTCCCCGCCTCCCACCAATTTCCGCACTTCTGCCACGCCACACGCCCCCCGCGTGATTTCCATTGACCCTGCAATGATTCGATGAAGCCCCCGCGCGCAGTACCCCACATACTGCGCCCATGCCCTCCCACGCTCGCCTCACCACCCCGCGCTCCACATCCGCGCGCCTCCCGCCCCCGCGAGTTCCGCAACGCGCAACACGCCCTCGCGCGGGCCGCATGCTGCTTGAGTCTCTGCTCGCCATGCTCCTGCTCAGCCTGGGTGGACTGACCCTCACCGCCAGTACGCGCGCCCTCGCCACCCTCGCCGACGACGCGATCCTCGTCGCGCATGCCCAATCCGTCGCCTCCTCCACCGCCGAAGTTGCACTCGCCCTCGCCTGCGACTCCGCCGCACTTGCCCCGCGCTCCTTCGGCGCCCGCATCTCCACCACACACACCGACACCCGAACGACCGCGCTCTCCACGCGCACCATCACCGCAACCCTCTCGCCCTCGCCACTCTCCCTCCGCGACACCCAACGGCTCGCCATCAGCACCGCGAGGCATTGCCCGTGAACGCGAAACGAATCACCTGCACTGCATCGGCGTTCAGCACCCCGGACGCACACTCGCGCCCCCACCGCCCACGCGGCGCCGCCCTCCTCGAACTCCTCGTCGCACTCCCACTCCTCGCGCTCCTCGCCTCCGTCGCCCTCATGCTCCTGCTCGGCGCGCAGCGCGCCGCCCAACAATCTGATCGCACCCTCACGGCCTCCCACGAACTGCGACACGCCAGCGCTGTACTCGCTGCCGCACTTCGCCCGCTCGCCGCTCGCGATCTCGTCGCCTGGTCGGATACCACCATCGAGTTCGTCGCCACCGTCGGTACGGGAATCGTTTGCGACGGAATCGGCCCGCGCGACCGCGTCCAACTCCTCGCCGCCGGCGCCACAGACCCCGCGCGCACACACACGCACACGCCACCGCAAC
>CAYWCJ010000276.1:4477-5447 GCA_964456595.1 uncultured Gemmatimonas sp. | reverse complement strand
CCTGCCACCCGCCGACACCAGTTTCACGCCGACTCCATATAACGCGCGCGTTCGCTCCGTCGCGGGCTCCAACGGCTGCGCGGCGTCGCCGCTGATCGACAGCAGCCCTGACCTCGCCGCCAGCACGCTGACAGTACGGCTCTACAACACACTGCCCGCCAACGCCGTCGCCGGTACGCCCGCTCGCATCACACGCCACGTACGCTTCACGCTCTATCGCAGCGGCACGGGCTGGTTCCTCGGCAGGCAAGAGCGCGACAACAGCGGATGGGACATCACCCAACCCGTCGCTGGCCCCCTGCAGTCGCCCCTCGCACTCGGTCTGCTCGTTCAGGTACGCGATCGCTACAACACGCCACTCGTGACTGGGGATTCCGGCGCCGCCGTCGTTCGCATCGAACTGCGCGCACCCGCTCGTGTTGTCCCGCGCGGTCGAACCGGACGTACCACCATCATCGATTCCACTGCAATTGAGCTCGCCTTACGCGCGGAATCCGGGCACGAACAGTCGCCCGACTCGGGTGCGAGTCATGCGTAGCGCGGAACGGCAAGGCTTCGTTCTGCCGCTGGTCGTCGTTGCGATGCTGCTCGTCGCGCTGCTCGCCGGTGTGGCACAATCCGCCGCTTGGCGCGCCACTCGCTCCGCACGACAAGCATGGAACGGCGAACGCGCCCTCCTCGCCGCGGACGAAGCCATCGCACGCACCGTTGCGACGTGGAACGCCGAAGCCTTCGCCATGCGCCCGATCGGCAGTCGTACAGTCACGGCCGTTTCGACCGCCGCCGGGGAAGTCGTCGCCGTTTCGTCGGCACGCACGCAACCACTCGTCGCCTTCATCGAGGCCGACGCGGGCAGCCAGACCGCTGGCGCGGGACGTCGCGCACGTCGCCGAGTCGGTCGAGCAATCTTCGTCGATCCTCCCGTCGTGCCACACGACGCCGCGCTGGTGGGGCTCTCGCCGCTCCGACT
>CAYWCJ010000276.1:0-4467 GCA_964456595.1 uncultured Gemmatimonas sp. | reverse complement strand
CTCCGGCTATGACTCTGTCGCGACCAATGAATGTGGACCATGGCGTGACACGGCTTCGATCGCCGCCGTGCACGCGTACTCGACACTGCGCGATTCGTCTGTCACGCTGCAAGGCTCCACAGCATTCGTCTCGGCCATCGATACCACGCGAGATGCCGCAACATTCAATACGGCGTGGACACGCATCACAGCGCGCGCAACGCCACGACCGTCGCCGCTCGCCTCGGCACTCACGCCGACACAACCCGCGTGGCGCCCCATCATCGTCAGCGACACCGCGCCACTCGCGCTGACGGACACAGTCTCGCACGAAGGCCTGCTCGTGATCGATGGTGATGTCGTCATCACCGGCTCGCTGCGGGTTCGCGGAATGCTCATCGTCCGCGGCAGTATCGATGCATCCGCCGGTCGTCTCGACGTCCACGGGGCCATGCTGGTGTACAGCCCGACCCATCGCGCCTCAGCATTGGGGAGCGCTGTCACAGTGCAGTACTCCCCCTGCGCCCTCGCGCGCGCCCTGGCCGCCGTTGCGACCCCCTCCAGCACGCCATTTCGCCTCTGGAGTGAGCGCTGACGCAACGGTTCGTTCCGCCAGTGTGATACCACAACAGTTTGGCGTCACAAGAGCCGACACTGTCACGCTGTAGGCAGTCGAGCCCGCTGGCACCCTCTGGCGAGCGTTACCAAGTGAGACGCGGGTCGTTTTGAGGGAGAATCGTCCGATCGGGGCAGGTCAAAGTGTCCCAGTCATCGTGTCTCGCACGGCTGCCTTGCGAAGAAGTCACTACCACGCACAACCCCGGGATCCATGCAGCTCTTCGGCCGCAAGAAGATCACGATCGGACTCGATATCGGATCCGGTTTCGTCAAGGCAGCAGTTATCGATCACAGCTCCGGTTCGCCGGAGTTGGCCAAGGTTGTCGTCACGCCCTTGGCGGAAACCGCCATCGTCGACGGCGAAGTCATGGATCCGGGCCTCGTGTCGGATGCCATTCGACAGACCTTGCAGGCCACGGGCGTCAAGTCCAAACACATCGTCGCTGCCGTCGGCGGACGCGATGTCATCGTCAAGAAGATTTCCATCGAGCGTGTCAAGGAACCGCAAGCGCGTGAACTGATGCGCTGGGAAGCGGAACAGCACGTGCCGTTCGACATGGAATCCGTCGAACTCGATTTCCAGATCCTCGACCCCGATGGCGACGGCCTCGAAATGAGCGTGCTCCTCGTCGCCGCGAAGCGAGAACTCGTGCAGGCGCGTCGCCACATGCTCGAGGAAGCAGGCGCCACGCCGTCCATTATCGATGTCGACGCCTTCGCGTTGCACAACGCATTCGAGGCCAACCACCCCGACGCGATGCAAGGCACCGTGGCGTTGCTCAACATCGGCAACGAAATCACCAACCTCAACATCCTCGACGAAGGCGTGCCGATCCTGACGCGCGATCTCACCGTCGGCACTCGTCGCTTCCGTGAAGACCTGCAGCGCGAACACGGCATCGGTGGTGACGAAGGCGAGCAGATGCTGCGCGGCTACGACCGCACCCTCGAACTCGACGGCGCCGTCTCCATGCGTGGTGAAGAAATCGCGGTCGGTATCGAGCGCGCCTCCACCTTCCTCGCCACGTCGTCACGCAACTTCGGCCAGATCCGCGCGGTGTACGCCTGCGGCGGTGGATCACGCGTGCCGGGGCTCCTCCCGTGGCTCTCCGAACGCCTGCGCATTCCTGTGCTCCCGGCCAACGCACTCGCGCGCATCCCCGTCCGCGACGGTGCCATGGAATTCCTGTCCGCTGACGAAATCGCACCGCTGCTCATGCTGCCGGTCGGTCTCGCGCTCCGCGCCGCTGCCTGAGGAATCATCAGATGATGCTCCAGATCAATCTCCTCCCCGGCGCCAAAAAGTCCGCGCGCGGCGGTGACTCCTTCGATCTCGCCGGCGCGTTCGGCAGCTTCGGAAAGCGCATTCGCGATCCGTGGCTGGTCGGTGCGGCCGCTGCCGTCATCGTCTCGTTCGCCACCGTCGGCGTGCTCTTCACCTCGCAGCAGGCAAGCGCGGCCGAAGTCACTACGCGACTCGAAACCGCAGTGCGTGACTCCACGCGCTACGCCAAGGTGCTCGCCGCACGCCGCAAGCTCATCGCCGAACGCGACTCGGTCCATCGGCAACTGCAAATCATTCGCACCATCGACGACAATCGCTACAACTGGGCGCACATCCTCGACGAAGTGAGTCGCGCCCTGCCGGCGTTCACCTGGCTCACCATCCTCGAGCAGACCAGCAAGGCACCGCTCCCTCCCGGCGCCGATACAACGAAGAACAATCCGGCTGCCGCGGCTGCCGCCGCTGCTGCCGCCGCTGCACCCGCTGGCAAGGATGGCGAGAAGCCCAAGGCCAAGCCCGACTCGATCAACGTCCATCCGGATATCGCCTTCCGCATCGTCGGACAGACGGTCGACATCCAGGCGCTCACGATGTTCATGCGCCAACTCGAAAGCTCGCCGTTCATCCAGCGCGTCGCCCTCACGCGCTCCGAGATCGTCGTCGTCGACAACAAGGACGTCACGCAGTTCGAGCTCTCCGCAGCCTACGAAGTGCCGCCCGTCGGGGTCGTTCGGACCTCGCCGCTTGTCGTCCCGGTTCGCTGAACACGAGAATCCCATGGCTCTCATTCCGACCACCAGGCGCGATCAGATCAAGCTCGCGATCGGCTTCGCCGCCGTCGCATTGACCGTCGCCTACGTCATGTATCCGTACGCGACCCGCACCGAGCAGATCGCGGCCGACAACGAACGCTTCGCGCAGCTCGAATCTGCCAACTCCAAGGCGGCACGCGAATTCGCCTCCGGCAACATTGAAACGCTGCGCACGCAAGCGGCAGAAAATCGTTCGGCACTCGTCGTCATGCGTCGCCTCGTGCCCACCGGCAACGAAGTGCCGGCACTGCTCGAGGAAGTCTCCACCGCAGCACGTCGCGCAGGGCTCGACGTCGGTGGTGTGACCCCGGAGCCAGTCATCCCGGGCGATCGCTTCGACACGTATCGCTACACGGTCACGATCATCGGCGGTTACCACCAGTTCGGTGCGTTCCTCGCCAACGTCGGCTCGCTGCCGCGCATCGTCGCACCGGTCTCCTTCTCGATCATCAGTGGCTCGCCCATTCGCGGCCAATCGGCGATCAAGACAGCGCAGAAGGGCGCGCTCGCATCAACCATCACCCTGCAGACCTACGTGGAGCGCACCGCACCACCGAAGCCACCTGCAGACCAGGGGAAGTCCTCATGAACACGACACGACTCCTCCGCGCCGCTGCGGTTGCGTTGTCGGCGACGGTACTCGTCGCCACAATCGCCCGCGCACAACAACCTGCGCGCACCGTCACATCTGTCTCGACCGGGACCGTCGCGCCCGCCGCGTCGCCCAAAAAGTCGGCAGGGCTCCCCGTGGAAATCACCATCCAGCGTGAAGTCTTCGACTACCACGGCGCGGGACGTCGCGATCCGTACAAGTCGCTCATGAGCACGAGCGAAGTGCGGCCGCTCCTCTCCGATCTTCGCCTCACCGCCGTCGCCTTCGATCCGGACGGAGACAACTCCGTCGCCATCCTCCGCGACTCGTTCTCCAGGCAGCAATACCGCGTGCGCGTCGGTCAGCAACTCGGCCGACTCCGCGTCTCGGGCATCAAGCAGAAGGCCGTGCAGTTCACGCTCGACGAGTTCGGATTCAATCGGCAGGAAACGCTGCAGCTGAGCAGCGACACGACGAAACTGAGGAACCCATGATGGGACCGACGACCGCTGCGGTGATCACCGCGGCTCTCGCATTCGCTGCGCACGGAAGCGCCGCCGTTGCTTCGCACGCCGCCACCACGAATGCACGCGCTACAGCGCACTCCACCGAACGCCCGCACGATGAGCTCCCCGGTCGCGGACGTGTCTCGAGCATCAGCGTCGCACCAGCGACGACCGGCGCCGAAGTCACCATCGCCCTCGACTCTGGCATCAGCGTCAATCACTTCGTGATCGACGGCCCCACGCGTCTGGTCATCGATCTCGGCGGTGCCAGCCTCGCACTGCGCAACGCCACCTACGACGGCATCACGCGCGGCGCCATCCGCAACGTACGCCTGTCGCAGTACCGCGCCGACACGGTGCGGCTCGTCATCGATCTCGATGCCTCGCGCCAGTACACGGTCTCACGCGCCGGTGGTCAACTCCATCTCGTCGTCGCCGGTGGCAACACCGCCTTCGCGTCATGGCACACCTCCGGTACCGCTGTCGCCGCCGCCAAGTCGACAACACCCGCCAGCACGCCGACGCCGGCCAACACCGCGGCGTCGTCCGCCGGCCAGCTCGACGCACCGGTCTTCACTCCGGTGCGCGCCGCCGACACCACCGCCACCCGAAAGACCACGCCGGCTGAGGATCGCGCCGCCGCGATCGCCGACGCCAAGGCCGCCGGCAAGGCCG
>CAYWCJ010000275.1:0-6531 GCA_964456595.1 uncultured Gemmatimonas sp. | reverse complement strand
GGGTGTGATCACGACGTCGCAGGGAATCCGCGTGGAGCGGATGGTCGGCGCTCCGTCGCCAGACGAGGCGGCGGCGCTTGGCCGCATCAACTACGACGCGCCGACTGGAGCGCCGTACACCGCTGAGCAGGCGCGTATTCCGACGGGTCGCGGCTACGAGCTCGCGGCCACGCTGACGCGTCCGGTGCGGTCCACGCTGGTGCCGGTCGTCATCACGATCAGCGGCAGTGGTCCGCAGGATCGCGACTCGCGCATCGCAACGGTTCCGGACTACGCACTCTTTCGTCAGATCGCCGACACGCTCGGCCGTCGCGGCGTCGCGGTGCTGCGCTTCGATGATCGTGGTGTGGGCGAGTCTGGCGGATTGGAGACGATGCGTACGGCAACGTCGGCCGACTTCGCCGACGACGTGCGTTCGATCGTCACCTGGTTGCGCGCGCGTTCAGACATCGACGGCGCGCGTATCGCACTGGTTGGTCACAGCGAAGGCGGGATGATCGCGCCGATGGTCGCCTCCACCGATCCTGACATCAGGGCGATCGTGTTGATGGCCGGTACCGCGTACACCGGCCGTCGGATCATCATGTATCAGAACAGGCTGGCACTCGACGACGCGCCAGGGCTCACCCGCGCGCAACGCGATTCGATCTATGCGACGGTACCTGCTCGGCTGGATTCGGCCGGCGCGGCGGGCAGTTGGCTGGGATTCTTCATGAAGCACGATCCGGTCGCGACAGCGAAGCTGGTGAAGCAGCCCACCTTGGTGCTGCAGGGCGAGAAGGACATGCAGGTGACGGCCGAGCAGGCATTGACGCTGGTGGCATCGATACGAAGCAATGGCAATCGCAACGTGACGCTGCGGAAGTTCGCGTCAACGAATCATCTGTTTCAGTACGATACGGTCGGATCAGCGGCGGGATACGCGACGCTGGCGGACCGGAATGCGCGGAAGGATGTGATGGGGGAGCTGGCGGATTGGGTGGTGCGGGTGCTGAAGTAAGGGAACCACCGAGTTTCGGGTGGTGCGTTGAACGGCGAAGTGTGGGCTTGGGTTTTAACTTCCAGGTTTCGGGCGGTGTGTTTGGGCTTCGAGTGGTGAGTCGGAACTGCGCTCGATCGCGCGCGACTCGAAGCTCAAAACCTGAACCCGCAGCTGGCGACCTGGTGATTGGACCGAACCCGCATGCTCAGGTCCTCGCCTCCGCCCGCACCAGCTCCTCGTGCAACTGCGCCGCGCTCTCCGTCCGTTCCGACGGCTCGATCGCCAGCAATCGCATGACCAGCGCGGACAACTCGCGCGGCACGCCAGGCTCGATCGCTGCGGGGTCCGTCACCTCGGCCTTCGCCATGAATCGCGCCACGAGCGCCATCGGGTTCGTGATCTCATGCGGCAGCCGTCCGGTCAGGCATTCGTAGAGCACGACACCGCACGCGTACAGATCGGCGCGCGCGTCCACGTTGCCGTCGAGAATCTGCTCCGGCGCCATGTACTCCACCGTGCCGACTACGGTGCCCACCTGGGTGACGCCCGCCGCGCGCGTGGCCAGACGCGCGATCCCGAAGTCCATCACCTTGAGCGTGCCATCGGGTTGCACCATCAGGTTCTGTGGCTTGATGTCGCGATGAATGATCCCCTGCTCGTGCGCGACTTCGAGCGCGCGCGCGAGTTGTCTGGCGATCGAGAACACGGCCGATTGCGGCAGCTTTCCCGCGCGCGCAATCAGGTCGCTGAGCGGAGTACCGGCCACGTACTCCATCGTCAGGAAGTAATGCCCGTTGCTCTCGCCCAGGTCGTACGTGCGCACCACACCGCGGTGCGCGATGCTGCGCGCGAGTCGGATCTCGCTCTTCAATCGCTCGATTGCCGTCGGGTCCTGCGCCGCCGTGCTTGGATGCAGCGTCTTCAGAGCGATCACCTCCTGCAACTCGTGGTCGAACGCCTTGTACACAATTCCCGCTCCACCAGTACCAAGCGTGGAGCGAATCTCGTAGCGATTGGACACCAGCATACCCGTGCCGATCACCTCATCGCCCGTCATCTCAGCGGCACCAGCTCGCGACAGTTCACCTGCGTCCGCGCCCGACTTCTCTCGTAGCGCCGCGCGCGAATCCAGGCGGGACAGCGCGTGCGCCTCCCGCGGCGTGGAGGCTTGCAGCAACTTCACCAGCGCGTACTTCTCTCGCAGGTCGGCCAGCATCGTGCGCACGGCGTCGGCAAGCGCACCGATCTCGTCGCCGCTCCTGAACGCGATGTGCGCGTTGTAGTCACCCTCTGCTGCACGCCGCGTGGCTGCCGCGATGTCGAGCACCGGACCCGCGATCGAGCGCGCAACGAGGAACGAGATCACGGCGCCAAGTGTGAGACTGAGCAATCCCGCGAGGAAGATCCAGCGACGCAGCGCAATGAACGGCGCGAGATCGGCGTCACGTGCACGCAGCGCGAGAAACCCGCCCAGTGCCTCGCCACCCGCCGTGCGCAGCACCACCGCGCGTGCGACATACGCGACGCCATCCACCGTTCCGTCGAAACGCGCCTCGGCGCTTGCCGCCGGTGCCGCGTCGGTCGCGGACTCTGTTTCCGAGCGTGCCGTGGAATCCGTCGTCGTCGCTTCCCGCCCATCACCTGTTCGCATTGCCAGAGTCGCACGCTCCACGAGCTCCTGCACTTCGCGTCGCGCGCCGAGGGACGACGCCGCCACATGCGCTCGCTGCGCGGTGTCGGAGACATAGAACACGACATCCGTGTCCGTGGCGCGACGCACTTCGGCCGCGAGTGCGGAATCGATCACCTGCGCGGCCATGAACGCACCAACCGTCTGCGCGGCGGTTGCACCAGGCACCACGACGGGAACGGCGATCACCTGCAGCAGCAGCGAATCACCCGAGGCGCCGATGCCGCTCGCCAGCTCGCCGCCGAGCGCGCGTGCGATGAGGGCTGAACCGGTGAGCGAGACACGTGGTGCGGCCGGATCATCGCTCTTGGCCAGTCGCTCGCCGCGCGCGTTCACGATCTGCACCCACGTTGCACCGGTGCGTTCCGCGCCCTCCATCGATTGATCGTTCAGGTCATCCACGCTCTCGTCGAGCACGAGTGCGCGAAAGATCGGATTCTGCACGAACACGGCGGCAGCGCGCGCCAACCCCTGCTCGCGACGATCGAGCAGCACCGTCACCAGTTCCGCCGCGCGATCGAGTGCCTGCGCGCGGGTGGCATTTGCGGCGCGCGTGGAGACGACGGTGACGATCCCGAGTGTCGCGACGATGGCCACCAGCACCACACCGCCTACGAGCGAAAACAACCGCCACGTCAGCCGATTGGAGCGACCAACCGCGTCAGTAGCGCTCACTGCCCGTGGCGGTATACGCCTTGCCAAACTTGTTCCTGTGCGGCATCAGCTTGTATCGACGCGCGTCGAGTTGGACAGCGATCGGCGCTGCGCTGTCCGCAGCAATCTGAACGGACCGCGACAGTTCTCCGCCACGCTCATGCCACACCTTGAGCGTGTAGGTTCCCGTCGGCACGTGATCGATGCTGAAGCGCCCGTCGGCGCCAGGGCGTACGGTCCACCGCGACGAGGTGGCGACGACATACGCGACCATCTTCGCGTGAATGTTGCAGAAGATAGGATACACTCCCGCCCGCTGGACCATCACCTGCTTGCGCTCGCCGCGCGCATACAGGCCGAGATCGAACTCCGCCGGACCCGACTTGGAGAAAACGTTGTGGCGGAACGGATCGTGATTGGGGTACGCCACGGTGCTGCCGACTGGCACGACCTGCAGGCGCGGGACGAACTGTCGTGACTCCATTACGATCTGCGCGTTCACGGCGGGCACCAACGCACCGGGCGTCGCGGACTCCAGCCACACGACCGCGTTCGACAGGTCCGTCGTGCGCGCGTTGTTCTTCTCAAGGATGGTGAGCTGTCCATTGAGCCCGGATTGCGCGCGCGCCGTCGCGGGAAGCGCCAACGAGACGAGGACAAATGCGAGAATATGTCTGATCCTGTTCATGACCATCACCAGAAGCAGCGATGCCAGCGAATCCTCGGGTTGCCCCGCGAGTGCCGGCACACGCCAACGTGTCTGCGACGTGGCGAACGGGCATGCTCGCCTGACTGCCACGAATGTACGGGAGTTTTCATGCGCGCACGACCGGGTTCCGGTGCCTTGTCCTGCGCGTGCTCGGCCTTACGTGCCTGCGCGGCGCGAACGGTAGCGTCTCGACAACACCCGACACGACGCGCGCAGCTGCCGTCGAATCGCCTGCTGAACAGTTGCGTTGTGCGGAGGAAGCCATTGCGATGTTGCGCGATCGGATGGCGCCGGAAGCCGAGTCGAGTCGTTGTGGGGAAGCGGTTTGCGCGGGCATGGAAGCAGGCGGACGTGAAGATCGAGGGGTCGCGGTTCTGAGGTTGAACCACCAGGTGTCGAGCTTTGAGTAAGGGTTCTGGGCTCTTAAATGAACTACTCGAAGCTCAGAGCTTTTACCCGAAGCCCGACACTTGGTGGTTTCTACCCGCCACCCTGACCCACAGCCCGGCACTCGGCGGTTACATCACCTGCCCGCTCGCTCCGTCTTCGCCAGCATCCACCGGTACAACCCGAACACCAGCGCGGTGAACATCGCGAAGCCCAGGAGCTTCGCCGGCGCAAACTCCTCACCCGCCAGCGCGATCGGCGCATCGCTGGCGAACGCGACAATCAGTCCGGCGTTGAGCACCCCGAACAGGCTTTCACCAACGATGAGCCCCGACGCGACGAGCGTACCGAGTCGTTCCGCACGCTGCGGTTCCTTCGCCAGCGCTGCGCGCTTGTTGTACCATGTACCGACGATCGCACCAAGCACCACGGCGAACGTCGCCGACATTGGCAGATAGATGCCGATGCCCACGGCAAGTGGTGGCAGGCTGCCGCGCTTGGTCGACTTGAGTACAGCGTTGACCACGATCAGCACCACGCCGACGACTGCGCCGATGCCGATCATGTTCCAATCGAGATTGCCGCCGATCACACCCTGTGCGAGTGCGGAGATGAGCGTGGCCTGCGGCGCCGGCAGTGGATTCTGCGACAGTACGCCGACGTTAGGGGCGCCGGCAAACCCATACGCCTTGGCGAGCAGGTTGAGTACCGACGGAATCACCGCCGCGCCGGCCGCGACACCCACGATCAGCGCGATCTGCTGCTTCATCGGTGACGCGCCAACGAGCTGACCGGTCTTGAGATCCTGCAGGTTGTCGTTGGAGATCGTCGCGCAGGCAAACACGATCGAGGTGATGAACAGCGCGAAGGCAACGAGCACCTGCTGCGTTTCCGGCGTCGGTGTCACCACGGCCGCGACGATCGCCGCACAGCTCACAATGCCGAGGATGCCGATGCCCGAGATCGGACTATTGGACGCGCCGATCAAACCGGCCATGTAACCCGCGACGCCGGCGATCAGGAAGCCGACGACGAACACGAACGGCACCGCCACCAGCGTCAGCGCCATCGTGTGCGGCGCGAGCTCCGAGTTGCTGGCGAACGACCAGGCGAGAAAGCCCGTCACGATCAGGCAGGCGATCGTGAGCCCGATGATCCACGTCGGCGAGATATCGCGATCTCGCTCATCACCGGCCATCGCACCTGACGCAGCCGCCTGCGAGGAACGCAGCGTGCTCACGAGGCCGGCCATGACGGGCTTCGCCAGCGTCGCCAGCGTGAAGATCGCCGAGACGCCGATGGCACCCGCGCCGATGAAGCGCACCTGCGTCCGCCAGATCGTCATCGTGCTGGATGTCAGCGACGCCGCGTCAACGGCCGGACTCATCGACGTGAGAATCGGCACCGCCACCACCCACGCGATGAGCAGGCCCGCGAGCATCGCCATGCCAACGGCGAGACCCACGAGATGGCCGGCGCCGAAGAGTGCGAGTGACCACGCGACGCTGTATCCGCTGGCCGCGGTCGCGCCGAGTCGGAAGACGCCGCTGATCTCCCCGGCCGCGATGCGCGTCGCGGCAACGATCGCCAATCCCGCCGAGGCCGCGGTACCAAGGACGACGGCGGTCAGCCCTTCGCGCGCTTCGCTGGCGTCCGCGGCACCCTCGCCGCGCGACAGTTCTTGAAGCACGCTGGCGGCATTCCCCCCATCGGGCTTCAGTGCCACCCCGCTGTCCGGATCCTGCATATCCCGCAATTTGGCCGGTTCGATGGCATATACACGCATGGCGCTGAGCGTGCGAAACACAGGTGCAAAGCGCTCGTCGCCGCCGACCAGCGGCAGGCACAGGGCGGAAGATTCGAGGGCGGGCGTCACCCCTTCCGCATTGCTCTTCCATGAGTTCGTCCGGTCGTACCACCAGCGTTTGCCATCCTTCCGGCACACCAGGCATTGCTCGCGCACGATCTGGAAGCCATAATTGGGCACCGCCTTCACCTCGAATGCAAACCGTCCACCCTTGATTCCGTTGATATCGCCAAGTTCAAAAGCAATGCCGAGATTCGGCGGGTAACTTCGTCCTGAACTTCGATTACGGACGGATGAGATGC
>CAYWCJ010000274.1:0-6555 GCA_964456595.1 uncultured Gemmatimonas sp. | reverse complement strand
ACTCTGCGGCACGAACGCACTCCAACTCTCGATGGCCGCCACTCCCGCCGCCTGAATGCCCATGTACTGACCGGTGTCCGTGAAGGCCTTCACCTTCGCCAACGCCGACGAGAGCTCGGGCTTTGCCACCGACCATCCGCAACGCCATCCGGTCATGTTGTACGTTTTCGAGAGCGAATGGAACTCGATGGCCACATCGCGCGCGCCATCGATCTCGAAAATGCTGGGCGGCACATAGCCGTCGAAGCCCATCTCCGAATAGGCGTTGTCATACACCAGCAGGATGTCGCGATCATGACACGTCTGCACGACGCGCGCGAGATAGTCCTTGGGGGCAATCGCCGCCGTCGGATTGTTGGGGTAGTTGAGATACAGCACACGTGTGCGCGCGAGCACGTCCGTCGGAATCTCATCGAGGTCGATGAGAAAGTTCGTCCGCGGACGCAGCGCATATACGTACGGCGTCGCGTCGCTGAGCAACGTGCCACCGATGTACGCCTGGTACGCCGGATCGGGGATGATGCCGACGTCGCCCGGTCCGAGAAACGCGAAGGCGACATGCGCGAGCCCTTCCTTGCTGCCCAGCAACGGCACGATTTCCGACATCGGATCGACGGACATGCCGAAGCGTGTCTTCATCCATGCCGCGATGGCTTCGCGATACGGTACATAGCCAAGACCGAACCCGTAGCGCTGCATGGCAGGCTCCGTCGCCGCACGCTGCAACGCCGCCACGGCGGCCGGCGGCGGCGCGAGATCCGCGTCACCGGCACCGAGATCGATGACGTCGACGCCCGCGGCCAGCAACGCTTTCTTGCGCGCCGGAATGTGCGCAAGCGGATACGCCGGGAAGTTCGCGAAGCGTGCGGAGAGACGAGGCATGTCGTTGGGAATTCGGTGCGACGGGAACGATCAGCGAAGCGCAGCAATCATCACGACGTGGGCGGACTGAACTGCGCGTGCTGCGCATCCAGCCAGCTCTTGTGATACTGCGGATCCTCGATGGTGAGTGCAGTCTTCGCAATGTGCAACGGCTTGAAGCTGTCCATCATCACGGCAAGTTCGTTCGTATGCCTCGCACCGATCGACGCTTCAGCGCGCCCCGGATGCGGACCGTGCGGCAATCCATCGGGATGATGCGTGATGGAGCCGTATTCGATTCCCTTGCGACTCATGAACTCACTCGACGCGTAGAACAGCACTTCGTCCGAATCCACGTTGCTGTGGTTGTACGGGGCGGGCACCGCCTCCGGGTCGAAGTCGTACGGGCGCGGACAGAATGAACAGATGACGAAGCCGTCGCCCTGGAAAGTCTGATGTACGGGCGGCGGCTGATGAATGCGACCGACGATCGGCTCGAAGTCGTGGATGCTGAACGCCCATGGATAGAAGTATCCATCCCAGCCCACGACGTCGAACGGATGATGATCGAGCACGAGCTCGTTGAGTGCGCCGTATTGCTTGACCAGCACGGGGAACTCACCCTTCTCGTCGCGCGGTTCGAGTACGCTCGGCCGACGGATATCCCGCTCGCAGTACGGCGCGCCTTCCAGCAGCTGTCCGAACTCGTTGCGATACCGCTTGGGAAAGCGGATGTGGCCGCGGCTCTCCATTACCAGAAACTTCGACTTCCCCGCCGACGCATCCAACCGCCACCGATGCGTGATGTTGCGATGGATGACGACGTAGTCGCCAGCCTTATACGGCAACTCGCCGAACACCGAGTCCAACACTCCCGTCCCTTCCACCACGTACACCACCTCGTCCGCCTGTGAGTTACGGTAGAAGTGTGCGTCCGTGATATCCGGTTCGACGTACAACATGCCGATGTCGCTGTTGAACAGCAGCGGGAGCCGATCGAGTGTCGGCGAACCGCCGGTCTGCACTCGTGACGTGAGAAAGTGCCGATGGCGCAGCGACGTCGTGTCGTCGGCCTCCCACACGAGATCACGCACCTTGCGCGCCGAAATCACCGTGGTGGGCGGATGCGTGTGGTACAAGAGCGACGACGTGCCGACGAACCCTTCGTGCCCCATGAGTTCTTCCGCGTACAGGCCGCCGTCGGGACGACGGAAGACGATGTGTCGCTTGCGGGGAACGGAGCCGAGTGAGTGATAGATGGGCATCGGACTCGCGTTACAGATTGCCGCGCAGCGCCTGCTCGCGCTCGATCGCTTCGAACAACGCCTTGAAATTCCCCTTGCCGAAGCTCTTCGCGCCCTTGCGCTGAATGATCTCGTAAAAGAGCGTCGGGCGATCTTCCACAGGCTTCGTGAAGATCTGCAGGAGGTAGCCGTCAGGATCGCGGTCCACCAGAATGCCGAGTGCTTCGAGTTCGGCGATCGGTTCGTCGATCGCACCCACGCGGTTCTGCAACTCGCGATAGTACGATGTCGGCACCGAGAGAAACTCCACACCTCGATCGCGCAGTTCCGTCACCGTCTTCAGAATATCGTCGGTGGCCAACGCCAGATGTTGCGCGCCGGGGCCGCCATAGAAGTCGAGATACTCTTCGATCTGCGACTTCTTCTTGCCGTGCGCCGGCTCGTTGATGGGGAACTTGATCTTGTCGTCGCCATTGCTCATGACCTTGGACATGAGCGACGAATACTCGGTGCTGATGTCGTCGTCGTCGAAGGTCATGAGATTACGGAAACCCATCACTTCGCCGTAATAGTGAACCCAACGATTCATCTGCCCCAGCTCGACGTTGCCAACGCAGTGATCGACGTACTGGAGACCGACACTCGCCGGTTGATATCGCGGCGAGATGGGTTCGAACCCGGGCAGGAACACTCCGTTGTAGTGCTTCCGCTCCACGAGCGAATGAATCGTGTCCCCGTACGTGCCGATCGCGGCGATCACGACTTCACCGTGCGCATCACGTGTGGTGACCGGGCCGTGAATCGGAATCGCGCCCCGGGAGATCGCGGTGTCGTACGCCGACTGCGCATCGTCCACCCACAAGGCATAGTCACGAATGCCGTCGCCATGGCGCTGGACGTGGGCAGCGATTTCTGAATCGGGCGTGAGCGGCGTGGTGAGCACCAACCGGATCTTTCCCTGCTGCAGCAGATAGCTGGCCCGATCACGCACACCGGTTTCCGGTCCGCGATACCCGATCAGCTGATAGCCGAATGCGGTGCGGTAGTAGTGACTCGCCTGCTTGGCGTTGCCGACGTAGAACTCGACGTAGTCGGTGCCGTTGATGGGAAATGCATCCTGCTCGATGCCAGCTTCGGGAGCGGACAACGTGGCCATGAGAACCTCCGAAAAAGCGATGAGTTGAGACGGTGAACGCGCACGGTTCCTCCTCTCATCACTCAGATGTGTGAACGCGGGAGCGCGCCGATCCAGGCTCGTCCTCGCTCATCTCCGGGCTGCTGGGTCTTCATCATGGCCTAAAGCTACAGGAATGACGGCCGAACGGTCGTCGTTGCTCGTCATAAAAGTTCCGGCAGATCACGAAAGAGCGCCAGCGACTCGGGGTTGGCCAAGGCGTCCGCGTTGCGAACCGACCGCCCGTGGATCACCTCGCGCACGGCCAGTTCGGTGATCTTGCCGCTGATGGTTCGCGGTATGTCCCTGACTTCCACGATCACCTTCGGAACGTGATGCGGACTCGTGTACTCCCGAATCCGGCGCCGAATCGTTTCGCGCAGCACGTCCGACAGTACGTGCCCCTCCCGCATTCGCACGAACAGCACCACCCGGGTATCGGTGGAGACCCCGTCACCGATCGTTTGCTCCACGGCCACCGATTCGAGTACCTCGGGGATCTGCTCCACCTGCCGATAGAGTTCGGCGGTACCGATGCGTACACCGCCCGGATTCAGCGTTGCATCGCTGCGTCCGTGAATCACCACGCCGTCCTCAGCGGTTACCTCGGCCCAGTCGCCGTGCCGCCAGACCCCGGGAAAGCGATCGAAGTAGGCCGCCTGATACTGGCGACGCTCCGGATCATTCCAAAAGGCGACCGGCATACTGGGAAAGGGGCGCGTGCACACGAGTTCACCCGGCGCGCAGCGCAGCGATCGAGCGTCGTCGTCGAATACGTCCACCGCCATGCCAAGTCCGCGCATCTGCAGCGCACCACGATACACCGGGCCGGTTGGATCGCCCAGCGCGAAGCAACTCACGATGTCCGTGCCGCCACTGATGCTGGCAAGCAAAACGTCTGCCTTGATGTCACGATAGACGTAGTCGTAGCTGTGCGCAGCGAGCGGACTGCCGGTGGAGAGGATCGCGTCGAGCGCGCTGAGGTTGAAGGCAGCGGCCGGCCTCAATCCCTCCTTCTCCGACATCGCGAGATACTTCGCACTCGTGCCGAACACGCGCACGCGCTCCGACTCCGCCATGCGCCACAGAATGGACGAGTCGGGAGCCAGCGGCGCGCCGTCGTACACGACGATGGTTGCGCCCAATGCCAGACCGGACACGAGCCAGTTCCACATCATCCAGCCGCACGTGGTGAAGTAGAAGAGCACGTCGCCCGGGCGCAGATCGGTGTGCAGCGCGAGCTCCTTCCAGTGCTGCAACAGCGTGCCGCCCGCACCGTGCACCATGCACTTGGGCAGTCCCGTCGTGCCCGACGAGTAGAGAATGTACAACGGATGATCGAATGGCAGTCGAGCGAACGAAGGCTCGCGCTCGAGCGCGTGCGGGGCCAGCGCGTCGGCCATCAGCGACGCCTTGCCAATCCCATCGAGCCGCGGCGATTCGTCGAGATACGGCACCACCCAGACCGCACGCAACGACGTGATCGCGTTGGCCACTTCACGAACACGCGCCAGACAATCGATGCGTTTGCCGGCATAGCGATACCCGTCGGCCACCACGAGCACTTTGGGTTCGATTTGCCCGAACCGATCGAGCACGCCCTTCGTGCCGAAGTCGGGCGAGCAGGACGACCAGAGCGCACCGATCGACGACGCAGCCAACATCACCACCACCGCTTCCGGAATGTTGGGCAGGAAGCCAGCGACGCGATCGCCGACGCCGACACCTGCCGCGCGCAATGCAGCCGCCGTCTGTGCGACCGCACCCGCGAGCTCGGCGAAGGTGATGCGCCGTTGCGCGCCCTGCTCATTCCACGCGACAATCGCCGGGTGTGCATCGCGACGGCGCAGCAGGTGCTCCGCGAAGTTGAGGCGCGCACCCGTAAACCATCGCGGGCCCAGTGCTGCGTCCGGTGGAGCCATTCGATCGCCACCGTGCAACACCGACTCCCATGGCGCATCCGCCGCGCCTGGTCCATCGGCCATCACCTCGGCCGCGCGCCACACCGCCGCCCAGAAGGCTTCGACGTTGGCCACCGACCAGCGCTGCAACGCGTGCGAGTCGTTCACCTCTGCCGGTAGCACACCGTCGTCGTGCAGCGACTGCATGAACGCTGTCAGCCGTGCGTCACGCATACGCGCATCACCTGGCGACCAGATTGGCGGCTCGGTCACGCGACCGCCGCGCGTGCCAGTGCCACGGTGATACACGTGGCGCCGTGCGCCTCACAATACCACCCATGTCGATCATGAAAGACGAGATGCGGCGTGTCCTTGGCGTGCAATCGCACGCGCACCAGGTGCTGCACCGTCGTCGCGCCGCCCACCACCTGCCGTGGATCGAGCACATCGATCACCGGCTGTTGCGGAAAGAGATCGAACTGCCTGGGCGCGACCGGAATGTCGTCCGTCGCAGAATGGCGGCGAGTTGCTCGCGCATGAGCGCGTGACTTGGGAGGGCGATCGGAGGCGGACATGATGGATACCGAAGCAGGTACCGAATGCTCGCCATGGTGTGCGCTATACGCCAGCGCTTCCCTTTCCCGTGTCCGTCTGCCAGTGCAACTCCCATTCACAAAACGCGTCGCCTTCAATGCAGCAACGCACGTGACGCACGCGCACCGCATCGCCACCCGCCAACTCGACCGCGCGACGGAGCCCGCCGGTCTGACGCTGACAGAAGAGGCGGGTCATCGGATCGAAGCCAACGAGGCGCAGCACCGCACGCCCCGCGACATCCTCCACGACTTCCATATCGCCCGGATGATAGTAGAGCCGGAAAAGTGAGATGCTCTGTGTGAGGAACTCGCGCGGCGTCGGCTTGCGCAGAATGCCTCCGTACAGCTGCACACCCAGCGAGTCGATGGAAAACGCGCCAGATGCATCGGCCCACGTCGGCTCGGACGTTGACAGCGCGGCGTCAGCGGCGGTCCAGAGCGCAACGAGCTGCGCATACGGCACCTCCTCCGTGGGGCCAACGGTGCGCAATGACTCCCGCGTCTCGGACGGTAGCGAGTCGAGCGCATCGGTCAACGCGTCCGGCGACAGCCGCGAAGAAAGAAACGTGCATGTGCTGCGCACTGTCGAGCCCTTGGCCATCGGCGCAATTACCGCCATCGCTCCACTCATCTCGACCTCATGATGCGTTGACGCCTGCAACAAGTTCAGCCAGCGCACGCCGATCCACCTTTCCCGAGCCCAACCGCGGCAGCGCGTCGACAAACTGCACATGCCTGGGCACCTTGTAACCGGCCAGCAGGCGACGCAGCTGCGCGAG
>CAYWCJ010000273.1:4114-6619 GCA_964456595.1 uncultured Gemmatimonas sp. | reverse complement strand
CGGTGGAACCGCACGAAGGACTTCCGTTGCTTCGTATCGTTCGTTCTGGTAGATGATTTGCAGCGTGTAGCGCCGATTCACGACCGCGATCAGGTCGGCGGTGGCATACACACCGGGCTCGTTGACCACCTCGCCGAACGACACCACCCGGCCCCCCTCTTCCACCACGCGCACGCTGGCGCCGCGCGCCGGCGGTAACGCGGTGTTGCTGAAATAGGCGTCGGTCGTGGTGAGCCGAATGCGCTGTTGCCCGGTCACGGCGCCACGCACCCGCTCCAGTCGCCCCTCGACCACCAGCTGCTTTGCACCTTCCGGCACCGTGATGTTGACGACTTTCTCACAGGCAGACGTGGCCAGGAGCGCTACCATCACGCACCACCTGCGCACGGGGCTGTTGTTGGCTTTCATCGGGCAGCTCCTCCGAACTTGAGGCCGTAGCTGATGCTCGGCACGGCGCCGAAAATGGAGACGCGGACGGCCTCCGTCACCAGCGGATTGGACTTCGACTGACGGAACGCCATCGACTGCGCGTTGAAGCGGTTGTAGAGGTTGTAAACACCGAGCTGCAGTTCACCGCGGCCGAGCGCCCGCGTAAAACTGGCGTCGAGTCGGTGATAGACGGGCAGTCGCGCCGCGTTACGTGCGCCGTATTCCGCCAGCAGCAAGCCATCCACCATGTAGCGCTTGGTCGGATACGTGATGGGCAAACCGCTCGCCAGCGAGAACGTGGTGCCAAACGTCCATTTCGCGCCGAGTGGACGGATCCCCACGATGGACAGCTCGTGCGTCTTGTCGGACGGCGCGGGGAAATACTGTCCGTTGTCGATACCGGCGCCCGCGAGCCCCGACGCGCGATATCGATTCTCTGCACGCGCCATCGTGTAGCTGATCCAGCCGGTCGTACGCCCCACGCGCTTGCGCAGGTCCACTCCATGCCGTAGGCCCGCCCGTCGCCTTGCACAATCGCGGTCTCGATGCGCGGGTTGAGCAAGACATCGGAGCCATCGACGAAATCCAGTGTGTTCTCCAGCGTCTTGTAGTACGCCTCCACCGAGACTTCGTATCGCCGATCGTCGAGCGTGCTCGCCAGTCCGATCGCATACTGATCGCTTTGCTGCGGCTTGATGTACCGACCGATGGGTTCCCAGACATCCAGCGGCGACGCTGTGTTGGTGCGTGATGCGAGATTGAGATACTGGTACGTGCGGGAGTACCCGCCCTTTCCACTTCACCGGAGCGCCGCCGGCATAGGTATACACCATTTCATTCCCGACACGCTCGAACTGCGTCCACCGCACCCCGTAGCGGACGGACACGCGGTCGCTGAGGTCGACATCGTGGCCGAGATATGCTGCGGAAGCGAGGCCGTTGCGCTGCTGAATGCGAACCGGATTGAAGCTCGTGGTGTCCCTGGCGTTTGCACCTACGACATCACCGGGGCGGATTTCGTGCAGCGTCCGCTCGGCGCCGAACTCGATGATGTTGCGCTCGCCGAAGTGCCACGCCTCATCGACTTTCAGGTCCGTGCTGCGAATACGTGACGTCCACTGCACCGGCTTGGCGGTCACGTCGAAGCCAAGTTGGTAGTCATAATCGCTTGCCGCGATCGTGACTTTCGAGAACAGCCGGTCAGCGAAAATCTGATTCCAACGCGTGGTACCGGATTGGTTGCCCCATTCGGCCGATGCTTGCGGACCCGTCCTGAGGTTGTCGCGACCACCGTACCCCGAGATCATCAGGATCCCATTCTGCCCCAGGCGCACGTTCATCTTCGCGTTGACGTCGTAGAAGTAAGCGATGTTGTCGCGAACGGTTTTGTTGGGCGACGCGCGGAGAAACAGATCGGCGTACGAGCGTCGACCGGCGACCAGAAACGAGCCTTTATGACCGGGCAGCGGCCCTTCGTACAACGCGCGGCTGGCCAGCAAGCCGATATTGGCCGACCCGGCAAACGCATTGGCATTCCCCTCGCGCTGCCGGATGTCCACCACGGACGACAAGCGTCCGCCAAATCGCGCCGGGATCGCGCCTTTGTACATCGTCACATCGTCGATGGCATCGGCATTGAACACACTCAGAAAGCCAGCCCGATGCGGTGATGCGTGCACGCCGCGTCGAGGAAAACCTCTTCGTGGGAACAGCGATCAAGTTCGAGATGAGGCAAACGGAGCGCGACATCGGGAGGTCGAACCCGCATGCGAGCTCCAGCACCACGACCGTGGAGCTGCGCGACGTGGAACGGGCTGACGTCGATCGCGCGCGATTCGAAATTCCCACCAATTACCGACTGCGCAAACAGTGAGCGACACCACACGCGGTGCTCGCCTTAACCGCCCGCTGATGCTAATGGCCTGGTGGACGGCAAGTGGGCTTTTTGCGTCGGTGGTGCTGGCGTTGGCGATGGCGGCCATCGCTGATGCGCGTGGGGTGGTCGTGGAGTGGGAGGACACGTTTCGCCCATCGGCCGGTTACGTCCTGACGTGGCTGGTGGTGCTGCCAGCGATG
>CAYWCJ010000273.1:0-4014 GCA_964456595.1 uncultured Gemmatimonas sp. | reverse complement strand
CAGCGATGGCGACTGGTGCTCGCGTTTGCCGTGCGCCCGGTCCTCGCCGTGGTCGCCACCGTGATGCAGTTGCAGCTCCACTACCTGCTGACAGAAACGGGTCTCCTGTCGATCACCACGACGTTGAACTGGGATGAAGGCGGCACGATGTTCTTCGTCGGGCGATTGAGTGAAGGCATCGCGCTGGCGCTGTTCGTGCTCGTCGTGGATGCTCTGGTGCTGCGTGCACGCGCGGAGTATACCCGTGAGCTGCACGATGCCCGTCTGGCGTCGCAATTGGCCGAAGCGCGATTGTCCGCCCTGACGATGGAGCTGCAACCACATTTTCTGTTCAATACACTGAACGCCATTTCCACGCTGGTGCACAGCGATGCGGATGCGGCGGACCGAATGATTGCGCGACTGAGCACGCTCCTGCGACGCACGCTCGAGGCCGGACGGCAGCCTATGGCCACGCTCGCCGACGAGATCGAACTCGTCGAGATGTACATCGACATCCAGCGGATCCGCTTTGGTCCGCGGCTCACGGTCAGCGTCGACATGCCCCGCGAATTGCACGAGGCGCAGGTACCACGCCTGTTGCTGCAGCCGCTGGTCGAGAACGCGATCCCGCCCCGAGATCGAGGTCATCGGCGAGAGCGAGGATGGCCCCAGTGCACTCGAGACCATCACGGCCCTGTCGCCCGATGTCGTGCTGCTCGACATCCAGATGCCGGGGATGGACGGAATTCGTGTGGCCGAGCAACTGCGGGATCCGCGACCGATCATTGTGTTCGTGACCGCGTTCGACCAGCACGCGGTACGCGCCTTCGACGTCCACGCCATGGACTACGTGCTCAAACCATTCGAGCCGGAGCGCTTGTTCGCTGCCGTGGACCGAGCGAGTGCTGCGACCCAGCAGGCGCGACGGGAGCCCGCCGATTGGAAAGCCATGCTCGCCGAACTCCGCGCGGCGCCGGCCTGGCTGGACCGGGTCGCAATCCGGCTGGGCGACCGCATCTACTACGTGCGGCTGCGCGATGTGGACTGGATCGAGGCGGAAGGCAATTACGTACGGCTGCATATCGGTACCCAATCCCATCTGCTGCGACGCGCGGTGCGACAGCTGACCGAAGAACTCGACCCGACGCAGTTTGCCCGGATTCACCGTTCGGCGATCGTGAACATCGATCGCATCAGTGAACTCCGAGCACTTCCGGATGGCGACTTTCAAGTGCTGCTCACGACCGACGCGAAACTCAAGATGCTGCGCAAGTACCGAGACGGGCTGCCGTAGCGGTACCGGCAACCCGTCGCCGATCGGGTAACAGGAGCCGAATTGCGCATTCCGCACCGCGCGGAGAATGGCGGGCGTGGATCGTCCCCCATGCTCCGATTGACCAGCACACTCATGGACCCAACGCCGCGCTTGCCAAAGCTCAGGGACTCGTAGACATCCAAGCCGCCACCGTGCCCAACCCATCCCCCGGCAACCATCGCGCCGAGTCCGTATCTGTACTCGAAGCCGTCGTCCGGCCTACCGAATTCGCTGCCCGCTGCCACCTGGAGTTGTGCCGTGTGCGACCGCGCGCTGCGCTATGTGCCATTGGCCAACGCTTTATTGAAGCGGGCCACGTCGGCGGACGTGCTGATGACGGCCCCTGCTGCACCGGCCCAGCAGGGATTCAGCACCGACCCAATCGGATAGTTCTGGTCCGGCGACGGCAGGTTTAAGTAGCCCGCGGCGAACGTCATGTCGATATAACCCTCGGCGTATGGCGACGGCCGGTCGGGAATTGGTTCGGGTGCATCGTGCGTGTCCAAAGCCGATGGGGTGAACGGAGCCGGCGCGTTGGTGCAGGAGCGCCCGAACACCACGCGGTCGACTCGCGATGCAGTGGATGCGGGCGTTGCCGGGGGGCGGAGAGGGGAAGATGCGAACCCACGGTTCGGTGGTCTGACCGGTCTTCCTCGTGTGACGGAAGCGTGTGAAGCGCGGGCGGCGGGTTGGTCGCCACGTGCGCTTCTGGCAGCGCAGGATGGCAGAGTCGACCGCGATGCACTGAAAACCTGCCGCGATGGCGGAGCACCAGTGGTGCGGAACGTGCGGACTTACCGCAGCTCATCCTCAATCCTCATCAAGGATCGTTCGTATGGGCCAGCGCCAAACACTCCCCGTCCTGCCACTGCGCGGGACTGTCATGTTCCCCGGAATCACCGCTCCGATCGCGGCCGGTCGTCCCGGTACGCTTCGGGCGATCGAGACTGCCCTTAAAGGCGACCGACTCGTGTTTGCCGTGGCCCAACGCGACAACACGGAGGAGCCGACGTCGGACATCCTCTTCACGACCGGCGTGATCGCCCGCATTGGGCAGATCCAGCGTGGGCTGGGCGGCGTGCAATTGCTGCTGCAGGGCGAGCAGCGCGCCACCGCGTTACAGTACCAGGAAGTCGATGGCTATCTCACCGCCGTGATCGTGCCGGCGGAAGAAATGATGCCGCTCGACCTCAAGAACGCCGCGTTCGAAGCGCTGCATAAAGAAACGCGTGAGCGTGCGGCTGAGCTGGGCGAGAAGCGCGGCCTCCCGGAAGAAGTCGTGCATCAGGTGCTCGACTCGGTGGACGATGCGGGACGCTTCTCCGACCTCGTGGCCGGCTACATCGAACTGACCGTGCCCGAGAAGCAGGGACTGCTCGAGACGCTCTCCGTTGAAGAGCGCCTGCGCCGCGTGCTGGTGCACGTGCAGCGACAGATCGGCCTCCTCGAAGCGCAGGAGGACATCAAGTCGCAGGTGCAGGAAGAGCTGGGCGATCGTCAGCGCGAGATGTTCCTGCGCGAACAGCTCAAGGCGATCCAGAAGGAACTCGGTGACGACGACTCCGGAAAGGAAATCGCGGAGCTGCGCGAGAAGCTCACCAAGCTCGATCTGCCGAAAGAGGCACGCGCCGAAGTCGAACGCGAGCTCGGACGACTCGAGCGCGCCGGTCGCGAAAGCATGGAAGCGCAGGTGATTCGCACGTACCTCGAGTGGATCGCGGAGCTGCCGTGGAGCACGCGCTCCGATGATCATCTGGATCTCATTCGCGCCTCTGAAATCCTTGAGGAAGACCACTACGGTCTCAAGGACGTGAAGGATCGCGTGCTCGAATTCCTCGCGGTGCGTCAGTTGCGTGCACAGCAGGTCGCGGCCCAGGTGGCCACAACGGGCGAGTTCCCGATCTCAAAGCTCAAAGCTGATGATCCCGATGCGCCGACACACACCAACGGCAACGATCGTGCGATCACCGACACCAAGGAAGCGAAAGCGCGCGTCATGGCGCGTGGCCCGATCCTGCTCTTCAACGGACCGCCGGGCGTGGGCAAGACATCCATCGCCAAGTCGATCGCACGCGCACTTGGTCGCGAATACGTGCGGGTCGCCCTCGGCGGCGCGCGCGATGAAGCGGACATTCGCGGACACCGGCGCACGTACGTCGGTGCGCTGCCCGGTCGCATCATTCAGGGGATGAAGACGGCGGGTACGAAGAACCCCGTCTTTCTGCTCGACGAAGTCGACAAGCTCGGCACGTCGTATCAGGGCGATCCATCGAGTGCACTGCTCGAAGTGCTTGATCCGGCGCAGAACGATTCCTTCACCGACCACTACCTCGGCGTCCCGTTCGACCTGAGCGAAGTGTTGTTCATCGCGACATCGAACTTCATCCAGAATATCCCCGCCCCGCTGCTGGATCGCATGGAAGTGGTGGACTTCAGCGGCTACACCGAGAGCGAGAAGGCGGCGATCGCCAGGACGTATCTCATTCCGCGTCAGTTCGAAGAGTCAGGACTTGGGGGCCGCGACCTGTCGTTCACCGACGAAGCCGTGATGAGCGTGATCAGCAAGTACACACGCGAGAGCGGTGTGCGTCAGCTCGAGCGTCAGCTCGGTGCCGTGGCGCGCAAAGTGGCACGTCGCGTTGCCACGGGCGACAACGCCACGATCGAGGATAAGATCATAAGCGCAGACGAAGTGCGTGAGTTGCTCGGACGTCCGA
>CAYWCJ010000272.1:0-6651 GCA_964456595.1 uncultured Gemmatimonas sp. | reverse complement strand
GAGAAATCGCGGTCACTCGCGTCGCTTCAACGCGTATAGTCGCTCGCGCGCGAGCCGGCGACCGGTGGGTGTGGCGGCAAGTCCACCACCGGCCGTTTCGCGATAGCGGACATCCATTGCTTCACCGATCTCGCCCATCGTGTCGATCACTTCGTCCGCAGGAATGGCGAACTCGATGCCGGCGAGCGCCATCTCGATCGCCGCGAGCGCAATCGCGGCACCGGTGGCATTGCGGAAGACACAGGGCAATTCGACGAGTCCGCCAAGCGGATCGCAGACGAGTCCCAGCGTACCTTGCTGAGCAAGTGCCGTTGCATGTCCAACCTGTTTCGGCGACCCGCCAAGCATTTCCGTCGCAGCGCCTGCAGCCATTCCCGCGGCCGCACCGGTCTCAGCCTGACAACCGCCCTCGGCGCCAGACAGCGACGCACGCTCGGCCACGACCGCGCCGATCAGACCTGCCGTGGCGAGCGCAGATATGACGTCTTCGTCGCTGATTCCACGTGCAGCGGCGAGCCCGGTGAGCACTGCGGGCAGCACTCCAGCGCCACCGGCGGTCGGCGCTGCGACAATCACGCCCATCGCTGCGTTCACTTCCTGCACGGCGAGCGCACGCGCGAGCACATCGCGAAACGGAGTGCCGGAGAGCGGACCGGCGGGGCCAGTACGCAACTTCGCTGCGTCGCCGCCTACGAGACCGGACGCGGAATACAAGTCGCCAACCATGCCGCGAGCGACGGATTCGCGCATCACCACCAGCGCGCGTCCCAGCGCGTCCCGAATCTCGCTGATCGGGCGACCTTGATCGCGCGCTTCCGCTTCGAGTGCAACAGTGGACAGCGAAACGCTGCGCGCTTCTGCGTCCTTGATGGCTTCAGCCAGGCTCTTGTACATCAGGCGCTCACTTTGTCGAGCCGAAACGCCCACTTCACCCACGGCAACGCACGAATCAGATCGCGCAGCGGCTCGCCGGGCTGTTCATCGACTTCGATCACCATGAACGCGTCGCCACCGCGTTCCTTGCGCGACAACTTGAGCGTCGCGATGTTGAGATCATTGTCCGCCAGCAATCCGGCGATGCGCGCGATGGAGCCTTTCACGTCGCCGGCCACGAGCACGATCGTGTGCAGATTGCCCGTGATGTCCACCGGATAGCCATCGATCTCGGTGACCTGCACGCGTCCCGCGCCGAGCGATGCCCCGACCATCTGCGAGCGACGCTCGCCACGTTCGAGCGTGATGCGCACGGTGTTGGGGTGCGCGTTGTCGCCGAGCGAGGTCTTCTCGAAGGTGTAGTCGAGCCCTTCGCGCTCCATGATCTCGAGTGCGGTGCGCAAGCGCTCGTCGTCGGGACGAAAACCCATCAATCCACCGACGATCGCCTTGTCGGTGCCGTGTCCTTCACCGGTGCGCGCGAACGAGCCGTGCAGCTCGATGGTCGCACGTTGCGGTGTTCCACCCACCAGACACCGCGCGAGCAATCCGAGTCGGCACGCTCCAGCGGTGTGGCTGGAGCTGGGCCCAACCATCACGGGCCCGATGATATCGAGGAGGGAGACCATGCGAAGAATCTATGCGCGGACGCTCGACATGGGCGCTCGGCGGTGACTCAAAGCCAGCTCAGCGTCGTTTGAGCAGCGGTTTGAGGTACTGACCCGTGTAACTCTCGGGCACCTTCGCGACCTGTTCCGGCGTGCCTTGCGCTACGATCGACCCACCACGCACGCCACCTTCCGGTCCCATGTCCACGATCCAGTCCGCCGTCTTGATCACGTCGAGATTGTGCTCGATGACGAGCACCGTGTTGCCACGATCGACGAGCTTGTGCAGGACTCCGAGCAAGACACGCACGTCTTCGAAGTGCAAGCCGGTGGTCGGCTCGTCGAGAATGTAGAGCGTGCGTCCGGTGTCGCGCTTGGAGAGCTCTGTTGCAAGCTTCACGCGCTGCGCTTCACCGCCGGACAACGTTGTGGCACTCTGGCCCAGATGGATGTATCCGAGTCCCACGTCGCGCAGCGCTTCGAGCTTCTGCGCGATGCGTGGCTGGTTCTCGAAGACGGTGCAACCTTCCTCCACGGTGAGATCGAGCACTTCGGCGATGCTCATGCCGCGAAAGCGCACCTCCATCGTCTCGCGATTGAAACGCTTTCCCTTGCACACGTCGCACGGCACGAAGACATCGGGAAGAAAGTGCATCTCGATCTTCACCAATCCGTCGCCCTGACACGCTTCGCACCGACCGCCCTTCACGTTGAAGGAGAATCGGCCAGGTCCGTAGCCACGAATCTTCGACTCGGGCAACTCGGCGAACAGTTCTCGCACTGGCGTGAAGACGCCGGTGTAGGTGGCGGGATTCGATCGCGGTGTGCGACCGATCGGGCTTTGATCGATGTCGATCAGCTTGTCGAGATGTTCGAGACCGGTGATGCGATCGTGCTGACCGGGAATGACACGCGCGCGATAAAAGTGACGCGACAGCGTGCGCTGCAGGATGTCTGAGACGAGCGTGGACTTCCCCGAGCCCGACACACCAGTAACCGCGACAAAGAGTCCAAGCGGAAACTCGGCGTCCACGTCGCGCAGATTGTGCTCACGCGCGCCCTGCACCTTGATCGTGCGCGCGCTGTTCATCGGTCGCCGCTTCTTCGGCACCGCGATGCTCTTCGTACCAAGCAGATACGCACCGGTGATCGAACCCGGCGTGTTCATCACATCGTCCACCGAACCCTGCGCGATGACTTCGCCACCGTGCTTGCCGGCGCCGGGTCCGAGGTCGATGAGGTAGTCGGCTTCGCGAATGGTTTCTTCGTCGTGCTCGACGACGATGACCGTGTTGCCGAGGTCGCGCAGCTGCCTGAGCGTGTCGAGCAGCTTGCCGTTGTCGCGCTGATGCAGGCCGATGCTCGGCTCGTCGAGGATGTACAACACACCGACCAATCGCGAGCCGATCTGCGTGGCCAGACGAATGCGCTGCGCCTCACCGCCGGAGAGCGATTCCGCACTGCGATTGAGCGTGAGATAGTCGAGACCGACGTCCACCAGAAAGCGCAGACGCTCCTTCACCTCTTTCAGGATCGGGCCGGCGATTCCCGCATCGAGCCCTGGATGACCGGCAGCGCGAATCGGCACCGTGTGAAAGAACGCGAGCGCATCGATGACACTCTGCTGCACCACTTCACCGATGTTCCGGCCGTGCATCGTCACGGCCAGCGACTCGGCGCGCAGTCGCTGTCCTTTGCAGGTGGGGCACGGTGCGGCAACCATGTAGGCTTCGAGGTCCATGCGCGCGCCTTCGGAGCTTGTTTCGATATACCGGCGCTGCACGTGCGCAATGATCCCTTCCCAGCGGCTGTCCGAGCCCGTCTTGATCGAGACCGCTTTCGTCGTCACCCTCTTCGCGACGTTCTTCGCGACGTTCTTCGCGCCCTTTTTTGTTGCGGGAGACGATTCACTCACGCCGTGCAGCAACGAGTGCTTGGCGACGGGCGGAATCTTTGTCCAAGGTGCGTTCAGATCGAAGCCGAGCTGCTTGGCGAGTCCTGGCAGAATGACTTTGCGCAGGTAGCCATCAGGCTCGCCCCACGGGAGCACCACGCCGTCGAGGATCGAAAGACTCTGATCGCCGATGACGAGTTCTTCGCTCGCGCTGCGCGTCGTACCGAGTCCACTGCATGATGCGCACGCGCCAAAGGGCGAGTTGAACGAGAAGTGCCGCGGCTCGAGCTCGGGCAGCGAGATGCCGCACACCGGACAGCCATAGCGCTCGGAGAACATTTCCGTGACCGGTTCCTTCGTGTCGTAGCGCACGACTTCCACCAGGCCCTCCGCCAGCCGCAGCGCCGTTTCGATGGAGTCGGTGATGCGACCGCGATCATCGGCACGCACGACGAGCCGATCGACGACGACCGAAATGGAGTGATTGACGCGCCGATTGAGCTTTGGTGGATCGGCGAGTTCGATCAGTTCCCCATCAACGAGGGCACGCACGAAGCCCTGCTTGCGCGCGTTCTCGAAGAGATCGCGAAACTCGCCTTTTCGCTCCTGCACGAGCGGACTGCGAATCTCGAGTCGCGTGCCCTCGGGCCAGGCGAGGACGAGTTCGGCGATCTGCGCGGGACTCTGACGCTGCACAGCGCGCCCGCAGTTGGCGCAGTGCGGGGTGCCGACACGCGCGTAGAGCAGACGCAGGTAGTCGTAGATCTCGGTGACCGTGCCAACGGTCGAACGCGGATTGTGTCCGGCGGATTTCTGCTCGATGGAGATGGCCGGCGACAAGCCTTCGATCGCATCGACGTCCGGCTTTTCCATCAATCCGAGAAACTGGCGTGCATAGGCCGACAGCGACTCGACGTAGCGACGCTGGCCTTCGGCGTAGATCGTATCGAAAGCGAGCGACGACTTGCCCGACCCGGACAATCCAGTCACCACCGTGAGCTTGTCGCGCGGAATGCTGACGCTGATGTTGCGCAGGTTGTGCTCGCGCGCGCCCCGGACGACGAGGGAATCGGACGGCTTCACACTGGACGGCGTGGCCGTCTTCACCGGATCTGACATGGGCTACAAGCTGAGGGACCTTCGGGTTTTGTTCAACCCCGGACGGCATCATCTGTCACCGCGCGGGCAAATCTCGAACTCGGCCGTGACGGGCGGGTGACGGTGGATCGTCATCATTGGTGAGGCGCGACATGCGCCGCGCTCGACCAGCAATCTCGTCGAGCTGTCAAACTCCCTCGGCACACCGCCCATGATCGAAATCGCTTCGCTGTGCAAACGATACGGCTCGTTCACTGCCGTTCGTTCCCTCGATCTGGTGGTGTCGGCCGGTGAGCTGTTCGGATTTCTGGGCCCCAACGGCGCCGGGAAGACGACGACGCTGCGCATGATCGCCGGCATTCTGCAACCGACGTCGGGTTCGGTGAAAATCGCGGGCCATGACGTGCGCACGAACCCGCTCGAAGCGAAGCGCGCCCTCGGCTTCATCCCTGACCGTCCGTTCATCTACGAGAAGCTCACTGGAATGGAGTTTCTGCGATTCGCCGCTGGGCTCTACGGCGAACACGGTGCCGAGGTCGATCGACGTGGCATGGAGCTGCTGGCGCTCTTCGATCTCGACAACTGGCGCGATGAACTGGTGGAGAGCTACAGCCACGGCATGCGGCAGAAGCTCATCATCGCGAGCGCGTTCATACATCGCCCACCGGTGATCGTGGTGGACGAACCGATGGTCGGGCTCGATCCCAAGTCGGCGAAGATTCTCAAGGAGCTGTTCCGCGAGTACACGAAGCGCGGGCATACGGTGATGATGTCCACGCACACGCTCGAGATCGCGGAAGGGATGTGCGATCGGATCGGGATCATGCAGCGCGGCGAGCTGGTCGCGTGCGGCACGATGGAGCAGCTGCGCGGTGCAACAGGCAACGACGATGCGCTCGAAGACATCTTTTTGCGCCTTACTGGCGACAACGTGGCGCGCGAGCTGGTCGAGGTGCTGAATGCGTGAGCCGGGCGCGCTGGTCGGCGCGTGGCAACTGCTGGCGCCCAAATGGCAGATGGCTCGGCATCGCGTGCGAAAGCATCAGCCGGGCGACCTGCGACGTTCGGTCGTGGTGGGCGCGCTGGGCGTTGCGTTCTGGGCCGCCGTCTTTGTCATCAGCCTCAAGCTGCTGCGCTATTTCCGCAGCGCCGAGGACATCGGTGATCTGCTGGCGGGTAAGCTGCTGTCGATGATCCTGCTGTCGTTCATGTCGATCCTGCTGCTGTCGAACACGATTGCCGCGCTCTCGAACTTCTTTCTCGCCCGCGATCTCGATCAACTCGCCGCAGCGCCGGTGAAGCCGTGGGCATTGTATCGCGCACGACTCGCCGAAACGGCGATGCATTCGAGTTGGATGGTGGCGCTGTTGCTGTTGCCATTGATTGCGGCATTCGGCACGGCGTATCGAGGCGGGTTCGTGTTTCCGTTGTTCGCGCTGCTGGTGTTCGTGCCGTTTCTGTGCATTCCTGCGGCGGCCGGTTCAGCGGTGACGTTGCTGCTCGTGAACGTCTTTCCCGCGCGACGTACACGTGACCTGCTGAGTGTCATCACCGCTCTCGCCGTCTGCGGACTTGTCGTGCTGTTTCGCGCGGCGCGCCCGGAGCAGTTGGCACGTCCGGAAGGATTTCAGAACTTCATGCAGTTCATCGCCGCGCTCGATGCCCCATCGTCGCCGTGGTTGCCGAGCGAATGGGTCAGCGACGCGTTGATGAATTTTCTGCAGGGGAGTGCGTCGTGGGAGCCATTGGCGCGGCTGTGGGGCACGACGGCACTGCTGGTCGCGATCGGCGGCTCGCTGCACGCTCGCGGGTGGGCGCGCGGGTTCAGTCAGGCGCAGGAGGGGGCGAGCCGCCGCACGGTACCAGGTTCGAAGCAGCCGTTGCTCGAACGCCTGCTGTCGCCGCTGAATCCCACGCGCCGTCAGCTGGTACTCAAGGAATTGCGTGTGTTTGCGCGCGACTCGACGCAGTGGTCGCAGTTGGTGATGCTGGCCGTCCTGCTGGTGGTGTACGTGGCGAACGTGCGCTATCTGCCGCTCTCGGGTGAAGGGATGACGGCACTGCTGCGCAACGTGATTCCGTTCCTGAATCTGGCGCTGGCTGGATTCGTCCTCGCAT
>CAYWCJ010000271.1:0-6659 GCA_964456595.1 uncultured Gemmatimonas sp. | reverse complement strand
CTCGGTACCCACGTACTCATGGTGAAGGCGTGCTGCCTCCTCGCGCGCCATCGCGAGAACTTTCCGGACCCGCTCGGTGAAGTTGTAGCCGTTCATCGTCCCCTCAGGGTCGGGTGGAAGCGGATCATTCGACTCCGCCCCCTTCGCTCACCAGCGCTTCGCGCACATAACGCGCGCGAGCCAGGTTCGCCTCGCCTTCCGTCAACGCGCGCCCCTCGAGGTGGGCCAGATGCGCTGACTGTGTAAAGATCAGGAGCTTGTTGAGCGTGTATACACTGAGCCCGGTGATCAGTTTCAGGCCGACCGCCAGACGTACCCCACTCAGGTAGTTCATGGCCTCGTCAAACGTCAGGCTGCGCGCGTACCGCAGCGTGCCATAGGACCGCCACAACTTGTCCTCGATAATATATCCCGCGTCGCGAACGAGTACACGTCGAGCCTCCTCTTCCCGCTCGATCACGTGCCGTACCACGCGGACCAGCAGATCCTGCAACTCCTCCTCCGACCGACCCAACGTCGTCTGGTTCGACAGCTGAAAGAAATTCCCGACGACTTCGCTCCCCTCGCCGTACAAACCGCGATAGGTCAGCCCCATCTGCTGCAAGCCCGCCAGCACCTTGCCAATTTCCTTGGTCAACACCAGGCCAGGCAGGTGGATGAGGACCGAGGCCCGAAGTCCGGTGCCGGTGTTCGTCGGACAGGCGGTCAGGAAACCGAACTCGCGATGAAAGGCGAACGGCACCTGCGCGCCAAGCTCCGCATCGAGTCGCTGCACCGTCTCGAACGCCTGGGGCACCGCAAACCCCGAACGCAACACCTGCAACCGGAGATGGTCCTCTTCGTTCACCAGCAGTCCGACAGACTCGCCAAGAAAGACGGCCGCTCCGGTACGCAACGGATGCTGCGCATCGAGACCCGCCAGCTCTTTGCTGACCAGATGTCGCTCATGCAGCAGCTGACGATCCTGTGTGGCCATGTCGTCGAGCCGCAGCAGCAGGCTGCCACTGAGCGACGGCACCGCGCCCAGCGCATCGCGCACCTGCGCCAGCATGCGCAACCGCTCGCCATCCCGGGCACGGCCGGTGAACGCATAGCCAGACACGTTCCGAGCCAGCCGCATTCGCGTGGAAATCACGACATCGGCATTGGGCCCCGAGGCATCCAACCACCGTACGCCGCCATCCGGCAGCAGCGACAGATCGAGTCCGGCGCGCGCGCTCATTCGAGCACTCGAATTCTGTCGCGCAGCTCGGCGGCCAGCTCAAACTGTTCCGTCGCGATCGCACGATTCAGGCGATCGTGCAGATCGTGCAACGTGTCCGGCTTGGTGTGCACATGCGCGGTCGGCGTCTCGTAGCGAATGCCCACATGCTTCGAGCTGCCATGCAACCGACGCAGCAACTCGCGCAAACTCCGCTCCATCGCGTCGTAGCAGTGCGGACAGCCCAATCGGCCGGTGGCGCGGAAATCACGCGCTGTTGATCCGCAGAACGTGCACGAGGGCGCGTCTTCCGACGTGGTGGATGCCTGCTGCTGCACCGCCTGCAGGATGTCGCCGAGCGGATGCTGCGGCATGGCCAGCGTCGTCTCGACACCCTTGGCCGCCGCGCATTTCTCGCACAGGTGCAGCTGAGTCACCGCGTTGTCGACAATGCGGGTGAGATGCACGACCGCATCGCGTTCCTTGCAGCTGTCGCAGAGCATCAGTCCCCTCCCCCGATCCGCGGTACATCCGATACGGCCAACCTGCCTCCCTCCAACAATAGCGCGCGGTCGGCGCGCGCCGCGAGTGACTGATTATGTGTCACGACCACCAGCCCGAGCGTGCGATCGCGCGCCAGTTCGGCGAACAGGTCATGCAACCGCTCGGCGTTGTGCAGATCGAGATTCCCACTCGGCTCGTCGGCCAGCAACAAGGCAGGCTCGGCGGCCAGCGCGCGCGCCACCGCGGCGCGCTGCTGCTCTCCACCAGACAACTCGTTGGGACGATGTCCGAGACGCGCTGAGAGTCCAACGCGTTCGAGCAGCATCTCGGCGCGTCCACGGGCATCGCGCTCCGACACTCCGGCAATGCGCAACGGCATCATGACGTTCTCCAACGCAGAGAACTCACGAAGCAGATGATGAAATTGAAACACAAATCCCACCGCACGGTTCCTGAGGGCGGCGAGCGCGTCGTCCGCGAGTCCTTCAACCGGCTGACCCGCGAGTCGCACCCGACCCGACGTCGGCCGCTCCAATGCGCCGAGCAGATGCAGGAGCGTGCTCTTGCCGGAGCCGCTGGCGCCGACGATCGCCACCATCTCCCCGCGATGCACCGTGAGCGACACACCATCCACCACACGAATGGCGCTGCCATCGACCGCGCGAAACTCCTTCACGAGGTCTTCAGCTTCGACAACCGCCGGTGCGGTCACGAGCACCGGCGCCGCGTCAGTCATGACGGATGGCATCGACGGGATACATGCGCGCGGCCTGCGCGGCTGGATACAAAGTGGCGACCGTGGCGATCGCGAGACTCGCCACGACGATGATCAGCACGTCGAACGGCTCCGTTGTCACCGGCAGGTGATCGATGAAGTAGATCGACGGGTCG
The DNA here is from genome assembly GCA_964456595.1 of uncultured Gemmatimonas sp. GTDB lineage: Bacteria > Gemmatimonadota > Gemmatimonadetes > Gemmatimonadales > Gemmatimonadaceae > Gemmatimonas. The sequence goes on along the minus strand of CAYWCJ010000271.1, from coordinate 4,063 downwards.
AGGGCAATAAGCTGAAAGCGCTCGAGCAACGTGGCGACCGTCATGCCGAGCAGGAGACCACCGCCCGTGCCGACGGCGCCGACGAGCATACCCTGCAGCAGAAAGATCCGCCGGATGGATCGGGCCGACATACCCATCGCACGAAGAATGCCGATTTCCCGCGTCTTGTCCGCCACCACCATCGTGAGCGTACCCACGATATTGAACGCCGCAACAACGACGATCAGCAGGAGAATGACACCCATGCCCAATTTCTCGAGCTTGAGTGCGGAGAAGAGTGAACGGTTTTGCTCCTGCCAGTCCTGCGCGCGCACCGGCGCGTCGATGTTCACGCGCAACGATTCGGCAATGGCGGGTGCCTTCCACCGGTCCGCCGTCTGCGCCTCGATGCCGGTGACATCGTTGCCGAGTCCCGCGAAACGCTGCGCCGTGGTGAGGTCGAGATATAGGTAGTTGTTGTCGTACTCGTACATCTGCGTCTCGAACACCCCCGAGACCACCATACTGTCAGCGCGTGGAATGATGGCGCCCGTGGCCGCGTTCATCTCGAGACCGCTCGAACCGACCAGCACGATCGTGTCGCCGGGAAAGGCATTCAGCTTCGACGCGAGCAGCTTGCCGAGCACCGCGCCCGGCAAGTCGATGCCGTCTCGTTTGAAGCGAAAGTCTCCCAGCACCGCGTGTGTGCGGATCGTGGTGACATCCGCTCCGGGCGTGCCTTCCGGCTCGATGCCCAGCACCGCGGCGCCCGTCATGAAACCCGCGAGATTGCGCACCAACCCCTGCGTCTGTACGAACGGAGCCGCCGCCGTGATTCCCTTGGACGCTCGCACCTTGTCGCGCACGTCCGCCCAATTCGACAACCGAAGTCCGGCGCCGTACGGCAACACCTGAATGTCGGCACTCCCAACCAGAATCTTGTCGCGGAGGTCGCGCTGCAAGCCGTTCATCACACCCATGATGACGATGAGCGCGCTGACGCCGATCAGTACCCCGCCGATGGCGATGACACTGATCAGCGACAGCAGACGCGAACCGCGCCGACTTCGCAGGTACCGCCAGGCGATCGAGAACTCGAGTTGAGTCACCGCAGCGGCTATTCGGGACGCATCGTTGGGAACAGAATCACGTCGCGGATGTTGGCCGTGTCGGTGAGGTACATGAACAGTCGATCGATACCGATGCCAACGCCGCCAGTCGGCGGCATGCCGTATTCCATCGCGCGCAGATAGTCCTCGTCCACGCCCGACGCTTCGTCGTCTCCTGCATCGCGTAACCGCGCCTGCGCTTCAAACCGCTGCCGCTGATCGATGGGATCGTTCAACTCCGAAAACGCGTTCGCCAGCTCCTTGCCGCGCGCAAACAGTTCAAAGCGTTCCGTGAGCCCCGCCGGACCGCCACGCTTTGGCTTGGCCAGCGGCGACAACTCGATCGGATAGTCGACCACGAACGTCGGCGCATCGATGCGCGACTCCACGAGCTCCTGGAACATCTCGTCGAGCACCTTGGGTCGGCTCAACGTGCTTACCTTCGCCACGCCAATGCGTTCCGCCACCTGCCGCAACGCCGCATCGTCGAGCGTCATGACGTCCGCGCCGGCCGCCTTCGACAGCGACGGCGCCCACTCGATGCGGGGAAAGGGCGTCACCAACGTCGGTACCTTTTCGCCGACCACGGGCACGCGCCGCACCGCTTCGGCCGCCGCCACCAGCAACGACTCCACGCGCTCCATCATCACCGTGTAGTCCGCGAACGCCTCGTAGAACTCGAGCATCGTGAACTCCGGATTGTGCGTGCGGTCGATGCCTTCGTTGCGGAAGTCATGACCGATCTCGTACACGCGCTCGAATCCACCCACGATCAGCCGCTTGAGATACAGCTCATCCGCGATGCGCAGGTACAACGGCATATCGAGCGTGTTGTGATGCGTGATGAACGGCCGTGCCGACGCGCCACCGTACAGAGGCTGCAGCACCGGCGTCTCCACTTCCAGGTAGCCGAGATTGTCCAGATGATGACGCACGGTGCGCGTGAGCAGCGAACGCGCGCGAAACAACGCGCGCATCTCCGGGTGCACCGCGAGATCGGCATAACGTTGACGTGCACGAAGCTCCGTATCGGCAAACGCCGAGTAGCGAACGGTCTTGCCATCCACCACGGCTTCCTTGCCATACGGCAGCGGTCGCAGCGACTTGGACAACATCGTGCTCTCCACCACCCGCACCGTCGCTTCGCCCGTTCGCGTGCGCATCGTCGTGCCGCGCACACCAACCCAATCGCCGAGATCGTATTCATGCAGCAACGCCCACGCCGCCTCGCCAATCTCATCGCGACGGAAATACAGCTGAATGCGGCCGTCCATATCGGCGAGGTGCGCGAACGCCGTCTTACCCTGGCTGCGCCACGAGGTCAGACGTCCGGCCACCGACACACTCGGCCCCTCCGCTGCCTCGCCCAGCGCCGCAATCGCGTCAAGCGACGAGTGCGTGCGGTCGTAGGAATACGCGAACGGCTCGATACCGCCCGCGCGCAGACGATCGAGCTTCTCGCGACGCGCCTTCAGGAGGAAGTTGAGATCCTCACTCACGACGCGTTCCCCTCGGCGTTCGCCGAGCTCTCCATCTTCAGGTAGGCCTGGATGAAGGGGTCGATCGCGCCATCCATGATCTTCTGCACGTCGGGGATCTTCAGTTCGGTGCGGTGGTCGTTGACCATCGTGTACGGTTGAAAGACGTAGCTGCGGATCTGGCTGCCGAACGAGACATCCTGCTTGTTCGCATCGAACGCGGCCTTCACCGCGGCGTGCTTGTCCGCTTCCAGTTGATAGAGCCGGTTCTTGAGCTGCTTCATCGCGGTCGCCTTGTTCTTGAACTGCGAACGTTCGGCCTGCGACGCGGTGACGATACCCGACGGCAAGTGCGTGATGCGCACCGCCGACGACGTCTTGTTGACGTGCTGTCCGCCAGCGCCCGAGGCGCGATACACATCGATGCGCAAATCCTCTTCGCGAATCTCGATGTTGATCTCCTCGTTCACGACCGGATACACGAACACGGATGCGAAACTCGTGTGACGGCGCGCCTGCGAGTCGAACGGAGAAATGCGTACGAGTCGATGCACCCCCGATTCAGGGCGGAGGAATCCGTACGCGAACTGCCCCTTGATCTCGAGCACCGCGCCCTTGATGCCTGCTTCTTCGCCTTCGCTGAGGTCGAGGATCTCGATGCCAAAGCCTTTGCGCTCCGCCCATCGCGTGTACATGCGATAGATCATCTGCGCCCAGTCCTGCGCCTCGGTGCCGCCGGCGCCCGCCGAGATTTCCAGCTGGGCGTCGCGGAAGTCGTCGCGGCCGCGGAGCAGTGTACGCAGCTCGAAGGCGTCCAACTCCTCGTCAATCCGCGCCACCTCCGCATCCACTTCGTCGGCCATCGCTTCGTCCGGCTCGAGCGTCAGCATCTCGTCGAGTTCGCGTGCCGACCTGGTGCGCGCTTCGAGCGCATCGAAGGGATCCACCCACCCCTTCAGCACCTTCACCTGCTGCACGATGTCGCGCGCATGCTCCTGATCATTCCAGAAGGCGCCGTCCGACATCTCGTTCTCGTATGCGTTCAGCGTCGCGCGCTTGGACTCGACGTCAAAGATACCTCCGCATGTCCGCCAGCCGTTCTTCCGACCGTGACAACACCTTCACGCGTTCACCGTCCTGCATGCCAATTCTCCATGAACGACGTGAGCCGCTTCCCCCGCAGGAAAGCGGCTCGTCGAGCAACTCACTGGGACACCCTCGCGCTGCAACCCGAATGGTCGCGCGCACAGGTGTAAGCTAGCCGCCAGACAGGCTCGCTTCCAGACGGTGCGACAAAGGCACGACGACGCACTGCTCCGGTCAGAACAGCTTGCGGCCGCCACCAAGAATTTCGTTCAATGCATCCTGAAAGTGCGGCGAGCTCTCCGCCAGTTCCCGCCCGACCTGCTCGACATACTCCTCGTAGCTCTTCTTGATCTCTTCGCGGAAAAGCTGACGCAGCGTACCGTCACACAATCCGCAGAAGCGTGAGAGCGG
>CAYWCJ010000270.1:0-6677 GCA_964456595.1 uncultured Gemmatimonas sp. | reverse complement strand
GTCGTGGTGCCGTCGCCCGCGAGATCCGACGTCTTGGTCGCAACTTCCTTCACCATCTGCGCGCCCATGTTCTCGATCGGATCCGACAACTCGATTTCCTTCGCGACCGTCACGCCGTCCTTGGTGACCGTCGGTGCGCCGAACTTCTTGTCGATGACGACATTGCGACCCTTGGGGCCGAGCGTGACCTTCACCGCTTCGGCCAGCTGGTCGACGCCGCGCTTGAGGGCGGCGCGCGCTTCTACGTTGAAATGCAGTTCTTTGGCTGCCATGGTTGCTCTCTACGGTTAGTGGTGCGACTGAGAAACGTCTTAGGCGATGACCGCGAGCACATCAGACTCGCGCAGGATGAGCAGCTGCTCACCTTCGATCGTGACTTCGGTGCCGCTGTACTTTCCGTACAGGATCTTATCGCCGACCTTCACGTCCATCGGCACGCGCGTTTCCTTCTCGAAACGGCCCGGTCCAACGGCAACGACAGAACCCTGTTGCGGCTTTTCCTTGGCGGTATCGGGGATGTACAGCCCACCGCGCATCTGCTCCGTCTCTTCGAGCGGCTTGACGACAACGCGGTCGGCGAGCGGCGAAACCTTCGCGGCACTCTGGGTGGCCATGATTGCTGGTCTCCTGCTTATGTGTCAGGGGATCGAACGGAACGAAGCTCGATGTTGGCACTCACCGGTACCGAGTGCTAACAATCGCAAGCTACATGTCCGCGACCCCCTCGTCAAGCGACGAGGCCAGCTGTGTTTCATCGCGTAAGTTCATCAGTACGAATGAGTTACAAAGCATTTGTCTGCCGATTCGACCGGCCGTGCGCCACTCTGACGCGCCCTACTGCCACTGCGGCAGAATCCTTCGCAGTTCCGCTCCACTCCGCACTGGATACGAAAAACTGAACACTGCGCACAGCGAAAAGCGGGGTTCGCGGCGCCGCACCGGCCTGGGCTTTGCCCTGTGTCGAGTCTTCAGTTCCAAGTGATCGGTGACAGTGGAGCGCGCACTGCTATTCCGTGAGGATCTCGTGGGCCATGCGCAGCCCCTGCAGCGTCAGAAACGGCTCCACGCGATCGAACTGCTGACAATACGGCTGCAAGACCTCGGCGAGGCCGCCGGTCGCGACGACCAACGGTACGCCCTCGTTTGGCCACTCCGCTTTGATACGGCGTACGACGCCGTCAATGGCCTCCGCCGCGCCGAACAGCACTCCGGCGCGAATGCATTCCTCGGTACGCTTGCCGATGACCTGCTTCGGCGGCACGAGCTCCGTCGCCGGCAGCTTCGACGTGCGGCGCGCCAAGGTGTCCGCGGACGTGCGCACACCGGGCATGATCACGCCACCGAGGAACACACCGTCGGCGGTGATGCAATCGAACGTCGTGGCCGTGCCAAGGTCCACGCAGATCGTATCGCGACGATAGAGACGGCTTGCGGCGAGGGTGTTGATCAGGCGATCGGCACCGACACTCAGCGGCTCCTCCACGTCGAGGCGGATTGGCAACGGCGCCCGTGCATCCACGAGCGTTGGCGTGGTGTTCAGATAGAGCACGCAGGCGCGGAACAGCGGATCCGTAATGGGAGGGACGACCGATCCGATCGCGGCCGCCTTCACACGTTCGTGCGGCACGCCGGCGGTGGCCAGCAGATTGCGCAATAACACTCCGAATTCATCGGACGTGCGCGCGACGTCCGTCATGATGCGCCAGTGCGCGACGAGCAGACCGCCGTTGAACAGGCCGATGGTGGTCTCCGTATTCCCCACATCAAAGACGATCAGCATGCAAGCTCCCGCGATTATGAACTGAAGACGAGCGACCCCGCGCGCACGGCGGACACCACTCCGTCAGACTCCACCATCAGCGCACCGTCGGTGCTGATGCCCTGCACGACACCATGCGTCGGCGATGTGATGCGACGCCCCGCGGAGAGATCGCGCAGCCTCCACTCGTCGAGCTCCGGCTCGTTGAGCGCACCGGTGCGACGCGCGGCCTCGCGTATCGGCGGAATCGTGGCCTGCAACAACTCCGATCGCGACACGTCGTCGCGCACGCTGGCGGCCGGCGAAAACTCGCTCGGTGCACGCATGTTTACTCCCACGCCGATCGCCACCCAGTCCACCAGCGACTCGCGCCACCGCGCTTCGATCAGCACGCCGGCCAGCTTGCCGTCGCCGACGAACAAGTCGTTGGGCCACTTGAGTCGAATCGGGTGCGAAACAAACGGATCGAGCGCGTTCGCGAGCGCCATGCCGATACGCAACGCGAGCACGCCGAGCATCTCGCTGTCCTCAGGACGTTCGACCAGCGTCATCCACAGACCGCTGTTGCTTGCCGACGACCAACGGCGACCCGCGCGCCCACGTCCCTGTCGCTGTACATCGGCCACGATCAACGTTCCGGCCGGTGCGCCCGCCAGTGCCGCTGCGTGCGCATCGTCCATGGTCGACTCGGTTTCTGCGCGATGGACGAACGATGCAAGACCAAGCGCTGTCGCGGTGGGCAGCAACTCGGACACGTTACCGACGCGCGACGATGGTGCCCACCACGGCCGCCGCCAGGAGCACGCGATACAGCGCAAACACACCAAAGCTGTGGCGACTGATGAAGCGCAACAGCACGGTGATCGCCAGCCAGCTGCTGATGAAGGCGGCGAAGACACCGGCCAGCAACGGCGTCGAGAATCCCTCGACGCGAATCGCTTCCGGCATCTTGACCGCCACCGCCGCGAACGTGATCGGCATGCTCATGAGAAAGCTGAAGCGCGCCGCGCTCGGACGATCGAGATTGAGCGCGCGACCAGCCGTGATCGTTGAACCCGAACGCGACACGCCCGGAATCAGCGCGCACACCTGCGCGAGCCCGATGAGCACTGCATCACGCAGGGTCATCTCTTCGATGGAACGCACGCGTGCGGCCCAGCGATCCACCGACCAGAGCAGCACCCCCATGATCGACAGCGTGCACGCGATGAGCAGCGGTGAGCGGAACGTGGTCTCGGCGTAGTCGTTCAGCAGCTTGCCGGCGATGCCGCCGGGAATCGTCGCCACGACCAGGAACACCGCGCGCTTTTCATGCGCCGTCTCCACTCGGCGCGTGCGCACGATGCGAAGGCTGCTCACGGTCAGCTCGATCCATTCGACGCGAAAGTACCAGAGCAGCGCGACCAGCGTGCCGAAGTGCAGCGCCACGTCAAACGCCAACCCCGGATCCTTCCAACCGAAGAAGAAGGGTGCGAGGGTCAGGTGCGCGGAGCTGGACACGGGCAGGAACTCGGCGAGTCCCTGCACGATGCCAAGCACGATGGCTTGGAATACGGTCACGTGGCGATGGTGGCAGTGGAAGCAGCGAGTGTCTGTTCGTAGAGTCGCTCGTATTGCGCAACGATACTGTCCTGTGAGAATCGACGGCGCGCATCGGCCGCCGCCGCGTCACTCATCGTCTGCCACCGCTCCGCGCTCGTGAGCAGGGCGATGCCGGAGATTGCCGCACCGTCGATGTCGCCCACCTCGTGCAGCACGCCGGTGACTCCATCGGTCACCACTTCGGGCAATCCGCCAGCCCGGTAGCCGATGACCGGTACACCACTTGCCATCGCCTCGAGCGCGCTGAGTCCAAACGATTCCTTGTCGCTGGGCAGCAGAAACAGATCCGCTCCGGCGAGCAACGGCGCAATCGCGTCGATCTTGCCGAGAAAGAGCACCGTGTCGCTGACGCCAAGCTTCCGCGCTTCGTCTTCTGCTTCCACTCGCTCCGGGCCATCGCCGATCATGACCAGCAGCGAAGGGATGCGTTCATTCACGCGCGCGTAGATGCCCACGACGTCGCGCACGCGCTTGACCGGACGGAAATTGGAGATGTGCATGAGCACGCGTCGCGTGCCGACGATTTCCGACGGCATCGGGAACCGATGCGACGCCCGATCGAAGGCCTGCGGGTCGATGAAGTTGTGAATCACCTGCACGTTGCAGCCAACACAGCCGAACGCGCGGTACGTCTCGTCGCGCAGATATTCGGAGACCGCTGACACCGCGTCGGACTTTTCAATGGAGAAGCGCGTGATCGTGTAGAACGATCGCTCCTGGCCCACGATCGTGATGTCGGTGCCGTGCAGCGTCGTCACCACCTTCACATCGCTGTTCCCTTCGCGCAGCATCTCGCGGGCAATCCACGCGCTGGTCGCGTGCGGAATCGCATAGTGACAATGGAGAATATCGAGCTGATGATCGCGCACGACTTCGTGCATCCGCACGGCGAGCGCGAGATCGTACGGTGGGTACTCGAACAACGGGTAGCGGCCGACATCCACTTCGTGAAACCAGACGCGCGGCAAAAAGCTCGGCAGGCGGAATGGTTGCTGATACGTGATGAAGTGCACTTCGTGACCGCGGGCGGCGAGCGCGATACCCAACTCAGTCGCGACGGCGCCCGAGCCGCCATACGTCGGATAGCAGGTGATTCCTATCTTCATTCCGACCTCGATGAATCGTTGTCCGACCAGGCGAGCGCGCGGGCCAGTGCATCGGGCGCATCCGGATCGAGCAGCGTGACCGGCCCGTCGTTCAACTGATGACGGTACCAGGTGCGCTGTCGCTTGGCGTACTGTCTCGTGTCGATCACGGCGCGCTCGATCGCCGCCTCGCGTGACATGGCGCCGCCGACGGCGGCGCGGATCGTCCCGTATCCACAAGCATTCCAAGCGGGGGCGTCAGGAGGGATAGTGCGCATCAACTGCTCGACTTCAGCGAACCATCCGGCATCGACCATGGCGTGTACGCGCGCACGAATGCGTTCGGCCAGCACTGGTCCCGGATCGACCACAAGATAGCGGACGGCGCGAAGCGCCGCCGCACCGTGGTGGCCATCGCTCAGACGCACGCCGGCCAGCAGCGCGGTCTCGATCGCTCGCCGTCGCTGGGCGCGACCGAGGTGGGCGCGGTGGGCATCGAGACGATGGCACCAGCGCTCGATGTCGGCACCATCCAATCGCTCGAGCCACGCCGAGAGTGCGTCTCGACGGTCGCGATCAAACTGGGGTGCGTCGTCGAGCGGCCGCACGAGCGCGCGAACATAGAAGCCGGTGCCTCCAACGATCAGCGGCGGGGGTCCGGCCTGCACCGCCGCGTCCATCCAACGCATCGCGTCCAACGCCCACGCGTGAGCGGAATAGCGGACGGTTGGCGCGACCACGTCCAACCCGTAGTGGGGCACGGAGGCGCGATCTGCCGCCGCAGGTTTGGCCGTACCGATGTCGAACGACTGATAGACCTGTCGCGAGTCGGCGCTGATGATCGCCAGTCCACGCGCCGCCGCGATCGCCATCGCGATCGCGGATTTGCCAGCCGCCGTGGGCCCGATGACGACGCGCAGCGGCTCGTCCAACAGAGGCATCACGCCAGCCGCGCGTGCAGGCCGGGGTGCGTGCGTATCGCCGACATCACTTGCGTCCGAAGCGTCGATCGAGCTCATCCCACGACAGTCGCACGATCGTCGAGCGCCCGTGCACGTCGTGCGCGGCAAGTCGAGTGTTCGCGAGGGCGATGTACAACGCGCGCATCTCGCCGGGCGAGAGCGCATCGCCAGCCTTGATGGCGGCCTTGCAGGCAAAGGTCGCCGCCAATCGTTCATGTCGCTTCGCGTCACTTGGTGCACGATCACCCGTGAGCGCGGCCAGCGTCTCGCGCAAGCAACGCTCCGCGTCAAAGCGCGGATGCGGCATCGGCACGGCGTTCACCAGCAGCGAGTGCCCGCCAAATCCTTCGATCTCGAACCCCAGCGCGGCAAACGACGCCTGATGCGCTTCGAAGGCGTCGGCCTCGGCCGGACCGAGATGCAGCGTCATCGGAAAGAGCAGTCGCTGGGACGGTGCTTCGCCGCGCTGAAGAACACCCATGAACTGTTCGTAGAGCACGCGCTCGTGCGCCGAGTGCTGATCGATGAGCACGACCCCTTCCTCACGCTCGAACAGCAGGTAGGTGCGCTTGAGCTGCAACAGCGGAGGCACGAGCACCGGCTCCTCATCGGCGATCGCACGGTCGTCCGCTGCGTTGACGGCGTTCCACGCAACGACCGCAGACCGTGATTCGTGCGCAGCCGACGCGTCTTGCGCGAGGCTCGTGGCGCCGGCCGGTGCAGCACCCGCCAGCGCTCCCGCATCCACGGCAAACAGTCCGTCGCGCATCGGTGCTGAACGCAGCGCCGACGGATCGAGCGCATGCTGCGCGAGGTTTACGGCAAGCGCGCTGCCGCCGGTTCCCGGCGACCATGTACGCCAGCCGATTCCCGCACTCGCGTCGAAGACGCCCAGTGCGCGCAGCACCGCCTGCTCGACGGCGCGCTCGACTGGCCATCGGTCGCGCAACCGTACTTCAGACTTTGCCGGATGCACATTCACATCGACGGTGTCCGCCGGCACGCGCACCTGCAGTACGAGCGAAGGCCGCAGTCCGGAGGGCAATGTGGATCGATAGGCCGACTCCGCCGCGCGGATCAGGCCATGATCGCGCACCACACGTCCGTTGACGATGAGCAAAATGCGTCGCGTGCCGGTGCCCACGTCTGCCGGTCGTTCCGCCAGACCACTCACGTGAATCGGGCCCTGCACGTCGTCCACGTTGACAAAGCGTTCGACCTCGTGATGCCCCCAGAGGGCGCCAAGTCGCGTGCGCAGACTGTCGGCAG
>CAYWCJ010000269.1:0-6700 GCA_964456595.1 uncultured Gemmatimonas sp. | reverse complement strand
TGCGCGCGGACACCCGCGAGATTGTCGGCGGCGAAGTGCTCATGCGCTGGGCGCACCCCGCCAGAGGCATCCTGCCGCCGTCGGAGTTCATCGCGCTGGCCGAGGCGACGGACCTTATTCGGACGATGTCCGAGATTGTCATGGCGAAGGCGCGCGATCGCCTCGCGTCCGCGGTCCACCAGCAGCCCGCCTTGTACATCTCGTTCAATATCACGCCTCGCGAGCTTACCGACCCCGGGCTGCTCGATCGCCTGATCCGTGTCTTCGACGACGAGTCCTTGCCGCGTCAACAGGTGTTGCTCGAGGTCACCGAGCGCGACTTGGTGGACGACGCCGCCGTCGACACGCTGCATGCCCTGCGGGCCGCCGGATTTCGTATTGCGATCGACGATTTCGGTACGGGGCACAGCAGTTTGTCATTGCTGGAGCGCGTGCCCGCCGACAAGCTCAAGATCGATCGGGCGTTCGTGCAGAGTATTGGGGAGGACGGCGCCCCACGTCCCGTGCTGGACGCGATCATCACCATGGCGCATGGTATTGGCCTTCCCCTCATTGCCGAAGGTGTGGAGACGGAGGCGCAACATCGCTACCTCTCCCAACGTGGCGTGCAGTGCATACAGGGGTTCCTGCACGGCCGACCCATGCCGTTGGACGACTTCTCACGGTTGGTCGCGCCCCCGGAGGTGATTGGTGAGGGACAGACGCCGGTCTCACTGGATGGTCTCGTGTTTGCCATGCAAGGGCGGGACGGCGTGGCTATTCGCCACCGGTGGTACCGTTTCCGTCGATACCCGCGCTGCTTCGTCGCCTCGGATGCGGTGACCTGGCTGCAGGGCCATCTGGGCGTCACCCGGGAACGTGCGGTGCGCGTGGGTGAGCGACTGACGGCCCTCGGGCAGATCGAGCACGTGATGGAAGAACATGACTTCAAGGATGAATACTTGTTCTTTCACGTCCGGCCGTCGTTATACGATCAGGATGCACACTCGCACCGACTGCCCGACGTGTCGCTGGTGATCGACGGCCTGCGCCGTGCCGCTCGTCCGCTCTTCGGCGCCGCCTCGGAAGGCCTGCTGCGATTCGATGACGTGTGCCGCGGCGATCGTCTGACCTCGTGGATCGAGACGCAGTTTCGACTGGCTCGCGAGGATGCCCTGCTGGTGGGCGAAGTGCTCATGCGTCGTGGTGCACTGGTGCACGTGTTCGATGACCGTCCTTTCGCCGCCACGCGTGACTTGTATCGCCTGGCGCCGGACCGGGATCTCGCCTCCCGCGTCTGACGAGCCGCTCACGCACCGCAGTCCGTCTCGACCGGTCCGGGGACTGATGAACGCGGCTGGCCCGGCCACCGCTTCAGACCAACCTATCCCGACGCGCCTTCCCCTGCGTGTCTCGGTTGCTGAACTGCGCTTCCGCGGCAAAGAACGACATCTTCCGCTCCTTCGCACTCATCGCGCGCTCGGCGTACATCTCGACCTCGGCAAGCAAGGCGCGCCAGATAGCCTCGATCTCATGGTCGCCGTTCGCGTACGACCGGATGCGACGCGCCGTCCCCTCCAGCACGCGCTTCGCGGTGCGGTAGTCGCCCTGCCGGTTGGCCTCCGTCGCTTCGGCGCGTGCTCTCGCGGCGTACAACATCGCGACCTCGCGATCGACCGTCACCAGCCGAGGCTGCGCATCGTTGGCCGCGTGGTCGGCGTAGGTCCACGACAACTCACCTTCGGCCTCGGTCGAGAGCGCGTCGGTGCCGGCAATGGCCACGCGCACGCTCGTCGTCGTCCCTTCGCGCGCAGTCGGAAACGCGAGCCGCACCACCAGCGTGATGTCCTGACCGCTGGTCAGATCGCCAAGTTCAACACGCAGCTGATGGTCACCACGTGCGTACGTCGTGCGATAGCGATTCAGCAACTCGGCCTCAGCGCCGGGCGGCAGCATGATCTGCAACGCGGCATCGCGACGTACGACGTCCAGTGCTTCCCCAAGCTCGCTCGTCACCATTTCGGGGATCTGCACGGGTGCGTCGACGAAGTAGAAGTGCCCGCCGCCGTGGTGTGCGAGATCGCGCAGCAGTCTTTCGTCGAAGTCGTCACCCACACCGAACGTCGTGGTCGCAATGCCACGCCCACGCAGCGCTTCTGCCGCGGTCACCAGGCCGCTCGGCTCGGTCATGCCGGCGTTGGCCAGACCGTCGGTGAGCAGCAACACGCGGTTGACCGCATCGCGCGACAGCTGTTGCAGCATCTGGGCCGCAGCGGTCATCCATCCGGCATACAGGTCCGTGCCACCGCGCGGCTCGATTTCGCGGAGACGCTGCATCGCGACGCGCTTCGCATCGGGTGTTGCCAGCGCGTTGCTCATGATCGTGTCGACCACGTTGTCGTACACGACCAGCGTGAACCGATCGGGCGGCTGCAGGAGGTGCAGCGACTGTTCGATGGCCTGCCCGGCGAGCGGGAACTTGTTCTCGCCTTCCATCGAGCCCGAGCGATCGAGCACGAGGCCCACGTGGAGCGGCGGGCGGGGCTCGGCATTGGCCACATCGCGCGGCGGCGCGACGGGGGCCGACAGCGTAAGGTGGAGGTAGCGCGTGCTCCGCGCCGTGGCACGCAGCAGCGTGCGATCAGTACGAATAGCGAGCTGAATGGAATACGTCATTGTGGTGCGCCCCCTGGGGTAGTGGACCGGCCAACAGGCCGCGGTCGAACGTCTTGCCGGGAGAGTACGAGAGGGGTCTGACAGTGCCTCGTGCTGCGGAGTCAGGGCGGCGGATGCGTTACATCATCGCCTCGAGGCGGGCGCGAATCATCGCCCGTACCTCAGGTGGACCGAGGACCTCGGCCTCGGGACCGTATTGCAGGACGTGTCGGACGGCCCACGTCTCGTCCGCGACTGGGTGGTCGATCGTGAGACTCCCGTCGGCCGCCAGCGACTTGCCTTCACGCTCTGCGATCCAGCGTGCGATCGTTGGCGAGTAGCGCACGGTCATGCGCAGCGTCGTGTCCGACGCGAAGGCACGTCCATGCGCGCGCACTTTCGCGGTGATGCTGTCATCGGACTCGAAGCACTGATCGAGCAGCTCGACGGATTCGATTCGATCCAGCCGATAATGGCGCAGGTGGTCATCATCGCCAACCGTGATCACGTACCACATGTGATCGGCGTGCGCGAGCGTATAGGGACAGATGGTACGGTCGCTACTCGTCGACTCGCGTCCCGAGCGATAGCGAAGGCGAATCATCCGATGCGTGCTCACGGCCTCGCGGATGAGCGCCAGATGCTCCGGATCGCCCGTGGGCATCAACGACGCGTGTCGCAGCTCCGCGTGGTCATCGTTGACGGGCAGCTGAGTGATCGCCCCTTGCAAACGCGCGAGCGCCCGATCGATGACGGCGTAGTCATTGGGCGTTCGCTCCTGACGCAGCATCGACAACCCGAGCTCCAGCGCGCACAACTCGGGCATCGTGAGCCGCAATGGGCGGTGAAAGTCCGCTGTTCGCATGCTGACAAGCTCCGGTCCGACCTGCACGACCATGCTGTCGACGAAACCCGCGACATCGAATCGCTGGGTCATCGACACGAGATCATTGAACAACTGATCGCGCGACACGCCGGTCTGCGCAGCGACATCGTCCAGGCGATGCTCCTCATCATCGAGCAGATGCGGAATGACCGTCATCAGCCGGGAGAACTGAGACGACGCCTTCTCAGCCATGTGCTGCGTCCCCTGGCGTAGGGTCCGTTGGCGCAGCGTCCGTTGGCGTCGCGTCGGTTGGCGTCGCGTGACGTGATGTCGCGTCACTTGATGTAGCGTCGGTTGATGCAGCGTCACCCGCTCGCGCATACAGCGCGAATGTGGCTTGCACGAGCTGCTGATACTCGTGCACCAAGGTGTCCGGCGCGACCGGCGCAACCTCGCCAGCGAACGACAGCAGCCAACGCGCGAAGTTGTCGCTCCGACGCACCCTGAAACGTCGGCGCGCGTCGCTGCCGTCAACAGGCTCGCCGATCGCACGCGCGGCCATCGTGGCGCCGGATTGGCCACGAAACTCGATCAGCGCGTCGCTCGAGTCCACGTCACCGATTTCCCATGCCTGTCGGGACTTCGCGTGTTCGCGCAACGAGAACTCGCTGGGGATGTCGTAGTCGCGCGTATTCGGCGCCGACGCATTCGCGCGCACGCTGGACATGCGGCTCACCCGGAAGTTTCGGAGCTCCCCTTTGTCGACATCGCGCGCGCACAGGTACCAGTGGCCGCTCACGTAGAACAGGCCATACGGTTCGACGGTTCGCTCGGAAGGGGTTGCTGAACCCATGCTGTGGTACTGCCCCGTGAGGCGCTTTCGCTTGAACAGGGCGGACCCAAGACTCGAGAGCAGGCGTGCATCCGCTACCGTCCGCGGCGGAACGTGTACGTCATCGGATCGGCCTTCGATCGCTCCGATCGGCTGATCGTAGGCGAACTTCCGCATCGCATTGCGGGCCAACTCGGCGAGATTCGCGTCGCCGATCTGCACGGTGCGTGCGGCCGCCGCGGCAATGATCTGCAGTTCGTCCGGATCGAAATTGAGTGACTGGACGCTCTGATACCCGCCTCGGGTGACCTTGTCCGCCCGCTGCACGCCACGCGCGGAGACGATGTGCACGTACGGCTGATAGAAGTCGGCCACGCGGAGCGAATAGAGGAAGTCTTCGTCGCCAAGTTCGCTGACGCTCTCGATCGGCACGCCGAGGTCACGCAGTTCGTCCTTATCGCGCTCGAACGCGCGTTTGGGGGCCGCCGCGTCGGCGCGCGATCGCAGCGGCTCGCCGTTGACCATATAGGCCGGCACCTTGCCCGCGATCTCGAGAAACGTGAGGGGGCGCCGTGCACCGAGGAGCGCGGAGATCAGTTCGACCCAGCGACGAACTTTCGAATTGTCAGGCGGCATGGTTGACGGAGTTGCGAGCAGTTCGCGATGCAGCATGGAGCAAGGGTCTGACAGCCTTCGATTGAGCGGAATCGGAGGTCGAGCTGGATCGGCTATTGGCGCGCCCGCAAAGGATGCGGGCGGGTGATCGATCGCGCGAGACGCCGATCGAGCGCGCAATGCGATCATCGCTGTCAGACCCCTACCCGACGTTGTCTCCGCGGCCGCTCTGGTCGTTGTGACTGGCAATCGACGGGGGTTTGCGTCATGAAGCGGTTTCTGAGTCGCGAGCCTGAGCAAACCCACCGACGCACGTTGCCCGAGTGATTGTCGCCTTGCGGTTTTCCCCATGCCTTCAGTGACCCCAGCCAGCGCTGCACCGCCCATTCTTAATTCCTATGACGTTCCCGGCGCGCTGTCGATCGCCGGAGAGTACCCCGGCACCGTCAGCCCAGCGACGAGCGCTGAAAAGCTGACGCGGTTTCTCGACGCGGGCATCACGGCGTTCATCGACCTGACGGGGGCACCGGACGGGCTCTCACCGTATGCGGGGCTGCTCACGGCGCTCGGACGCGAATGCGGGATGCAGATCGTTTACGAACGGCACTACTACATCCGCGACATGCACGTGTGCAGCAAGGACGAAATGACTGGCATCCTTGCCGCAATCGATCAGCACCTCGCTGACGGTGGCGCGGTCTATGTGCACTGCTGGGGCGGTGTCGGGCGTCCCGGAAGCGTCGTTGGTTGCCGGCTGGTGCAGCGTGGGCGGTCCGGCAAGGACGCACTCGACGAGGTGCAGCGAGTCTTGATGACCATGTCGCGGCAAAAAACTCACGGTTCCAGGAGGGATCTCCGCAAACGCCGAGGCAGCGCACGATGGTACAGGAGTCTGGGCATGAAGCCGATCGTTATCGCGACACGGTTCACGGCTGTCTGCTTGGCACCGCACTCGGCGACGCACTCGGCTGGCCGGTCGAACTCACACCGCTTTCCGGCATTCGCGCGAACTACGGCGCCCATGGCATTCAGGAGTTCGACGCGCGCGCATCGGGCGGGCGCGGCGCGATCACCGACGACACACAGATGATGTTGTTCACGGCCGCAGGCATTCTGCGCGGCACGGTGCGAGCGATGGAGAAGGATGGGGGAGATGGTCGGGCTGGTCGAGGCGTATCTGGTGCGGAGCGTGAGGCGGGTAAATCGGGATGTCCATCCCGTCGATCGCGTTGCCAGTCATTTGACGGCTGATCCGGTTCACGCTTCCCTGGACTGGTTGGGCCGCCAGGCCTGTTTAAGCGGCCGCCAGCTCAATCGGACGTTCACCGAGCGAATCGGAGTTGGCCCGAAGCTCTACAGCATCGCCTGAAAACATCCTTGCCCGCCCCGGCACCCCGTGAGTCTTGCT
Organism: uncultured Gemmatimonas sp.; assembly: GCA_964456595.1. GTDB lineage: Bacteria > Gemmatimonadota > Gemmatimonadetes > Gemmatimonadales > Gemmatimonadaceae > Gemmatimonas. The sequence continues at coordinate 385 of CAYWCJ010000269.1, read as the reverse complement.
CACGCTCAGGCTCCGCTACGGGATCGGTCCCGGCAGGATGTCCGATTCTTACCACGCAAAGCCGACGGGCGGCGATCATCATCAGGCTCCGGTAAGCACGACATCTGCTGAACCAAGGAGCGACGCATGAACAGAAAGCAATTCATCAAGGGCGCGGGCGCGGGCGCAGCGGCAATTGACGGTATGGTCGGATGCGGAGGCCAAGCGGTGGGCCAGGCGTCAGACACGTCATCGGCGACTGTCGAGCGGGGCGAGGGGAGCACACGGCGCGCGCTCCATCTACCCAACGGCAGAACCCGATTTGAGAAAGAGTTGATGATCTGGGGCGCTATTCCGTTGCAGATCAAGGTCTCGACCAATGACACCGCTGGTGCGCTCTTCGTCT
>CAYWCJ010000268.1:0-6713 GCA_964456595.1 uncultured Gemmatimonas sp. | reverse complement strand
GATCACGAAGGAACGTCGCGGTGAGTATCTCGGATCGACGGTGCAGGTGATTCCGCACATCACCGACGAGATCAAGCTCGCCATCAAGCGCGTGGCGCCGGGCAACGATGTCGTGCTGGTGGAGATCGGCGGCACGGTTGGTGACATCGAGTCGCTGCCGTTCCTCGAAGCCATTCGTCAGTTCCGTCGCGAAGTGGGCAAAGAGAACGCGATCTTTGTGCACCTGACACTCGTGCCGTACATCGCGGCGGCCGGTGAAGTGAAGACCAAGCCGACACAGCATTCCGTACGCGAGTTGATGGAGATCGGGATCCAGCCCGACTTCCTCATCTGTCGCAGCGAGCGGCCGCTGACCGACGACGTCAAACGCAAGATCGCACTCTTCTGCAATGTCGATTTCGGCGCGGTCATCGAAAGCCCCGATGTACCCACGATCTACGAGATCCCGCTGACGTTCGAAGCGCAGGGTTTCGCGGATCGCGTGATGGAGCGCTTCCGCCTCAGCGCGCCAACGCCGGATCTGGTTGCGTGGCGCAACATGGTGCAGCGCATCACCAATCCGCGCGAACGCGTGAAGATCTGTGTGGTGGGCAAGTACACCGACTACATCGACAGCTACAAGAGCGTGCAGGAAGCGCTCATTCACGGCGGCATCGCGAACGATGTCGGCGTCGATCTGGCGTGGACGTCGAGCGACAAATTCACATCGCCTGAACGCGCGCGTGAGATTCTGGCCGACTACCACGGACTGCTTGTGCCCGGTGGATTCGGCGTTCGCGGCATCGATGGCATGGTGGAGGCGATCCGCGCTGCGCGCGAGACCAACCTGCCATTCTTCGGCATCTGCCTCGGCATGCAGGTCGCCATCATCGAGTTCTCGCGTCACGTGCTGGGCTTGGGCGACAGTCACTCCAGCGAGTTCGCCCCGGAGTGCGCAAATCCGGTCATCTCGCTGCTCGACTCACAGCGCGAAGTGACGGATAAGGGTGGCACCATGCGCCTCGGTGCGTATCCGTGCCGCCTGCAGCGCGGCTCGAAGGCCGCTGAGATTTATGGTCAGCCCGAAGTGAGCGAGCGCCATCGGCATCGCTACGAAGTCTCCAATCGCTATCGCGAAACGTTCGTCGAGCATGGCATGCGCCTGAGTGGCTTGTCACCCGATGGCTCACTCGTCGAGATGATCGAGCTGCCGGCGCATCCGTACTTCATCGGCTGTCAGTTCCACCCGGAATTGCAGTCGCGTCCGTTGCGTCCGCATGCGCTGTTCGCGGGCTTCGTTGCGGCGTCGGTTCGCCACAGCCGCGGCGGATCGTCCACTGATCAGTCGCCAAGCGCGCCCTCCAGCGCGCTTTCGCCGAGCGAGCGCGCCTCGAATGGGCACGCGGCTCCGGTAGCGCACTGACGTGACCGTCGATTCCACGACCCGCATCACTCGATTCCCCGACGACCAACTGTTCCTGATCGCGGGTCCGTGTCAGTTGGAAGACGACGCGCTGAACCTGCGCGTGGGTGAGGCCTTGGCGCGTCTCGCTGAACACGTGCCCGGTGGCATCATCTACAAGGCCAGCTTCGACAAGGCCAACCGCTCCAACCTCGATGGTGTGCGCGGACTCGGCCTCGACGCCGGACTCGCTGCCCTCGCACGCGTGCGTGCCGCCACGGGATTGCCGCTGCTTACCGACGTGCATGAGGCCGCGCAGTGCGCGCCGGCCGCACAGGTGGTGGATGTGCTGCAGATCCCGGCGTTCCTTTGCCGTCAAACCGACTTGTTGCTTGCGGCGGGCGCGACCGGGAAGCCAGTCAACGTGAAGAAGGGACAGTGGATGCATCCCGACGGGATGCGCGGTGCGATACGCAAGGTGGAAGCCGGTGCGGCGATGAACGGCATGGAAGCCGGAGAACTCGCGGTCACCGAACGCGGCACGTTTTTCGGCTACGGCGACCTGGTGGTGGACATGCGTTCGTTCACGCGCATGCGAGCGGCCTGCGATGTACCCGTGATCTTTGATGGCACACACAGCGTGCAGCGTCCGGGCATGGGTGCCGGCGGCGCGAGCGGTGGAGCGCGGGAGTTCATCCCCTCGCTGACACTCGCTGCGATCGCAGCGGGCGCGCAGGGGTTGTTCCTCGAAACACATCCTCACCCGGATAATGCGCCGAGCGACGGCCCGAACATGCTGCCGCTCGACACGATGGAAGATCTCATGAAGCGTGCGGTGGACATCTGGGATCGCGTCCGCCGATGAGTGACGCAGCCGAGGTGCTCGATACGCTGCCGCCGATGACGGTGCACGCACCGCGTATCGAACCCGCGCTCGCGCGCCGTATTCGTGTTGTCGGACTCGACGTCGACGGCGTGCTGACGGACGGTGGTGTATACCTTGGCGCCACCGGCGAGAGCGGCGATGCGGTGCACCCGTTCGAGCTCAAGCGATACGACATACAGGACGGACTCGGCATGGCCATGATGCGCGAGGCCGGTCTGCACGTGGTGATCATTACCGGTCGCGTGTCGGAGAGTGTGGCCATGCGCGCTCGTGAGCTGCGGGTGGCTGCCGTCGTGCAGGATCCGCAGGCGCGCAAGCTGCCGGCACTCAGGCGCATCCTGTCAGATCTCGGCTGCACGCTCGATGAAGTGGCGTTCCTTGGCGACGATCTGCCGGATCTTGCGGTGTTGCGCGAAGTGGCATTGCCGGTGGCGGTGGGAAACGCGTCGCCAGAGGTGAAGCGCGATGCCCTGCTGCAGTTGAAAGCGCGTGGCGGGCACGGCGCCGTACGCGAGTTCGCCGAGGCGCTGTTGCACGCGCGTGGCGAGTGGACGGATCTGGTCGAGCGCTATGTCGCGAGTCGCCGCGAGGAAGCGACGGCGTGATGACCGTCGAGGTGCCGGCGAACGCTGACGTTACGACAGCGCGCATTCTCGAGAACGGACGCCGCGTCCTCGCGCTCGAGGCGATCGCGGTGCAGGCGTCGGAGGCGACACTTGGCGACGCGTTCGTGCGTGCGGTGCAGCTGCTTCAGGCGTGCCGGGGTCGCATCATCGTGGCGGGCGTGGGCAAGTCGGGGTTGGTCGGTCGCAAGATGGCCGCGACGTTCACGTCCACGGGCACGCCCGCGATGTTCCTGCATCCGGTCGAGAGCGTGCATGGTGATCTCGGCATCGTCGGACCCGATGACGTTGCGATCCTCATCTCCAAGAGCGGCGAGTCCGAAGAGTTGCTCGGGCTCATCGACGCGTTGGCACGCATGGGCGTCCCGATCATCGCATTGACATCCGAGGCATCGTCGCGACTGTCGCGCCAGGCCAACGTGACGCTCGATCTGGGAGTGCGCGAGGAAGCGTGCCCACACGATCTCGCGCCCACGACGAGTACCACAGTCACGCTGGCGCTCGGTGACGCGCTCGCGGTCGCACTCTTGCAAGAGAAGGGATTCCGCGCCGAGGACTTTGCGCGACTACACCCCGGTGGCGCGCTGGGGCGTCGATTGCTGACGCGTGTCCGCGACGTCATGGAGACCGAACGACTGCCCGTGTTGGGGCGCGAGGCAACGATGCGCGAAGCGGTGGTGCTGCTGGCCGCCCGTCGCGGTATTGCCATCGTGGTGGAACAGCAACAAGTCGTCGGGGTCATCACCGCTGGCGATCTGACCCGTCTTCTCGAGCGTGAACGCGATGTGCTCGTGGTGCCGGTGCAGTCCGTCATGACTGAATCACCGCGCGTTGCGCTGGATCATGAACTGGGGAGTGCAGTGGTGCATCGTATGGAGAAGTTCGGCATCATGGCGATGCCCGTAACGAACGATACGAATGCGTTGATGGGCGTTGTGCATCTGCATGACCTGATGCGCGCAGGTGCGGCGTGATGAGGACACCGGTGCGTCCGCGCGCGGTGACATCGTGGCGAGTCGTCTGCGCGCTCGCGCTCACGAGCGTGTTGGTCGCGGCCAAGTGTCCATCGCGCGCCAAGGCATCGCCGGTCACGACGCGAGCGAAGCACTCGGCGCTTCCGGATTCGGCGGACCAGGTGATCTTCGGATTGCGCACCGTGCTCACGAATCAGAGCGTCGCCAATGGCCTGCTGCTCAGCGATACGGCATTTGTCTACGAAGACGGGGCGCGACTCGACCTGCATCGCGTCAACGTCACGTTCTACACAGGGCAGGGGATCAAGGACGGCGTGCTCACGTCGCGCGCCGGTGCCTACAACTCGCGCCTCTCGCGGCTCGAGGCCACGGGTGACGTGGTGGTGATTCGTGACGATGGCAAGCGTTTGACCACACAGCAGCTGGTGTATGATCAGGCGCGCAATCAGATCTTCAGCGATAGCGCCTTCACCCTCATCGAACCTTCGCGCCAGATCATGGGCATCGGCTTCGAGTCCGATCCGCGCTTCACCACATTCAAGTGCCTTCGCGCCTGCAAGGGCATCGCGCCCGTGCAGATCCCGGTCAAGTGACGTGGTGATAACGTGAACGTTCGTCGCGTGCGCTCAGTGCTCATGCTCCTGGCATTCAGTCTGCCCGTCATGGCCGGCTGCTTTGCCGCGCGCTCACGCACGCCCGCAACCACGCCTCCCTCTACGCCGGCGGGTCCGCCTGCGGTCGTGCCTCCCGTGAGCGGCGATAGCACGAAGCGCGTGGTCGCCGTCTCCGACAGTGCGCGCGTCGCCGATTCGCTGGCACTCGTTCGACGCGCCGACTCACTGGCAACGTCACTGCTCGCCGATACCGCTGCGCGTGCCAAAGCTGCCGCCGCCGCGGCCAAAGCAAAGAAGGCGCCCGTCGCCAAACCGTGCGTGCTCGACTTCAGCGACTCGCCGCCCGAGACGCGACTCACCTACATGCGCATCGACAGCACCAACGCCACGACGTACATCGGTGGCGGATTCGTTGGACACTGTCAAGGCGAGAACAACCGCATTCGCGCCGACAGCGCCGAACAGTTTCAATTGGCCGGTGTGCTCAATCTGTTTGGGAACGTGCTGTACGAAGAGCCGGGCGAGATCCGCTTCAACGCCGCGCACGCCACGTACTTCACCCGCGAGGAGCGGCTGTACGCCGACGGGATGGTCACCGCCACGCAGCTCGGGTCGGGCACCACGTTCACCGGTCCGAGTATCGAGTATTTCCGGCCGATGGCGGGAGTACGCACCACGTCCAAACTCATTGCGCCGAACAACCCGACCGCCAATCTCATCGAGAAGGACAGTGCGGGCAGACCGGGCATGCCTGTCCGCATCAACTCGGCGATGATGATCGACATTGGCGACACGCTGCTCTTCGCCGTCGGCAGTGTCGTCATCACGCGAGGTGCATTGGTGGGACGAGCAGACTCGGCAACCTTCGACAAGATCAGCGAGCTGGCGCGTCTCATTCGTAACGCGAACGTAGTGAACGCGGATTCCGGTCGGACGTTCACACTCACCGGCGACACGATCGATCTCTTCAGCACCGAGCGTCAACTCAATCGCGTGCTTGCGCTGCACAACGCAACCGCCGTCAACAGCGACGTCACGATTCAGGCCGAGAAGATCGACCTGCGTCTCAAGGAGCAGAAGCTCAACCAAGCGTTCGCGTATGGCGGCGGACGGTCGCGCGCACGCACACCGCAGCAGGAAGTCGTAGCCGATTCACTCGACATCGTCATGCCCGATCAGCGGGTGAGCGAAATGCGCGCCGTTGGCACTGCCGTCGCCACCGGCACGCCGGACACACTCAAGATCAAGTCCGACGATCGCGATCAGTTGCGCGGTGACACGGTGATTGCGCGCTTCGACAGCGCACGCTTTGTGGGCGACACCGCGCAGCCCCGCGTTCGCGAGATCCAGGCGCTGGGTAACGCGAGCTCGCTCTTTCAGATCGCGTCGCGACAGGGGCCGACCTTTCCGCCGGCGCTCAACTATTCGCGCGGCAAGACCATCCTCGTCCAGTTCGACAGCGGTCTGGTCCGCGACGTCACGATCGACTCCAGCGCGTCGGGACTCTATCTCGAACCGGCCGTTGACAGTCTCGCCGACACAACCAGGCGTGGTCCACCGCGGCGTCCGCCGTCCGCTCAGCAGCAGTCGAGTGCGCGGCCGATCACCAACGATCCTGCGTCGTCGCCGTCCGACACTCCGCAGCCCTCGCGTCCTGCGACGGCCACGCGCACGCTCCTGCGCGTGACTACCACCGACCATCGTCGCCGGCCATGACCGACCAGTCGCCCGACCGTTTCGCATCCCACGACCCGGTGTCCGCGCTTGCGGCGCAGTATGCGCACGGCGATCGGTCGCTGGCGAGCGCACTTGGCGCGGTGTTCGAAGTGGTGGACGCCAATGGATCTGCCCCGCTGCACGCCGTCGCCGCGAAGTTCCGGGATGCACTCCTGCTCCGGCTGCAGCACGAAGGGAAGGATGCCGTGCTCGAAGCGGCGCGCCTCACCTTGGAAGACGTGCGAACGCATCTCGCGACCTCGATCCTGCCGCGACTGGCCGAAGGTCACGCGGTACTCTGGCCGGAGAACGCGCCTTCCAATCCCGACGCCGTCGTCGTCCTCGCACCCGCGCTTTGGACACAGCTCTCCGAACGACGCGGCGAGGTGTGCGACGTGCTGCGGGCGACCGGTGACCATCCGGTCGTCGGGCGCGCGCCGACGCCGATCGCCCCAACCACCGTCGCCGGCGCCTCGGTGCTCTCCGCGGAAGGATTGGTGAAGGTCTATCGGGGACGAC
>CAYWCJ010000267.1:436-6753 GCA_964456595.1 uncultured Gemmatimonas sp. | reverse complement strand
CGCGTTGGCGCCGCCGGTGTGCCCGTGGTGTGCCCGTGGTGTGCCCGTGGTGTGCTACAATTTCATGCCCATCTTCGACTGGACGCGCACCGATCTGGCGTTCGAGTTGCCCGATGGTTCCACCACGCTCACGGACGATCAGGACGCGCTGTCGCGCATCGACCTGTCGAATGGCACAGGTGAGCTGCCCGGTTGGAGCACAGCATACGACGCCGAGGCGCTTTCACGATTGCTGCATCAGTGGAAGGCGGTGGACGCCGAGCAGTTGTGGGAGAATCTCGGCTACTTCCTCGAGCGTGTCGTGCCGGTGGCCGCGTCGTCTGGGGTGAGAATGGCCATATACCCGGACGATCCGCCCTGGTCGATCTTCGGACTGCCGCGCATCATCACCGACGACAACGCCCTCCGTCGCGTGTTGTCGTTGGTCGATCATCCGTCCAACGGTCTCACTTTCTGCACTGGCTCCCTGGGCTCGAGTGCCAACAACGATGTACCGGGAATGGTGCGCGAGTTCGCCGAGTTGCAGCGTAGTCACTTCATGCACTGCCGAAACGTGAAACGCGTCGGCACACAGTCGTTCCGTGAAGTCGCGCATCCCAGCGAGTTCGGCGACGTGGATATGCGCGCGGTGCTGCAGGCGCTGCACGACAATACGCCGTTGCAGATCCGGACGCGGTGGTCGTCACCCTCCCCCGGCGCCCCCAAAACGGTTTGCGGCGCCTGTGGTACGGTCTGTCGCACGTGGCATGATCGGCGCCGGCGCCAGGTGCGCGATCTGCCCTGCGGCGCGTTGCAGGTGCTGCTGGAGTTCGAGCTGCGTACCTGAGTGCGCAGAAGCGGCGCGCCTTGCCGACGCTCCTGGCGGCGAACAAGCGACTCAATACGGCCTACGTGCTGAAGGAGCAGTTTGCGCAGCTCTGGGAATATCGGAGCGAAGCGTGGGCCCGGAAGTTTTTCGAGAACTGGCGAAAGGCGCTTCGCTGGCAACGCCTGGAGCCGTTCGAAAAGTTCGCCGCACTGATCGAACGTCACTGGGAGGGCATCGCGCCCTACTGTCAGCCGGACAACTTCGCGATGAAGAGTACCTGCGCCTCAAGGTGCTCACGAGTACGCTGCCACCGCTGCCACGTGACCACAATTCGTGAAATTCACCCACACGATTCCGCGAAGAGCCAACAAACGAATCGCTGTTGTCGTATCCCCGAGAATCATGGAAGTTGATCCGTTGCTACCCGTGATAGTCAGTCGCTGCTTGCTTTTGTTGTTGTGGCTGTTTGTTGTTGCTTGGAGGGTGTCCGCACGAATACCGCTGCTACCGCTTGATCCGCCCACCACCTTCGCCCGCCAGCAGTGCATCCACTTCGAACGCCGGTACGCGGTTGAAGTCGCCGGGAATGGTATGTTTGAGGCATGACGCGGCGGCGCCGAATTCCAGTGCTGCGGCGTGACCACGGCCGGTCACGAGCGCGTACAGCAACCCTGCCGCAAATGCGTCGCCGGTGCCCACGCGATCGACGACGGCCTTGATTTCATAGCGCGTGCTCACGTGATACGCCTCGCGATCAAGTGCGCACGCCGACCAGCCATAGTGCGCCGCACTGTTGCCGTCGCGGAGCGTGATCACCTGCATGCGCATGGTCGGGAAGTCGTCGAGCACCTGCTGTGCGACTTCACGGAACCATTCATGATCGATCGCGGACGCCGCAGCACGCCTGGGTACGATGCCCAGCATCTCCTGACAGTCGGAGCGTCCCGCGATACCGATGTCTGCGTACGACACGATCTCGCGCATGATCTCGGGAGGACGCTTGCCATACTGCCACAACGAGGCGCGATGATTGTAGTCGCAGCTGATCGTGACGCCGAGACGTCGGGCCGCCTGCACGCCTTCGAGCGTCAGTGCGGCCGCTGACGCGCTCACGGCCGGCGTGATGCCACTCAGGTGCAGCCACGTCGCGCCGTTCAGTGCGGCATCCCAATCGATCGTGCCCGCATCCGCGAGTGCGAGGGCCGAGGCCGCACGATCGTAGAGCACGCGACTGGCGCGATGACCCGCGCCGGCTTCGAGGTAGTATGTGCCAAGCCGACCCGCAGTGCGCACGGTACGTGAGACATCCACGCCATGGCGGCGCAGTTCGCCGAGTCCCGCGTCGCCAAGCACGTTGTCCGGCATCACGGTGACGAAGGATGTCCTGATTCCATCGGCCGCCAAGGCGACAGCGACGTTGGCTTCCGCACCGCCGTACGTCGCTTCAAGGGTCGCCGACTGCATCAACCGCTCGTGCCCCGGTGCCTTGAGACGCAAGAGTATTTCGCCGAATGCCACGACGTGCGGCGCAACCGGCGCCGTGGAGGATTCCTCGCTCATCGCACAGACGCCGGCAACTCCTGCATCGTCGCCATCGCTTCGTCGCGCACTTTGTCGAACGCGCGCTCTTGCAGCCAGGCCGGCGGCGCCATCCAGGAACCACCGCACGCGACAACACGACCCGTCCCGAAATAGCGCGCGAGCATCTCGCGACGAATACCACCGGTCGGGATGAACTCGACATCGCGGTACACCGCCGCGATCGATTCAATGAACTTCGCACCACCCATCACTTCGGCCGGGAAAAACTTCACGACACGCAAGCCGATCGCGCGCGCCTGCTCGATTTCCGTTGGCGTACAGACGCCCGGGTAAATCGGCACGTCGCGCGACTGGCAGTATTCCACGACACGGGGATTGAGTCCCGGTGACACGATGAACTGCGCGCCCGCGTCGAGCGCCTGTTGCACCTGCTCCGTCGAGAGCACCGTCCCCGCACCCGTCAGCACGTCCGGACGTTCCTTCGCGATGCGACGAATGCCCTCCGCGGCGGCGGCCGTCCGAAACGTCACTTCAGCGATCGGCATCCCCCCCGCCACCAGCGCATCGGCCAACGGCAGCGCATGCTCGGCGTCATCGAGCACGATGACCGGCAACACCCGAACGGCGCGCAGCCGTGCCAACACGTGCTCTTGCGAACTTCCTGTCATTCTGAGTTCTCCGGCGGGCAATTCGTCTGAGGCAAGGGACGCATCCGTCTGGGCGTTACCGCGACGTTCGGTACTTCGCCCCGTGCAGGCCATCGTGCAAGGCGTGTCGGGTCTCGTCGGTTAGCGTGCGAACAGTCCGATGAACAGCTGACAGAAGAGCGCGCCGGCAATCGTCATACTGAAACCCCACATGAGCAGACTCCGGAACAGACGCTTGGGATCTTCACCCGCCGGCAGCGCAGCGATGCACAACGCGCCGATGGTGGACAACGGCGATACATCCACGATGGCGGCACCGACGTTGATGCTCAACGCAATCTGGAGCGGATCGCCACCGCCAAGTTTGGCCACCAGCCCGGGCACGGCAGGAATGAAGGCCGGATAGACCACGCCCGACGTCGAGCTGTAGGTCGAGATGAGGCCGGTGATGAACGCGATCGTACCATTCACCGACGAGGGCGTGGCGACGCGGGCCAGCAGCGTCGTGAACAAATCCATCCCCCCAGTCTTCTCGAGCACCCCGATCAGGACGCTGACGCCGCACACCATCACGATCACCGCCCAGGGGACGGACTTCACCATCGCCGTGTCCTCACCAGCGCGCGCCAACACCAGCACGCTCGCCGCCGCGAACGCACCAAGTCCCGGGTTGACCTTGAAGAGCAGCACCGCCGCGATCCAGACGGCGCCGACCGCGAGCGTCAGTTTATGGCGCGATTCAAACGGGAGCTCGACCTCGCTCAGCGTGACGCGCCCGGCCTTGAGCAGTGCCGGTCCACCAAAGAGAGCCCACGCCGCCGCCGCCGCCATCGCATGCGCGACGAAGTTGGCCGACAGCACCGCGGCCGTGTGACCGCCAAGTCCAGCTTGCTCCATCAGCGAGTGCACGAGCGCGCCGATGGCGCTGATGGGAGAAAGGTTGCCTGCGTTCGCGCCATTCCCGACCATCAGCGCGGTCAGCAGCATCGGCACACCGGCGCGATAAGCGATTCCCATCGCCAGCGGTGCGAGGAGCGCAGTGGTCGCGATCGCGCCCGGACCACTGGTCGAAATGACACACGCCAACAGGAAAAACATAAGCGGCAGAATCGATGCACTACCGCGACACAATCGAACTGCCGCAGACGCAACGGCCGCCATTGTGCCATTCGTCTGCACTATTCCAAAGAGCAGTGTGACACCAAGCAGCGTCAGAAAAAGCGACGACGGAAATGCCGCCATCACCGCGTCCACCTTCCAGCCAGCGGAAAAAACAGCGATCGGCCAGGCGAGCGCAACCGCCAGTATCCCGACATTCACCCGCGAGGTGAGACTCGCCGCAATCACCAAAAGCAGCGCCAGAAGCGACAGAATGGCGGGGCTCATCCTTCGCTCAGCCCTGCGTTCGGTAGATCATGCGGGGCGGCGTCCCAGCGTGGCAGCAGGTGCTTCTGCACTTTGCCGAGTGCCGTGCGAGGGAGCGCGTCCACCAGCACGAAGGCTTTGGGCATCTTGAACGAGGCCAACTGGCCGCGAAGCGCCGTATCCAGCGCCGTGCGGTCCAGTGCGCCGTCCGTCACCAGATAGGCCACCGGCACCTCTCCGCGCACCGGGTCCGGCACGCCTACCACCGCTGCCTCGCGCACGTTCGGCTGCTCGGTCAGGAGCTCCTCGATTTCTCGCGGATAAATGTTGAAACCGCCCGAGATGATCAGGTCGCCCCGGCGCCCTTCGAGGGTGAGATAGCCGTCCGCGGCGCGCACCCCGATGTCCCCGGTGCGAAACCAGCCGTCGACAAATGCCGCCGTCGTCGCATCGGGTCGTCGCCAATAGCCGTCGCAGACGTTGGGTCCCTGCACCCATAGCTCACCCGTGGTGCCGTCGGGAACATCCGCGCCGGCATCGTCGCGAATGCGCACGCTCACCAGGGGGAGCGGGAGTCCGACCGTCCCCGATCGGCGCTCACCGACGTACGGATTGCTGACGTTCATCAGCGTTTCGGTCATGCCGTATCGCTCGAGAATGACATGCCCGAATCGCACTGCAAAGGCATCCAGTACGTGGGCCGGCAACGGCGCCGAGCCCGAGACGAACAGCCGCCCGCCCGCACCGATGGCGCGCGCCGAGTCTTCGGGGAGTTCGAGCAGCCGGACGTATATGGTCGGCACGCCGAAGAACACGGTCGGCTTGTACTGCGCGAACCAGCTGGCGGCGCGCGCCTGTTCAAAGCGCTCCACGAGCTTCATGTGACAGCCGCTGACGAGCCAGGTCTGGATGCCGTTGCCCAGTCCATGTACATGAAACAGCGGCAACACGGCGAGATAGCGATCGTCGCTGGTCATGCGCCAGCAGGAGACAAGCGTCAGCGCGTTGCTGGCAAAATTGCCGTGCGTGAGCACCGCGCCCTTGGAGGCGCCGGTCGTGCCCGATGTGTAGACCAGCGCCGCCGGTGTGTTCGCCGCGCATCGCACCGAAACACGACCGGAGGGCATCGCGGCTGCGTCATGGGTCAGCGCCTCGATGTCCCAGCAGGCGAGGTCGTCCGGCAGCTCACCCGTTTGCGACGATGTCGTCACGATCGCCATCGGCTCGGCGTCGCTGACGATATGCCGCACCTCACGCGCGCGATACAATACGTTGATGGGGACCACGATCACGCCGAGCTTCACGCAGGCCAGCCACAGATCGATGATCTCGACGCGATTCACCAGATAGAACGCCAGGCGATCGCCGAACGCGAGACCGCGCGCTTGCAGCACCCGCGCCAGTCGATCGCTGCGATCGTCGAGTGCGCCGAAGGTGAGCGTCGTGCTGACGCCGGTCGCATCCTCGTATTCGAGGGCGGGCGATGCTCGACGTCCGATGAGGGAGAGGTCGAACAGATCGAGGAGGGACATGGGCGGGGAAGCTACGCCTCCTCGCGATGCGACGCACCGTGTCGTGCGCCGTCAGCGAAGACCGAGTTCTCCGGCGATGGCGCGAATACCGTTCAAATGCAGACCGTCCTCTTCGAAGACGAGGATTCCCATGAGCGCCGTCGCCACGTCATCGGGCAACCGATCGGCGCGAAACGCCTGGATGACCGGGCCGGCCGCCATCGCCGTGCTGAGTCGCTCGTGCGACCAGTTGGGGTCGAGCGTCGGCTCGCTGTCGAAACCGTGTGCGAGCACCTCGGCAAGCGAGCGCGCCGACACGCCACGATAGCGCAGCACCGGCACGTCGCCACCAAAGCTGCGCTCGAAAAGCACCTGCCACGCCATCGGACGCGCGCCCTGCACGCGGGTTCCCTTCGCTACCACCAGACGCGGACGCTGGGCCAG
>CAYWCJ010000267.1:0-426 GCA_964456595.1 uncultured Gemmatimonas sp. | reverse complement strand
GGCCAGTACGTGCATCCGGCTCACCGCGTCGTGCAAATCGGAGAGAATGTGGTCATCACCTCGCCTGGTGTGCGGGCCGTGCGGAGTCGAGTCGGGCATATCGCGGTCGCGTGAGGAAAAACGGTCAGGTCGTGCGGTGACGTTCTTGTGGCGGCGCATGTGGGCTCGCCACTACTCTCCGACCAGTCGAGCCCCACCAACTCTTCGCCTCAGGCGCTCGTCTCGCCCCGCCGCCTCAATCTTTCGCGCGGTTCGCGTCGCTGCCATCCCGGTTCCCCTTCGTGCTCACGCTTTTCTTCGTCGTCTTTCTCGATCTGATCGGCTTCGGGATGATCATCCCGGTGTTTCCGTTCTACGCCCAGAAGGTGGGGCTGGAGCCGGCATCGGTGATCTTTTTCCTTGGCCTGTACTCGCTGGGGCAACTCG
>CAYWCJ010000266.1:0-6803 GCA_964456595.1 uncultured Gemmatimonas sp. | reverse complement strand
CTATCCGCACTTCATGCTCAAGGAGATCTTCGAGCAGCCGGTGACAGTCGAGAACACCATGCGCGGCCGACTCATTCTCGAGGAAGGGTTCTCGAAGCTTGGCGGCTTGAACATCCCGAAGGACGAACTCCTCAGGGTCGACAACATCATCATCACCGCCTGCGGCACGAGCTGGCACTCGGCGCTCATCGGCGAAATGATGATCGAGGAGCTGTGCCGCATTCCAGTGGAGGTGGAGTACGCGTCGGAGTTCCGTTATCGCAATCCGATCGTCACGCCGACCACGTTGTGCATCGTGATCTCGCAGTCCGGCGAAACGGCGGACACGCTCGCCGCCATGCGCGAGGCCAAGCGTCGAGGGGCGCGTACACTCGGCATCGTCAACGTGGTGGGTTCAACCATCGCGCGTGAGGATGACGGCGGCATTTACGTGCACGCTGGTGCGGAAATCGGTGTGGCCAGCACGAAGGCGTTCACCAGTCAGGTCATTGCGCTCGCGCTCTTCACGCTCAAGCTCGCCCGTCTGCGTGATCTCTCGGTGGAACGTGGACGTGCGATCGCGCAGGCGATGGCCAAGCTCCCCGAGCAGATCCAGTCGATTCTCGATCGGGCGGACGAAATCGAAGCGTTGGCCGAAGAGTTCAAGCGTGCCTCGAATTTCCTGTACCTCGGACGTGGCTACAACTTCCCGGCGGCCCTCGAAGGCGCGCTCAAGCTCAAGGAGATCAGCTACATCCACGCCGAGGGTTATCCCGCCGCCGAGATGAAGCACGGCCCCATCGCCCTCATCGACGAGATGATGCCGGTGGTGTGCATCGCGCCACACGATTCGGTGTTCGAAAAGATCGCGTCGAACATTCAGGAGGTGAAAGCGCGCAAAGGCAAGATCATCGCGATCACCACGCGCGACGAACCGTCGCTGGCCGGCCTGCTCGACTACGAGTTCCGCATCCCGGAAACGATCGATCTCCTGTCGCCTGTGCTGGCCGCCGTGCCTTTGCAGTTGCTCGCGTATTACATCGCCGTGAAGCGTGGTTGCAATGTGGATCAGCCGCGCAATCTCGCGAAGTCGGTGACGGTGGAGTAGGCGCGGCTATCGTCGCGCTTTTACGACCTCGGGAAGGACCCTGCCGTCGAGGCGTTCCGACGGCGTGAGTCCGAGGTAGGCGGCGAGCGTCGGTGCGATGTCCACCGTGTCGATGGGCCGCGAATGTGAGGCCGCACGAATGCCGGCGCCGCTGAACAGAATCGGCACACGCATCGTCTCCGCGTGATTGGTGCCGTGCTCTGCGCGCTTGCCGTCGGAGAAAATGACGCCCGGGCGCGTGGAGGCGGCAATCAGCCAGCCGAGTCGAGGTGGTAGCGACCGACGCCACAGGCCCGCCATCGTACTTGTCGACTGCGGTAGCGATGACGGCGTGAAGACAGCTGACACGCCGTCGATGCGTTTCACCCGTGCGGCGACGCGACTGGCCAATGCGGCAACGTTCACGCCGCGCGCACGCAATGCATCGGTGTCGGCGATCAGCAGGCCGTTGTCGAATCCGAATCCGAAATCCACGCCGTACCGTGCCCGGAAGTGATGTCCGAGCGAGTCCGCGAGACCGACCAGATTGAGGCGTCGCGCATTGACGGCGCGACCCGCGTCCGACTCGGGCATCGCGCTCACACCGTGATCCGCGGTGAGCACAACGACGGTGCGTGAGGCGGGTACGATCGCTTGGAGCGCGTCGAGAAAGTCCCCCAACCATCGATCCAGTTTGAGCACGTGATCGTGCACCTCCCGTGAGTCCGGTCCGAAGTCGTGACCGACGGCATCCGTGGTGCTGAGCGAGATGGTGAGCAGATCGGTATGCCCTTCGCGCTGACCGACCCCGGTGGCACGCACGCCGCGCAGCGCCACATCGAGGATGAGGGAATCCATCCACGGTGCGCGTTCGAGCTTGTCGGTGAGCAGTGCGCGATCGCTCGTGAGGACGTGCGGAAAGACAAGCTCCTTGCCGTTGTTCTCATAGCTGCGGTCATCGATTTCGTTGTACGCGCTCTCCGGCAACTGCAGCGACCATGTGCGGCCGGCAAAGGAAGCGAGGTCGAACGTGCCGTTCCACTCAGTGAGCCACGACGGCAGTTCGGTGCGATAGTAGCTGCTGGTCGTGAATCGACCGTTCGCCCACCAGTACACATCGCTGCCACCACGCCCCACGGGCAGAATGGCACCACGATCCTTGCGCGACACGGACAACTGCCGCGTGCTCGTGTCTCTCGTGCGCATCCAATCGTAAAGCGCCGTGCCCATGAAGCGTCGCGGCGACGCGCCCTGTTTGGTCGCGCCGGCGATCAGTGGCGCGCCATCGTCGGGGACGCCGGCGTCGTTGGCGTAGATGTTCGTGTGCGCTGGCCAACGTCCGGAGAGCATGGTGGAGTGACCGGGCGCCGTCTCCGTCAGCGCGTGATTCTGTCGCCCATTCGCAAAGTACGCACTCGAGTGGCGCAGCCGTGCGAGGCCGCCCACAAGCTGCGTTTGCCACCGGTCGAAGTAGTCGGGACGCAGCTGGTCGACAGCGATCAACAGCACGAGTGTCGGCCTGGATGCGGACCCGGGTGCTGGTCTCGGCGCTGGCTGCGCACCCGGCGCGAACACCGGAAGTGCGAGCGCCGTGACGGTGAGTGCGGCAGCGAAGCGAGCGATCTGGGCGCGGCTGAGGCGCGCGGCGGAGTGCTGGAGCATCGGGGAAACATACGCGTCCAGCGTCTGCGCTTCAGGTCTCCGCACAATCCTTTTCCAGTCACCTCGCGGCCCCGCTACTTTTCACGGCATGAGTACCAACGTAGAGCCAACCAACACCGAATCGATGCCGTCCGAGTCGAGACGTCAGCGCGAGATCGCGCGGCGACGGACCTTTGCCATCATTTCGCACCCGGACGCGGGCAAGACGACCCTGACAGAGAAGCTGCTGCTGTACGGCGGTGCCATTCACCTGGCCGGATCCGTGAAAGCGCGCCGCGCCACTCGGCACGCCACCTCCGACTGGATGAAGCTCGAACAGGAGCGCGGTATCTCCGTCACGTCGAGCGTGCTGCAGTTCGAGTATCTGGGCTATCAGTTGAACCTGCTCGACACGCCAGGCCACGAAGACTTCTCCGAGGACACGTATCGCACGCTGGTGGCGGCCGACAGCGCCATCATGCTGCTCGACAACCGCAAGGGCGTGGAAGAGCGCACGCGACAGCTGTTCGACGTGTGCAAACGTCGGCGCACGCCGATCTTCACTCTGGTCAATAAGTGCGATCGTCACGGCGAAGATCCGCTCAAGCTCATTCAGGATGTCGAAACAGACCTGGGTATCGACTGTTACGCGGCCACCTGGCCGGTGTTCGACAACGATGTCTTCGTCGGTGTGTACGATCGGCTGAAGCGCGAGGTGCATCTCTTCGAGCGCAGCGGCGATCGCGGGGCCACGCGCGCCGATGACACGATTGTCAGCATTGACGATCCGGCATTGATCGACGCGATGGGGGAGAGTGCCTTCGACCGGTTGATGGGCGACATCGAATTGCTGGACGCCGCCGGTCACGAGTACGAGCACGCGCGCGTCTTCGACGGCACGCTCACGCCGGTGTTCTTCGGGTCGGCGTTGACGAACTTCGGTATCGAGCCGTTTCTACGCGAGTTCCTCGAGCTGGCACCATCCCCGGGTGCGCGCGAATCGAGCGTCGGGCCTGTCGATGCGTACGGGAAGGACTTCACTGGCTTCGTCTTCAAGATCCAGGCGAACATGGATCCCAAGCATCGAGATCGCGTCGCATTCGTACGCATCGTGTCAGGGTACTTCGAAGCCAACATGCAGGTGCTGCATCAGCGCAGCGGAAAGCCGATCCGACTCGCCGCACCGCAGCAGTTCATGGCGCGCGAACGGATCGGCATCGAGGACGCCTGGCCGGGTGACGTGATCGGGATCATGGACCGCGGCACGCTGCGTATTGGCGACACGCTGGGCGGCAACGGCACGATGGAGTTCCAGGGGATTCCGCGCTTCCCGCCCGAGCACTTCGCGCGTGCCATTCCCGCCGATCCGCTCAAGCGCAAGCAGTTCGACAGCGGCCTTCGTCAGCTCACCGAAGAAGGTGCCGCACAGGTGTTTTTCGCGGAAACGTCCACCGGCTCACAACCGATCGTGGGCGCCGTCGGTCAACTGCAATTCGACGTCATGGCGTTCCGTCTCGAGCACGAGTACGCCGCGCCGTGCAAGTTCGAGAAGATGTCGTATCGCTTCCCACGCTGGCTCACCGGCCCGAAGGACGAAGTCGATCGCGTCTCGACGGGGCAGGGGCGCATGCGCCTCTTCGATCACAAAGGCAACGTCGTGGTGCTCTTTTCCGACAACTGGGCACTGCGGCGCGCGCTGCAGCACGAGGACACGGTCGTCTTTCACGAGACCCAGCCGTAGCACTGCTCGCGCCTCGGCGAGCTGCAACGTCGGCAGGAAGGGAACCGCGACCGCGACTGACCAATCACCGATCGCAACTGATGCACCACGGAAACGCGGGGCTACTACCAACAACCAAAGAAAACTTGTTGCGGTATCCCCGCGTTTCCATGCTTATCTGTTTTTATCCGTGATAGTCAGTCGCTTTTGCTGTTTGTTGTTCAAGTTCTCACACCGCGCGCGGCGCCAGCGTGTCGATCTGACGACCGACGTGCCCGATGACGAATCCGCCGTCGTCCGATGACGTGAAGTAGATGCGCAGGCACGTGTTCGGATTGCTCCCCTTGCGCAGTTGGTCGGCGCATTCGATTTCACGGTCGCCGTCGGGGAAAACATACGGTGTCTTGCGCGAGCCATCGCTGGGGCCCGGCGAGTAGTCCACGCCGAGGTCGGTGAAGACTTCGGCCAAGGGACGCCCGAGTGCGCGGTCCTGACGACGACGGCCGACTTCGCCGAGCGCCTTGAGATACTTCCACGCCGTGTCAGGATCGGGGAAGATCGACTCGTGCGCGGAGCTGAAGGCCGACGGAAGAAAGCGGAGCGCGTCGGAGTACATCGCCTGTGCGCGTTCGACGGATTCGAGCACCGACTCTGGTGCATCGCTGGCCGGCTTCGAAATTGGCTGGCGTTCCTTCTGCGCGGCGAGGGTAGTGCGCAACGCGCGCGTCATCGCGCGTTCGGTGTCCAGCTGCTGTCGGGTTTCAAGCAGTCGCTCACGGGTGCGCGCCAGCTCACCTTCCGCCTGTCGCACGGCCTCTTCGTAGTTGCGAACGAGGGCAAGCAGCTGCGGTCGATCGAGCTCTGCGCCCGATTCCGTGGCCAGCATCGCTTCAATGGCATCCGGACGGGCGCCGTAGGCTGCGGCACGCGCGTCACGCAGCGTGTCGACCAGTGCGGGCTCCGACAACGGACGCTGCACCGACACCTCAGCCAGTCGCTGCACCAGACGACGGCGTTCGCCCGGCAAGGCGAGCGCGCGGGCCAGCACCAGCGGATGCTGGAACGGGTCGGCTTCGAGCGAGAAGCCAGGCAAGTAGGCGCGCGCCGAGCCGAGGAAGACGCTGCGCGCATGGCCGCCCACGGCGTCCGACAGGGCGAACGTGTCGGAATGACGCAGCATGAAGCAGAGCCCAAGTCCGAACAGCTCGCCGGCAAATTGCTCCGGTGGGAGCACATAGCCACCGTCGGGCAGCTCGGTGAGCAGCAACACGGGCATGGTACGCGCCGGATCGCAGAGCACGAAGCGCACGAAGGCATCGAGCGTGCCTGCTTCGAGCTGCGTTGGCACGCGCTGCAGCGGGCCATCGTTGGAAACCAGCGTGAAGTGCGTGTCCAGTTCGGGCAACAGGCGTGGCGCACGCACCGGCGGCGTCGCGCCCGACGGCGAGCCGCCATCGGTGCCCACCCGAATGTTCAGTTGTCGCAGCGTTCCACCGTTGGAGGTCGGCGTTGCCACGTAGGTCACATGCGTCGACCACTGCAACGATCGATCGAGTGGATCCGGCGCATGCACGACGATGTCGGCCAGCGCCTGACCTGCCTTGCGGTACGGCGCCCAGCGCAGGATCCGCCCGCCGTCGAGCGTGTGATTGGACGGCGAGTCCCAGGTCAGCGTCTGACCATGTTCGAGCCCCAACCATACGACGCAAGCGTCGAGAAAGGCGGAGTCGGCATCGATCGCACCGTTGCGCGGTACGAGGTTGAACTGAAGAGCAAGTCGTTGTTGCACGGAGGTCTTGATTGGCATTGGTGCCGCACTTCCGTCGAGGACGGACGGCGGCGAGACTATGGCGCCATGCGAATTCTACTCCAGCGGGTGCAGCGGGCTGAAGTCCGAATTCGGCCGGACACGGCGGACGGTGAGACCCGTGTGTCCGGACGGATTGGCCCGGGTTATGTGGTACTGGTCGGATTTGCGCCGTCGGATACGGAATCCGAACTGCGCTGGATGGCCGACAAGATCATCGGCCTTCGCCTCTTCCCCGACGAGGAAGGGAAGCTCAATCACGACCTGATGGAGCACGGCGGGAGACTTCTCGTGGTCTCACAGTTCACCCTCTATGGCGACGCGCGCAAGGGCCGGCGCCCCAGTTTCGTCGGCGCCGCCATGCCGACGATCGCTATTCCACTATATGAGCGCTTCCTGAGACTGCTGCGCGACAGGGGCGCTACGGTCGAAACTGGCGAGTTTGGTGCCATGATGGACGTCGAGCTCGTGAATGACGGTCCGGTGACCCTGTGGCTCGAGCGGGAGGCGAGCGACAGGTCCCGTGCTGACGGCTGATGTTGAAGCAAGATCGGCACCATCGTCGGTAC
>CAYWCJ010000265.1:0-6812 GCA_964456595.1 uncultured Gemmatimonas sp. | reverse complement strand
CGTCACCGCGAACCGTTCATCGCTCGGCGCCGTGCAACGTTCGCTGACCAGCGCGCGCGACACATCCGAAGGGCACGCCGCCGCCGCCGAAGAAGTGGCCGCAAGCACCGAGCAGACCAGTGCATCGGCGCAGGAAGTGTCGGCAACGGCGGAGATGCTGCAGACGGCGAGTATGCGAGTGAGAGGGCTGATTGGGGAGTTCAGGACCTGAACAGCAACCACCAAGTTTCGGGCTTCGGGTTCGGGCTTCGGGTGGTGAGTTGCACTTGGCAGATGTCGGAGCTCGCGACGAGCGCTACGTCGTCGGCGCTGCACGACTCACCACCCGAAGCCCAAACCCGAAGCCCGGAATTTGGTAGTCAAGCAGTCTCGCGGACCATGACCCCACGCACCGCGAGCTCGTCAAAATACCGCACCGCCGGTATGCACTCGTCCGGCGTATGCACCCCCGGGGCAATCACACGCGTCGCCTGCAGCTGCGCCGTGATCGACAGTGTGTACCCTGTCGTCCGCATCATCGCCGTGATTCCACGCTCGGCGTCGTAGCGGTCCACGACTTCCCACGCGCGCGTCGAGCGCACCCCGTCGTTGGTGCCGGTCACCACCACACGCAACGCTACCAGATCCGGCTTACGCTTCTGCAGTTTGTCGCCCGCCACCCGCACAAACACATCGCGCGGCACCACCTGCTGCCCCTTCACATCGAGCGCGGTGTTGTCGAGCAGGCCGAGGTCGCGAATCGCCTCCATGATCTTCGCGTGCCCCGGGTATCGCAGCGTCTTGTACTCCATCACCTGTATCCGGCCGGCATAGCGGTACACCATCGTCGACAGGCCACCCGCGGTGTGGAAGGCCTCGAGCGCGCCGAGTGGTGCGTCAAACGTCACCGTCTCGAGTTCGGAGAGCGCCGCGACTTCCGTTGGCACGCCGTCGCGCACCACGAGTGATTGCGTGGTGTAGTAGTCCACCATCCCTTCGATGGAGTACGCGATCTGGTATCCGAGCGGCGGCTCCGGCACCTGCGGCAAGCCACCGACGAACAGTTGCACACGCGCCACCGACTCGAACTGATCGATCCCGTGCTGCGCGATCACGTTGACCATACCGGGCGCAAGGCCGGTATCGGGAACCACACTCACCCCACGCGCTTTCGCTTCTGCATCGAGCCGCTGCTGTTGACGTACGATTTCGGTGTTGCCACCCAGATCGGCAAAGTGTACGCCTGACTCGACAGCAAGCTGCGCGAGGGAAAGATTGAAGTAGTACGGGATCGCGCTGCAAACGGCATCGCACTGTGCAAAGAGCGCACGCACGGCATCTGCATCGCGAACAT
This sequence comes from uncultured Gemmatimonas sp., assembly GCA_964456595.1. Lineage (GTDB taxonomy): Bacteria > Gemmatimonadota > Gemmatimonadetes > Gemmatimonadales > Gemmatimonadaceae > Gemmatimonas. The sequence goes on along the minus strand of CAYWCJ010000265.1, from coordinate 5,479 downwards.
CGAGTGCAACCTGCTGCAACCGCTCACCAACGAAGGACTGCAGGAAAGCGGGCACCGCGCCGACACGCATGTCGGCCAGCAGGACGCGCTCCACTTCGGGGTTCTGCAACAGATCGAACGCGCACGCGGTGCCTTGCAGCCCCGCGCCGAGTACGAGCATTCGCATCGGGATTCTCCAGACGGGATGGTGGGAGTGACGCAGGAGAAGTTAATGGAGGAGGCACCCTCGTGGCGCGCGCTCCTCGATCAGAGCGAGGCGGCGATCACACGCATCGTGCAGGACGCGCGACGCATTGCCGTCATCGGCATCAAGCGCAGCGCCGTCGATGGCCCGTCGTTTGGCGTGCCGGCGTACATGCAGCGCGCCGGATACGACATCGTGCCGGTGCCGGTCTACTATCCCGACACCACTGAGATACTTGGTGTGCCGGTGCACCGGTCGCTCGCGACGATCGATCCGCCGGCCGATCTGGTGCTCGTCTTTCGTCGCTCGCCGGACGTGGCGAAGCACATCGACGAAATCCTGGCGGCCAATCCGCGCGTCGTGTGGATGCAAGTCGGCATTCGCCATGATGCCGCTGCGGAACAGTTCGCACGAGCGGGGATCGCGGTGATTCAGAACAAGTGTTTCATGGTCGAGCTGCGGAAGCGCGGACGGTAATCACGCCTCGCTCGCGCGACGCGTTACATCCGCACCCGGTTGCGGCCATCGGCCTTGGCGCGGTACAACGCCGCATCGGCGCGCGCGAACAGATCCTCCACCGACTCGATACGCGCGGCCGGAAACATCGCCACACCGATGCTCGCCGTCAGCCGCAACGTCGGATGCTCCTCTTCTTCGCCGAACCGGTGTGCTTCGATCGCTGAACGGATGCGTTCAGCGAACGTGTCCGCACCCGCATCGTCCGTTTCCGGCAGCAGCATGAGAAACTCTTCGCCGCCATAGCGCGCCACGATATCGCTGCCGCGGATCGTCTCGCTCAACAGTTGTGCCACGTCGCGCAGCACATCGTCGCCCACGAGGTGTCCATACGTGTCGTTGACGCGTTTGAAGTGGTCGAGGTCGATCATCAGCAGCGCCAGCGTCGAGTCGTAGCGCAGCGCGCGCTCCATCTCTGCCGTGATGCGTTCGGCGAGCGCACGACGATTCAGCAACTGCGTGAGCGGATCGGTCTGCGCGAGCTGCTCCAGCCGCGCATTGTCGGCCATTGTACTCTCGACCATCTGCGCGCGCTGAATCACCGCCACGGCTGCCGTGATGACGGCCTGTGCAAATTCGAGATCGGCCGGACCGAATCGTTCCTGGTCACGCGTACGCCGCACGAGAAACACGCCGTGCTGTCCGCGCTCGATCGAGAACGGCAACGCAATCACCGAACGAATCGGCACCTCGATTCCTTCGATGCCCCAGACATGCCGCACATTCGAGTACAGCGGATGCGTGTCGAGATCTTCCACCAGCACCGGCTGCCCGCTCTCCAACGCCGCCTTGAGTTCCGGATAGCGATCGAGCTCAATCGTGAGCTGACTCAATCCCGGATTCTCATAGGCGGCCACCACCACCGCGCTCAACTCGCCCGGTCGCGCCAGCACCACTGAACAGTGCGAGACACCAAGTGCCCGCGCCGCGCGGCGTACGAGCAGATGAAACAGCTCCGACACCGACAGATCGCCGGTAACCTCGTGCAGGATATCCACCAGCTTGCGACGACTGTCCGCGTCCTGTTGCGCGCGTATCAGCAGTTCCTCGGTACGCGTGAGCGCCAATCGCGTCGAACGCAGCACAGCGCCCACGCGCAACTGCGCCTGCACGCGCGCGAGCAGCTCCTTCGGCCGGTATGGTTTGCGAATGAAGTCCGACGCACCAAGTCCGAGCGAACGCACGGACGATTCCTCCGGCGGCTGCGCAGACAACATCAGCACCGGCAGGTCGCGCCATCGCTCATCGCTCTTGATCCGCTCGAGCAGCTGCAACCCATCCGCATCGGGCATCAGAATGTCGAGCAACAGCAAGTCGGGCGCACGACGCTCCAACTGCTCCATGCAGGCGACGCCGCCGCTGGCGGGCACGACGTCGTAACCGTTCTCCTTCAGCAACCAGGTGACTGATTCCAGAACGGACAGATCATCATCCGCCACGAGAATGCGAGAGGACGCCATGGGCATCAGCTCGGCGCGATGGCTGTCGTCACCGGATCGGCGATGAGCGGCAGCAACCCCGCCCACTCGATGTTGCCGCCACTGAGCACCACCACGGTCGGCCCAGTCGGCTGCACCAATCCATCTGTCAGCGCGGCGAGTGTGATCGCGCCACTCGGCTCTGCCACGAGCTTCATGCGATCGAGCAGAAAGCGCATCGCGCAGCGAATGGCGCCGTCGTCCACTTGCACGACTTCGTCGCAGTACCGATCCAGGTGTGCGTAGTTGCGCGTGCCGATGCGCACGCCGAGCAATCCGTCGGGCAACCCTGAACTACTGGGCAGCGTCACCGGACCGCCTGCCGCGCGTGCCGCCGACAGTTTGCGCGCTCCCGCAGGCTCGACACAGATCACGCGCACGTTCGGGTGACGCAGCTTCACCGCCGCCGCGACTCCGGAGGACAAGCCGCCCCCACCCACAGGAACTATGACCGTGCCGACATCGGGCAAGTCAGCCGCGATCTCAAGACCCAGCGTGCCCTGTCCGGCGATGATGCGAAGGTCGTCGTAGGGAGGCACCACGGTTGCACCACTGGCCGCGGCCAATTGATCGGCCTTCGCGATGCGTTCAATCGTGGTGATACCCGCCAACACCACGGTCGCACCGTATCGCTCCGCACCAGCACGCTTCGCTGCGGTCACCGTGGTCGGCATGACCACCGTGCACGCCACGCCGTACATGCGGGCCACGTACGCCACCGCCTGGCCATGATTGCCCGACGACGGTGCAATGACGCCGCGCGCACGATCAGCGGCGGTCATTTGCCGCATGAAGTTGTATGCGCCACGGAACTTGAAGGCGCCGGTACGCTGCAGCATCTCGGGCTTGACCCAGACACCAGCGGGCACACGGTCGATCAGCGCATCCACCGCGAGCAGCGGTGTACGCACCGCAATGCCTTCGAGTCCGGCCGCAGCCGCTTCGAGGTCAGCGAGAGTAACGAGTGATTCGTTCGACATGAGCCCCTAAACGTACCCGCCGACGGAAAGAGGGGCCAGCATCGGCGCCGTCCCCTCTACCCATCACGCATGAATCATCTGCGGTCGTGCAGATCAGCCGTTGAGATCGAGCTCACCGGATGGATTGTCGTCCGGCGGCGTCGTCGGTGCCGCTGGCGACTCGGCCGTGCCTTCCTTGTCATCCGGAACCACGCGCGCCACGGCAGAGACGATGTCCTTGTCATCGAGCGCCACCAGCTTCACACCCTGCGTCGCTCGACTGGCGACACGAATATCGCTCACCTTGATGCGGATGGCGACACCCTGTCGCGTCATCAGCATCAACTCGTCTTCGGGCACCACTTCCATCAGCGCCACGACATCGCCAGTGCGCTCGGTTCGGTTGAGCGTGAGGATACCCTTGCCACCGCGCTTCTGCACGCGATACTCGCTGATGTCCGAGCACTTGCCCAACCCCTTCTCCGTTACCACCAGCAGCGTGGAATCACGCTTGATGACCACCATGCCGACCACCGAGTCGCCCGGACGCAGCTCGATGCCCTTCACACCGGTCGTGTCGCGACCCATTTCGCGCACATCACTTTCATGGAAACGGAGACTCAGCGCGTGCCGCGTGGCGAGCACCACGTCGTTGCTCCCGCTCGTCACCTGCACGTCCATCAGCTCGTCGCCATCCTCGATCTTGATCGCCTTGATGCCATTGGCGCGGGGGTTCGAATACTGCGACAGCGCTGTCTTCTTCACCGTGCCCTTCCTGGTGCAGAACAGCAGGAACTCCGAGTCGCTGAAGACGCGCACCGGCACCACCGCACGAATGCGTGTGTCCGGCGTGACGTTGATGAGATTGACGATCGGTTTGCCGCGCGTGTCGCGTCCCGCCTGCGGTAGCTCGTGCACCTTGATCCAGAAGCAGCGACCGTCGTCGGTGAAGATCAGGATGTACGTGTGCGTGGAGACCACGTAGAACCGCTCCATGAAGTCGCCTTCCTTGAGGTCGGCACCCTGCTTTCCGCGACCGCCGCGCAGCTGACGATTGTACAGCGAAACCGCCGTGCGCTTCACGTAGCCCTGATGCGAGATGGTCACCACCATCTCCTCTTCGGCAATCAAGTCCTCGATCGAGAACTCCCCTTCGTCCGAAACGATCTCGGTACGACGCTCGTCGCCAAACGTTTCTGTCAGCTTGAGCATCTCACCCTTCATGATCTCCATGCGGCGCGGCTTCGATGCGAGGATGCCGCGCATCTCGGTGATGAAGACACGCCGTTCGGCGAGCTCCTCTTCGAGCTTCTCGCGCTCGAGGCCGGTGAGCTTGGACAGACGCAAGTTCAGGATCGCCTCGGCCTGAAGCTCGGACAGTCCGAAACGCGCCTGCAATTGCGTGCTGGCCGTTGGCGTATCGACCGCCGCGCGAATGAGCGCGATCACTTCATCGATGTTGTCGACGGCGATCTTCAGCCCTTCGAGGATGTGCTCGCGCTCGAGCGCCTTGTCGAGATCGAATTGCGTACGACGCACGACCACTTCATGGCGGTGCCCGATGAAGTGCATGAGGCACTGCTTGAGCGTGAGCACCTTGGGCACGAGCTGGCGGGTGTTCACATCGGGCACCAGCGCGATCATGATGACGCCAAACGTGGACTGCATCGTGGTGTGTTTGTACAACTGGTTGAGCACCACGCGCGGAATGGCATCGCGCTTGAGCTCCACCACGATGCGCATGCCGTCACGATCAGACTCGTCACGCAATGCACTGATGCCGGTGAGCTTTTCATCCTTCACCAACTGTGCGATGTCCTGCACCAATCGGGCCTTGTTCACCTGATACGGCACTTCGGTGACGACAATCTGCGAACGACCACTCGACTCGCGCTCTTCGATCACGGCACGCGCGCGCATCACGATGCGACCGCGACCGGTGTCCTGATAGTCGGCAATGCCGGCGCGACCGTACACATAGCCGCCCGTCGGGAAATCAGGCCCCTTCACCATCGTGCGCAGCTGGGCCGGCTCGAGATCGGGATTGTCGATCAAGGCGATGACCGCGTCGGAAATCTCGCGCAGGTTGTGCGGCGGAATATTCGTCGCCATGCCGACCGCGATGCCCGTCGAACCATTCACCAGCAGATTGGGAATCGCCGACGGCAACACACGCGGCTCTTCCAACCGGTCATCGTAGTTGGGCGCAAAGTCGACGGTGTTCTTGTCGATGTCGCCGAGCATCTCCATCGCCATGCGCATCAACCGCGATTCGGTGTAGCGATACGCGGCCGCCGAATCGCCGTCCATGCTGCCGAAGTTTCCTTGCCCGTCCACCAGCG
>CAYWCJ010000264.1:0-6814 GCA_964456595.1 uncultured Gemmatimonas sp. | reverse complement strand
GACGCCGACGCCGACGCCGACGCCGACGCCGACGCCGACGCCGACGCCGACGCCGTGGACGGCGATGGCGAGCCCGATACGCAGGACATCAGGCATGGCGCGGTGGCCCCGCCGGCTTCGAAAGACGAGCGCGAAGCGGAGCGTGCCAGTCCACGGGTGATGGGTGCACCCAACGGTGCAGCCGATGTGGAGCAACGCGTGGCGGGCTCGCGAGCGTCGGCGGCGATGGTGGCGAGCTTCGATGGACTTGGCGTCGGGTTCTCGGGGCCGCAGGGGACGGCCAACCTGCGCAATCCGTCGGACAATTCGTTGGCGGTTGGTCCTGATCACGTCGTGCAGGTCGTCAACTCGCGCATGGCGATCTTCAGCAAGAAGGGGCGCAAGTACGCAATCAGTGGGCGGGTGCTGTACGGGCCGGTGGAAACACTCAACGTGTTTCGCGATTTCGGTGGTCCGTGCGAGAATCGCAACAGCGGCGACGCCGTCGCACGCTACGACCAACTCGCCAATCGCTGGTTGATCGTGATGCCGATCTTCTCGCGCGTGCCGGTGCGTCAGAACGAGCCGAGTGTCGGTCGATCCGGCGAACCCGCGCGACGGAGTCAAGCGGGGCAGTTTGCACAGCCTGGTCCGGCGACGCCGCTCTTTCAGCCATCGCGTCCTGCTGCGCCAGTGGCAACGGCGCCTCCTGCAACACCGCCTGCAACACCGCCCGCGGCTGCGCCGGGCGCGCCGCCGGCCGGTGCACCGGCGCCTGCGCAGTCGGCCAGACCCGCCGAGCCACAGGGCACGTACGCGATGTGCTACGCGGTGAGCACGACCCCCGATCCCTTTGGCCCGTACTACCGCTACGAGTTCATCCGCCCGCTCTTTCCCGACTATCCGCGCCCCGCGGTGTGGCCCGACGGCTACTACGTGCCCACCAGCACGGGCGACGACGTGATTCAGAAGCACGCCTGCGTGGTCGAACGACTGAAGATGCTCAAGGGGCTCGACGCCACAGAGCAGTGCGTGATCATCGACGGCGTGAACTTCCTCAACAACGCAGACCTCGACGGCACACAACTCCCGCCGGTCGGCGCGCCAAACATCATGCTCGCCGCTGGGGGTACGCAGCTCAGGAACGAGTTGGCCGACGATGGCATCTACGCGTGGACGTTCAGCGTGAACTGGACTGATCCGACGAAGACGAAAGTTGAGGGGCCGGTAAGGATTGCAGTCGCGCCGTACCAGTATTTGTGCGGTGGACAGCTCACGAGTTGCGTGCCGCAGCCGGGCACCGATCGTCGCCTGGATGCACAGGGCGACAAGCTCATGGCGCGCGTGGTGTATCGTCGCCTTGGCGCGCAGCAGTCGATCGTGGCAGTGCACTCGGTGAACACGGCGGCGGGCGGCGGTGGGGTGCGGTGGTACGAGTTCCGTCTCGACGCCGGTGCCAACAACGCGCTGCGTCTGCACCAGCAGGGTACGTACGCGCCCGACGGTTTCTATCGCTGGATGGCCAGTCCCGCGATGGATGACAAGGGCAATATCGGGATCGGATACTCGTTCGGCGGTTCGCCGAATTTCCCGGGCCAACGATTCGCCGGACGACTGGCTGGTGATGCTCTCGGAACGCTCACGTTACGTGAGACCGTCCTCGCCGAAGGCGAAGCGTCCCAGACCAACACGTTGCGGTGGGAAGACTACACACAGACCGCTATCGATCCGAGCGACGACTGTACCATCTGGTACGTTGGCGACTACCTCAGGCAGGGCGCAACGAGCTACTCCTCGCGCATCGGCGCGTTTCGCCTGCCGGGTTGCGTCGGCCGTCCATGACGCGCCGCGTCACCGCACGCATTGCGCCGCGACCTGACTCCTGCAATCCCCGTCCAGCGACCGCGCGGGTGGGCGGGTTCAGGCGCTCGAGGCTGACACCAAAAACGACCCCGTGGCCAGTGTGAAGTAGGAGTATCCCGTCGGCCAGTCCGCCATGGTCGCGAGACCCACGCGCCGACGGGCGACTCTGCTCTCTCACTACTCCAACCTCAAACTCCAAACTGGGTCGTTCGCAGATGCCCGCGCGCATAGCCAACCCCCTCATTTCGTTGTATCTCCTCCTGTCCCCTCATTCGTCCCGTTTACCCGCCGACGGAGCTACCGCCATGCGATCACGCAGTGCCCTTCGCCTGAAACATCTCGTGCTACCGTGTGCGGGTGCGCTCGTCTTGACGTCTGCGCCCAACGCGAATGCGCAACGTGCAGCGCCAACGAACGCTCGTCCTGCGACAGCGGACAGTGCGGTGCAGCAGCGCCTCCTGGCCGAACGTCGCGAAGACCCGACGCCGGCGCCGGCGCGCAAGGAAGGCGAAGGTCCGTTCAATCGCCTCATCATTCGCGGCGTCCATCTCATCGATGGCTACGGCAGCGCACCACGCGGTCCCGTGGACGTGATCGTGGAAGGAAATCGCATCGCCGAGATCGTGAGCGTCGGCTATCCGAATGTGAAAGTGGATGAATCGAAGCGGCCGAAGGGCGCGCTGAAAGAGCTCGACGCCAACGGCATGTACATGATGCCCGGGTTGGTGGATCTGCACGTGCATCAGGGCACGCAGCAGAAGGCGCCGGACAGCGAGTACTACAACAAGCTGTGGCTCGCGCACGGGATCACGACGGTGCGCGGGGTGCCGTTCGCCAGTTTCGACTACTCCGTGAAGGAGCGCGAACGCAGCGCGAAGAACGAGATCGCTGCGCCACGCTACGTCGTGTACCAGCGTCCGGGCACCGGATGGGGACGTGGTGTGCCGCGCACACCGGACGTGGCACGCGAGTGGGTGCGTTGGGCGAAGGCGAATGGCGCCGAAGGGCTCAAGCTCGGCGCCGAACGCCCCGACATCATGGAGGCGCTACTCGACGAGGCGAAGAAGCTCGGACTCGGTTCGACGGCGCACCTGCAGCAGCAAGGCGTGGCGCAGATGAACGCGGACATGGCCACCAAGCTCGGGCTCGAAGCGGTCACGCACTTCTACGGCATCTTCGAATCGATGTACGAGAACCATCAGGTGCAGCCGTGGCCGACAGACGCGAATCTGCAGGACGAGCAGACGCGTTTCGGTCAGGTGGCGCGGCAGTGGAGTCTGGTGAAGCCGCACGGCGAGAAGTGGAATGCGTTCCTCAGGAATCTCAAGGAGCGCGACGTCACACTCGACCCGACGATGACGACGTACCTCACGGGGCGTGACGTGATGAAGCGCATGAACGCCTCATGGCACGCGAAGTACACGATCCCGACGCAGTGGGATTTCTATACGCCAAGCCGCACCAATCACGGCGCATACTTCTACAACTGGACCACGGAAGACGAAGTCGCCTGGCGCAATTTCTACCGCGTGTGGATGGAGTTCGTCAACGACTACAAGAACATGGGCGGTCGCGTCACGGCCAGTTCAGACGCGGGCTTCATCTACAACACGCCCGGCTTCTCGACGATTGAAGAGCTGGAGCTGCTGCAGGAGGCGGGCTTCACACCAACGGAAGCCATTCGCGCCGGTACACTGCACGCCGCACAGACGATCTTCAAGCCCATGAAGAAACAGATCGAATACGGCGTGATCGAAACGGGGATGCTGGCCGACCTCGTGATCGTCGACGCGAATCCGGTGGCCAATCTCAAGGTGCTGTACGGAACGGGATGGTTCCGGCTCAACGACGCAACGCAGAAAGTCGAGAACTACGGTGGCGTGAAGTGGACGATCAAGGACGGGATCATCTACGACGCGAAAAAGCTGCTCGCCGACATCGAGAAGATGGGGGACGAGCAGCGGAGGAAGCGGGCGATGGACAAGTAACAGACTGCCACCACCAGGTGTCGGGCTTCGGGTGAAGGTTTGGGGCTTCGAGAGATAAATGTACGCACCAACTCGAAGCCCCAAACCTTCACCCGAAGCCCGACACCTGGTGGTTGCCGTTTACGGCTGCACCCTCACCGGAGGAAGTGGCTTCGACCTATCCTCATACGGGCGCAGCACCCACTCGAAAAACGTCCACGTTCTGTTCCACGAATCGATCTGCGCCGGCGAGTCGACTCGCTCGAGCGTGACCGGATCGACACGACGGCTGAACGCGTGTCCGACCGACGATCCCCAACCGGCCGGATCGACGTAGATCTTCGTTTCCGACAGCTCCGGCTTGAGCGCGCGCAGCTTCCACACCATCTGCTGGTCCTCGACATAGTTCACGTCGAGATCGTTCGTGGACACGTGCACGAGCAACGGAATGTTCAGGTTCTCGATGTGATACAACGGCGAGCGCTTGATGTACTCCTCGGGCTTCTCGAACGGCAGCCCGCGAATGCGCGGCTCGGCGGCGTAGTCGCGCTGATAGCTCGGCCCCTTGTACGACAAGCGGAAGATGAGGTTCGTCACCGGCACGATCGCGGCCCCCGCCTTGAGCGGATGGCCCGCCTTTGTGGCATTGAGCGTGGTGATGAATCCACCGTGACTCCACCCCATCATCCCCACGCGCGCGGTGTCCACGTACGACAGCGTCTTCATGTACTCGAAGGCCGACATTGCGTCGTCCACTTCATAGCCGCCGTAGTCGATGAGCATGTGCCACGCTTCGCCGTACCCCGTGCTGCCGCGATAGTCTGGTGCGATGATGACGTAGCCGCGGTCCACCGCTTCCTTCACGAACGGGAGCATGCTCTCGCCCCAGTTGCCGTGCACGCCGCCGTGCACCCAGATCATCGCCGCATGTCCTCGCGGTCCGCGCTTGTTGATCGGCGCGAAGAGATAGGCTGGAACCGTCGCACCATCGGCCGTGCTCTTGTACGTGATCTTCCGGAAATCGACGACGCCCGTGAAGCGCGCGGCGTAGATGCTGTCCGTCTTCGCCTTGGCCACCATCGCCGACGCGAAGTTGGCCTTGGGCAAATCCTTGGGATCGTTGCTCACGTACAACTGACGGGCGCGCGTGCTGTCCATCTCGCCCTGAAAGCCGCGTCCACCCGCACGACCCGTTGTCGCCGCACCGCCGCCGGGCGCCGCCCCGCGCCCACCGGTCGCCGGCGCCGAGGCGACACCGGCGCCAACCGCTGGTTGCGGTGTGGCGGCTGACGTGGACGTGGAGGCCTTCGCGCAGGCGCTCAATAGCGCGAGCGAGCACACCACGCCGACGCGCGCGGCAGATCGGGATGCAGAATGTCTTGCGTATGATGCAAGCAGGCGCATGGTGGGTATCCGGTGGAAGGGAGAGCGCGTCGCGACAACACACGTGACGGTGCCGTGTACTTGACGAGTGACTACGCAGTGTACGTGTGGCACGCGATGAACGTTCACCTCAGCGCGTCCAGTTTGCGCTGCAGCCCGGTCGAGCGGCCGAACGACTTCTGCGGGCGATACGACGGGCACGCGAGAGGCGAACCCATCGTCGGTCGTGCAGCGGTTCCGCTCGACAGTTTCGGTGCGCAATTTCCGATGCATGGCGCTTGCCCCCACATTCGGACCTTCGCAACGGTGCACCACGTCGTGACCACACTTCCGCTCTTGTTGTCACACGCGCATGCACGCGTGCGGCAGGCACTGGCCATCGCGTTGCTGTTCACCGTTCCGGTTGCACAGGCACAGGCACAACGTGGACGCGGTGGCGCACCCGCTGCGGCCGCGCCGGACGCACCCTCCATTCCGTACCCATCGTCGCTGCCGACGGGCCGCGTCACCTATCGCACCCTCAGCGAAACCAACCACGAGCTCGCGCGGATCGCTGCACTGTATCCGTCCACCGTCAAGCGCTTCGAACTCTCCCACAAGTCACTGCTCGGGCAGACGATGTGGGCGCTCGAGATCTCGCACCACGTGCAGGCGAATTCGGGAAAGCCCGTCTTCCTGATGACGGGCCTGCATCACGCGCGCGAATGGCCGACGGTCGAGCTGACGCTGGAGTTTGTCTGGGACCTGCTCAAGAACGATGGTGTGGACGCGCGCATTACGTCGCTGCTCGACAGCGTGCGATTCATCGTCGTGCCGGTCGTCAACCCCGACGGCTACGACTTGTCGCGCTCCCTCCTTCACGAACAGAAGCGCAAGAGCTGCCGCATCGAGATGGGCCGGGTGCCCACGTGGGCCGAATGCGCGGCGCCCTCGAACGGGAACGCGGGTGTCGATCTCAATCGCAACTACGGCGCGTTCTGGGGCGGTGGTGGCGCGACGATCGGTGTTGCGGGCGGCAGTTCGCGCGGTGAAGCGCCGTTCTCCGAACCCGAAATCCGCAGCATGCGCGACCTCCTCTCCTCCAATCAGGTCGTCGTCGCGCTAAGCAATCACACGCCCGACGCAAAAGTGTTGCGCGTGCCAAGTGCGGCCGAGGAGCCCGTGCCGGCAGATGTGGTTCCGTACGACTCGCTCGCGCAGGCGCTTGGTGGTGACCTCAAGTGGCCCGCGGGTCCGTGGCCGCAGATCTACTACGTGGCCAGTGGCACGCTCGAAGAAACGGCGTACTACTCGGCCGGCACATTCGCCTTCACGTTCGAGAACGCGCCGGGACAGCGCTCGTTTCATCCGCCCTACTCGTTCGTGATCGATCAGTATGCAGGCACCGGCGCATACCCCGGCTCCAGCGCACGTGCAGGCTTTCTGCGATTGCTCGGCGCGGCGGCCAACCCCGCGCTGCATTCGATGCTGCGCATTCGCGCGCCATCGGGTGCCACGCTCACACTCGAGAAGAAGTTCTCGCTCGAAACGTCACCGGTCATCAACGCGGACAGCACGCGCGGCGCGGCACTCCAGGTGCCGATGCATCTCACGTCTTCGATGGTCGTGCCGCGCGGCACGAC